>CAMFZN010000023.1 GCA_946006945.1 uncultured Clostridia bacterium | reverse complement strand
GCGACAGCTTGTCTATATTACCCCACCTGCCTCCCTTATGTCAAGAGGGAATTTGCAAATATTTACACTGAATTACTCCTACCACACCGATGTTCCATCCTCGCCATAATCAGCCGTTCTATCAGACACCCTGGCAACCTGGATCGAACCGAATGGCGGATACTGAAGAAGGTAGTATTTAAATGCCTTTCGAAGCTTCATCAGATTGTTCTTGCCCATGCACAGTTTTCTTCCTGAGACAAAAACTACCTCCTGGCCTGTAACCTCCTTTACTCTGTCGAAATTAACAATTATGCTCTTCATCGCTTTGTAGAAGTTTCCCTCTCCCAGCAGACGTGACAGCCTTTCAATTCTTTCATAACATATGTACTCATCATCGCCTGTTATGATATGCAGCCGTCTGCTTTCCTGCTCGATCAGCTCAATATCCTTAATCGGAACTCTTGCATATCTCGTATTACTCATTATTGAGATACACTCAGTTGCCGGATATTCCTGCTGCTTAGGAATCTCCTTAGCTCTTACCTCTTTGTATTTTGCATCCATAGCTGTATTACCCCCTGTTATACCTCTTAATCATGTGTTCCTGCATTTGATAAACTTTCGAAAGTATCTGATTAAATAGTACACTCAGGATTCCTCTATGTCTCTAAAACTCGTTCGACAAAAATCGACAAAATTCTGATTTTTGTCGATTTATCACGCTATCGTGCAAAACGCCCCTGCATCTTCAATATCATCTTTGATAGTGAAGCCGCAGGGGTTGTCTATTATCCGTTATTTATCGTGAACAACGCATTATTCACTTATCACCTCATACATTCCGGAAGCATCCTCCTTCCTGCATGACTCTGTCAATGCTGTCACGCGCACCTCAAGAATACTTGTTCCAAAGGTTATCTTAATCATATCACCCGTTTTCAGTTCAAGGCCAGGCTTTGCTGCCTTTCCGTTTACCTCGACCCTGCCCTGTTCACAGGCGTCCTTGGCTACAGTACGCCTTTTGATGATTCTCGAATTCTTGAGAAATTTATCAAGTCTCATTTATCTTTCTACCGCCTTCTTAAGATTTTTGCCCGGATGAAACACCGGAGCATAGTGAGCCGGAACCATTATGATTTCCTCCGGATTGTTCACATTTCTTCCCGGTCTTTCAGCTCTCTTCTTTACTTCAAAACTTCCGAATCCCGTAAGCTTAACGTTTTCTCCCTCGGAAAGGAGCTCCTCAATCGCTTCAAGAATGCCCTTGAGGTTTTCTTCAGCTTCCTTCCTGCTCCATCCGTTTCTTTTTGACAAATACGCCGTAAACTCCGCTCTGTTCATTTCTATTTACCTGTGAATCCGATTCTGTCTGTAAGCTTAACTATCAGTTCTCCCTTTGGAAGTTTGAGAACATCTTCTCTATCCATGGTTTTTGTCACAAATACCGATACGAAATATACCGCTACAGCAACGATCATCGCCAGAAGCGTCGAAAGAGAATTTCTTGCACATATCATATAACAAAGCTTGTACGCTGCGATTGTTGCCGCTCCCATAATCAGGGTAGATACCATAGGTCCAACGAACGTTTTGGCAAGATTAATCTTTGTTCCGGCATACTTTTTGACAGCGTAGTAATTCAGTATTCCTGCGACAAGGTATGCTGATACACTTCCAATTGCTGCACCGTTAATATTTAGTGCAGGAATGCCTACAAGAACATAGGATACCGTTATTTTTACGATAGACCCTATGAACAGGTTGATTACCGGCAGTATCATCTTGCCTATTCCCTGAAGCGCACTTGAGAAAACTCTCATCATAGAAAGAGTTATTACACTTAATGCAAGAATCTGAAGATTCGGAACTGCCATGATAGCCGACTCAAGCTGAAGCGGATATAGCATCGTAAGAATCGGCTTCGCTAGAACAATAAGTCCCATCGCACAAGGGAATGCAACTATCATCATAAGCTTTACGCTTGACTGAATGCTGTGATCCAGATCATCCTTAAGCTTCAATGTGAAAGCAGCTGTTACAGCAGGCATAAGGCTAATACAGATTGCATCAATAAACACTCCCGGGAATCCGATAAGAGGATCGCAGAAGCCGCTTATCAGTCCATACAGAGTCTTAGATTCAGAGTATGACCATCCTGTTGCCTGGAGTCTGTTCATTATAATCATCGAGTCGATAATCATCATAAGCGGCATGATTGTCGATCCGATTGTAATCGGTACGGATATCTTCAGAAGGGTTTTCATAAGAGAACCGGCAGACTCGTCCTCAGTATGTGATTCAGCAATCAGTGCCGCTCTTCTTGATCGTCCCATGAAGTAAATAACTGCCAGTACAATAAGTGACGCAACAAGGCCTACTGAAGCTCCGAAGGTAGCACCAGCCGATGCAAGCTCCAGGCTCTGCTTAACAAGTGCAAAAGCAAGAGCAAGACCTACAACTACCCTCAGTATCTGCTCTGCAACCTGAGACAAAGCAGTAGGAAACATGTTCTGCTGTCCCTGGAAGTATCCTCTGTATGATGATACTATCGGCGCGAGCAAAAGAGCAGGAGCAATGGCCATGAGTGATGCCTTGGCTCCGGGATTACCCATTCTGGTCGCAATCTGTCCGGCTAGGAAGAAACATACCGCAAACGAAGCCGCACCTATAACGAACATAAGAAGGAATGAAACCTTGTACGTCTTGTGAGCATTTTTATAATCACCTAAGGCGATTCTTTCTGATACCATCCTTGATATAGCAACAGGAATACCCGCAGTTGCAAGAATCAGAAAGAACGAATACACAGGATATGCCACACCGTAGTACGACATTCCCTCTGCACCGATAAGATTTGTAAGAGGTATTCTGAAAAAAGCTCCGAATATCTTGCTGATAATTCCTGCAACAGCAAGAATGGTCGCCCCCTTGAATATTCTTGCTCCTGTAAGTTCATTTGGTGAAATTGGCTGTCTGTTTGATTTCATTTGTTTTCCCCTGTCGGATTTGGTTTATAGCTTGGCAAGAATCCTGTCCTTTGCCGCATTTGTATCGTACATTACTTTCTCAATATCAATAGTCTTATATTCTCCATCCTGATAGAGAACTCTTCCATCGACCATTGTTAAGCACACATCCTTGCCGCATGCAGAATATACCAGATTATTCAGCATGTTGTGTGAAGGCTGCATGTTAGGCACATCAGTATCAACAACAATCAGGTCCGCTCTGTAGCCTTCCTTGATAAGGCCTGATGTCTTACGACCCTGTGCAAGAGCACCGGCTCTGGTTGCAGCATACAGCGCCTGCTTAGGTGTCATGAATGCAGGATCTCCGCTCTTTAACTTCGCAAGAAGTGCAAAAGTTTTAATCTCCTCAAAGAAGTCAAGGCTGTTGTTGCTGGTTGAGCTGTCAGTTCCGATAGCTACCCTTATGCCGTTATCCATAAGCTTCTTTACATCGCAGATTCCGCTTACAAGCTTCAGATTGCTGATTGGGTTGCTTGCAACCGTTACATTCTTTGACTTAAGTATCTGATAGTCGTTATCTGTCAGCCATACAGAGTGTGCAGCCAGAACAGGTCCGTCGAAAAGTCCCAGAGAGTCGAAATACTCTACAGGAGTCTTCCCCCCTCTTCTTTCGATGCACTCATTTACCTCATTTTCTGTCTCTGACAGATGAATGTGCATTATAAGGTCATGATCTCTGCACTGCTCAACAACTGCCTTAACACTCTCATCCGAATTCGTATATTCTGCGTGTACACTCGCGTCAATAAGAATCCTTCCTTCATCAAATCCATGGTACATGAGAATTGAATCTCTCTGCTCAATAAAGCTTGGAAGCTGATATACGTCTCCGCCGAAATGAGTTACTGCCCTGGCAATATTAGCTTTTGCACCGCTTGTTGTAATTGCTCTTACCATGTCATCAACCCAGAAGTACATATCACTTGTTGAGGTGATTCCGTAGCGGATTGACTCTGCCATTGATAAAAGCGTTCCATTATACACAGCCTCACCATCCAGCTGATCCTCGAACGGGAACACGAGCTCATTAAGCCAGCGCTGAAGAGGTAGATTCTCACCATAGCCTCTCATAAGCGACATTGGAGAATGACCGTGAGCATTAACAAAGCCCGGCATCAGCACCTTCCCCTTGCCGTCATAGGTCTGATAGTAGTGCTCCCTAAGAGCGTCACTTGGAGCTTCCTTGCTGATATATGTAATAAGGTTGCCGGAAATGCCTACGTACATATCCTCCTGATAATCAAAATTCTCATCAACGATTGCTATTCTCTCAAAAAGCATTTTTGCCCTCCTTCATAAGCGATGCAGCCTCAATTAATCGTTCTTCATCAGCATGCATTCTGACTTTTCTCCTCATTATACACCCTGTACAGCGTTCTCATTAAGCTGTGCAGTTTATTTAATCGCTGTTTTCCTCCTGTAAAGAGGCTTAGTCCTGTGTTTGAACCGCTTAGAATTGTCAGCGCATCCTTAAACTCATCCTTAGCCATTACAACCATATACGGACTGACTCTATTCTCCTGGGCAAAGCTGATTACTGTTCTGTTCTGAAGCTGTTCAAGCTTCTCAATTCCTAGCAGTGCGCTAAGAGCTCTTATTTCAGATATTCTTATGAGGTTAACTGTGTCCTCAGGAATATCCCCGAACCTGTCTATCAGCTCCTCAATAAGATCCTCTGCATCATCCTCACAGGTTATGGCAGCAATCTTTTTGTACGCCTGAAGCCTTAATGTCTGGTCCTCAATATATGATGCCGGAATATTCGCAGGCTCATTTATCTCTATTGTTATCTCGGCAGCAGATTCGATGATATCCTCTCCTTTAAGCTTACGCACCGCTCTGTCTATCTCCTTGCAGTAAAGCTCATATCCGATTCCCTCAATGTGTCCGCTCTGCGCCTCTCCGAGAATATTGCCGGCGCCTCTAAGCTCAAGATCTCTCATGGCAACCTTAAAACCTGAGCCGAACTCAGTGAATTCTCTAATTGCCTGAAGCCTCTTCTCTGCTATTTCTGTAAGAACCTTCTGAGGCTTGTAAGTAAGATAAGCATATGCAATCCTGCTTGACCTTCCGACTCTTCCCCTAAGCTGATAGAGCTGAGACAAGCCGAGCTGATCAGAGTTGATAATAATCATTGTGTTGGCATTGGCAATGTCGATTCCATTCTCGATTATGGTTGTTGCAACAAAGACGTTTGCCCTTTGCTCCACGAAATCAAGCATTGCGTTCTCAAGCTCAGTCTCTGACATTCTTCCATGTCCGACAACCGTAACCGCTTCAGGCACAAGCTCTTCTATTCTATCAGCAATCTCCCTAAGGCCTTTGACTCTGTTGCTTACAACATAAGCCTGACCGCCTCTGGAAAGCTCTCTTGATATCGCCATTCTGAGAAGCTCATCATCCTCCGGAGCAACAAAGGTCTGGACAGGGTATCTGTCCCCTGGCGGCTCCTCAATTGTGCTGATATCCTTGATTCCGGTAAGAGACATATTCAGCGTCCTTGGTATCGGCGTTGCTGAAAGCGTCAGTACATCTACACTGCTTCTAAGCTGCTTCAGCTTCTCCTTATGCTTTACACCGAATCGCTGTTCCTCGTCTATGATCACAAGGCCGAGATCCTTGAACTTGACATCATCCGATAGAAGTCTGTGCGTTCCGATTACGAAATCAACAGTTCCTTTCTTAAGTTCCCTTATTGTTTCGTTCTGCTGAGCTTCTGTTCTGAATCTTGAAAGCATCCTGATCTCGAAAGGATAGTGGTCAAAACGCTCAAGCATATTGTGATAATGCTGACTGACAAGCAGTGTTGTAGGTGCCAGAAACACCGCCTGCTTGCCATCAGATATGCACTTGAAGACTGCTCTTGCGGCAACCTCGGTCTTTCCGAAGCCTACATCCCCGAGAAGAAGTCTGTCCATTGGAACAGGCTTCTGCATGTCTTCCTTTATCTCCTCTATCGCCTTTAACTGGTCGTCTGTCTCGGTATATGGGAACTCCTCATCGAACTCCTTTTGCCATAAGCCGTCTTTCGGAAATGCATATCCGCCTGCAGCCTCTCTTTCAGCATACAGCTTAACAAGGTCGTCGGCTATCTTCATGATAGCATTTCTTGCCTTCTCCCTTGTCCTCTTCCAGGTTCCTCCGGACAGCCTGGACAGATTAGGATTCTCTCCCCTGCTTCCGATGTATTTCTGGATAATATCGAGCTGCTCTGTTGGAATATACAGAACATCGGTTCCTGCATAACGTATTTCAAGATAATCTCTTGTCATTCCGGCAGCTGTAATAGTCTTAATGCCACAGAACTTTCCTATTCCGTGAGTCTCATGAACTACAAAGTCTCCTGCTTTAAGATCTGAGAACGAAATGTCGTTCTTTTTCTTTTTTCTTCTGGCAGGCTTTCTCCTGCTGTCAGCAAAAATATCAGATTCAGCGATATAGCATTCCTTATAATCATCGAGAATCATTCCGCTGCTCAGCTGTCCGATTCTGTAATCAATTCCTACATTGCAGTCATCAATAGCAAGATACTCTCTGATTCTGTCTCCTCTCTCAGCAGAGGAGCTTACCACCGTAATCCTGAAGCCAGCCTTATCAAGTCTTCTGATTTCATCAATGAAGAACTCCATATTTCCATTGAAGGATGCCGGCTGTCTGCAATGAACATTGAAGACATGGTCAGGCCTGTCTATACCCTTGGAAGTATCCTGGAAAGGTGTATAGACAATTACATTATTCTGCTTGTATATCGGATACAGGTCCTTGCTTTCTATCTTATCAGACAGTTCATCTGTTATTCTTTCCGGATCACAGAGAATGATTGGCGCATCACCTGCATATTCATACATGCATGCCGTTTCTACATCAAAGAATTCCATATACTCTGAGTATATCTGAATATCCTGTCGGCTTTCGAAGATCTCTTTTATTCTCTCATCATCTATCCTTGTGAGAGCATCCCTAAGCTCCTCATCGTCAGGTACAAGCTCTGCCGCAGGAGAGATTCTGACAGCATCAAGATTCTCGATTGACCTCTGTGAATCAGCTTCAAATGTTCTGATGGAGTCTACCTCATCACCCCAGAACTCAATTCTTACAGGATTCGCCATCGATGGGGCAAAAATATCGACAATGTCACCTCTATGAGAGAATTCCCCACTGCCCTCGCAGACTGCCGAATTAACATATCCCGACATAACAAGTCTCCTTCGAAGCTGCACCGGATCTACTACATCTCCCATAGCAATCTTAAACACTCCTTCCCGGTAGCGTTCTTTAGTGCAGGTCTTTCGAAGCAGGGCAGAAACAGGAGCTATAACGACCTTATAACCGCTCTCCTCATCCGACACCAGGGCATCAAGAGCTCTTATTCTCTCCGACAATCCTCCTCTATCCCTTGCATCATAGAGGATTCTGAAATCCTCCTCTTCGGGTACGAGAATAAACTCAGCTTCAGGTACAAAAAAAGCAAGGTCATCTCTAAGCCTTCTTCCAGCACGCTCAGAGGAGACCACAATAAGTGCCTTTCTCTTCTGCCTTATCTCTGCGGCGGCAAAATACGCTATTCTGCTGCCGCTTATTCCCGTATAGCTTGTAATCATTAATTATTACCCGTTTCCTTCAGTTCCTTGCCGGCCTTACCGTTATGTCTGTTCATTGCATTATCGATTCCAATTCTTACAATATCACAGGCAGCAGCTGCTGCATCCCTGCAGGCATCCTCAAGTACTGACATTTCTCTCTGTGATACCTTGCCTATTACATGATTTACTATGTCATCTCCGTTTAAGCCTGAGCCTACGCCTACTCTGATTCTTGGGAAATCCTTTATTCCAAGCTGTGAGACAACAGATTTCATTCCATTGTGAGTTCCCGGGCCTCCTGACTTCCTGATTCTGATATCGCCCGCAGGAAGATCCATATCATCATAAATAACTATCAGATTCTCTCTTGGGATATCATAATACATTGCTGCCTCTCTGACGGATTCCCCGCTAAGGTTCATGTAAGTCTGAGGCTTAAGAAGAAGCACCTTCTCTTTTCCTATCTTTCCTTCACCTATCAGGCCCTTGAACTTGCTCTTTCTGATATCAACTCCAAGCTCAGAGGCAATATTGTCTACAGTCTTAAAGCCCATGTTATGTCTTGTGTTCTCATATTTGCTGCCGGGATTACCCAGCCCCGCTATCAGATACATTTATTCCTCCCAGTAACAGAAGCGGACCTTCCCAGGTCCGCCACGTAATATCTTATTCAAACATATCACTGATTGCAATCTTGCAGTGAATTCTCTTTATTGTCTCTGCGAAAATAGGTCCAACAGAAAGTGTAACGAACTTATCAATCTTCTTCTCCTCAGGAAGCTCAATTGTGTTGAGGAGAACAACCTCCTTAAACGCGCTGTTAGCAATTCTCTCAATTGCAGGGCCTGAAAGGACCGCGTGAGTTGTTCCTCCATACACAGCCTTCGCGCCGAGGTCCATAAGAGCCTGTGCCGCATTGCAGATTGTACCTGCTGTATCAATCATATCATCCACAATTACACAGTTCTTACCCTTAACGTCACCAATAACATTCATGATAACGCTCTTGTTAGCCTCAGGTCTTCTCTTGTCAATAATGGCAATAGGTGCGTTGAGCGGCTTAGCCATGTTTCTCGCTCTTGTAACAGAACCGTGATCAGGAGATACGATTACAAGATCCTCAAGATTCTTCTCTCTGAAATACTCTGTAAGAAGAGGCTGTCCGATCATGTGGTCTACAGGAATATCGAAATATCCCTGAATCTGAGCTGCATGAAGATCCATTGTTACCACTCTGTCTACTCCTGATGCAACAAGCATGTTAGCTACGAGCTTTGATGTGATTGGATCTCTCGACTTAGCCTTTCTATCCTGACGAGCATATCCATAATATGGAATAACTGCTGTTACGCTGTTTGCTGAAGCTCTTTTAAGAGCGTCAATCATAATCAGAAGTTCCATTAGATTGTCATTAACCGGGTCATTAGTAGACTGAATGATGTAACAGTCCTTGCCTCTTACAGTCTCCCAGATGCTAACACTGATTTCTCCATCGCTGAACTTCTTTACATCAGCCTTACCGAGTTCCACTCCCAGAATATCTGCAATCTCCTTAGCAAGTGTAATATTCGAATTACATGTAAAGAGCTTGAAGTTACTGAAATCAACTGCCATTATTATTGTTCCTCCGCTTTCTGTTTGATACCTGATTGTGATTGTTTATTATAATGCGGCTGATGCCGTCATCGACTAATTAAGGATGAGCTCGCCTACCTTGTAGACATCTCCCGCACCCATGGTTATCACCATGTCACCCGAAGCTGCGTTCGATTTAATGAAATCTGCAATTCTGTCAAAATCGCCTATGTAGTAAATCTCCTTATCCGGGTGAAGCTCCTTCATTGAATTATACAGCTTCTCCGTAGAGATGTCATAGACATCCTTCTCTCTTGCAGCATAAATATCCGTGAGCACCAGTACATCGGCACCTGTGAAGCATTCTGTAAACTCGTTAAACAATGCCTTTGTCCTTGTATAAGTATGAGGCTGGAATACTATCCAAAGCCTGTTATGCTTAACATTTGATGCAGCTGCAATAGTTGCTCTGCATTCTGTCGGATGATGAGCATAATCATCAATAACCTTCACGCCTCCATCTGTAATGCCGGTGAAGTCGAATCTTCTATGTGTTCCGCCGAATGCAGCAAGTGTATCTCTGATTGTCCGGACATCTACTCCAAGATGTCTTGCGGTGGCAAAGGCCGCCATGGAATTAAGCACATTGTGCTCTCCCGGAACAGCAAGCTTTATCTCCGCCACCTTATTTCCCTCATGACAAATATCAAAAGAAGGGAATCCCATATCATCAAATACAATATTCTCGGCATAATAGTCACAGCTCTCACTGTAGCCATATGTAATCTTATTGCTGTGATCCTTAAGGACATCCTTTACGAAAGGATTGTCTCCATAAGCGACTATTGTCCCCTCGTCTCCAATCTGCTCAACAAAGGTTCTGAAGGACTTGACGATATGATCCATATCCTTGAAATAGTCAAGGTGATCTGAATCAATATTGAGAATTACGCCAATGCTTGGCTTGAGATTGAGGAAGCTGTCCATATATTCACATGCCTCAGTAACAAAGTAATCGTTAGAGCCGATTTCCACGTTACCGTTAATCTCAGGAAGGTTGCCTCCGACAAGGATTGTTGGCCTGTACTCAGCATTCCTCAGAATAAGCGATGTCATCGACGTGACAGTCGTCTTGCCGTGAGTACCGCATATTGCAATACTGCTTCTGTAATTCTCCATCAGCATGCCGAGCACCTCTGCTCTGGAGAACAGAGGAATTCCAAGCTCTCTTGCTCTTACAACCTCAGGATTCTCATCCGAGACGGCTGCAGAGTATACGACAGCATCAACATTATCAACGTTCTCTGCCACATGCTCTCTGAACACCTTGATTCCGATACTCTCAAGATGCTCTGTTACCTCTGATACCTTTATGTCTGTTCCTGTAACCGTATGTCCGTTATCCTTAAGGATCTCGGCTACGGCACTCAGTCCTATACCGCCAATTCCAAGGCAGTGTATTCTCTTATACTTATCTATTTCTACCATGCATCATACCTCTGCATTATTATCTATATTACCCGTCTATTATAAGTCATTAGCTGTCATATGTATAGACTTAATCTCCTCGTCGACACTGTCTATTGTGATAAGATTAACCGTATCACTGACCTTCTTGTTCACAGGTTCCCTCGCAGCGAGCGCAGTTCCGATACCAACAACCTCAACATCGAACTCGCCAAGAATCTCGGTTATTCCCTTAAGACTTCCTCCTCCGCGCATAAAGTCATCAATTATTATGGCGCGAGTCCCGGGTCTTACAGACCTCTTGGCAATAGACATCTTCTGAATCCTGTCATAGGATCCCGAGAAATAATTGATGCTGACAGTAGAACCCTCTGAATACTTTGCCTCACGTCTAATCACTACCAGAGGAAGATTCAGAAGCTCCGCAGTCTTTGCCGCAAGAGGAATACCCTTAGTCTCAATCGTTACAACATAGTCTGCATTCCTTGAGTAGAATTCGCGGGCAAAAACCCTCGCCATATCGCGAAGCAGTCTACCGTCGAACATGATGTCTGATGTATATATGAAGCCGCCTCCAAGGATTCTCTGAGGATCTGAAAGCTTCTCAATAATACATTCCTGAAGCCTTGCCGTTTCCTCTCTGCTTATTCCCGGAACAAATCTGACTCCACCGCCAACTCCTGTATAGCTCTCAATTCTTCCGGTCCCGTTCTCCGACAGAATCTGATTAACCAGTCTGATGTCCTCGCTCAGGCTGGACTTAGCAATATCATATTTCTCGCAGAAATACTTTAACTCATACAGTCTGCACGGGTTGCTCGTCATCTCATCAACGATAAGACCGATTCTCATGTTTTTCTTCATAGGCTATATCCTCTCGCAGACAAGTGCTGTCCAGTCACCTGCAGACCGGCTGTCGATTATTCTCCATTCCGGATTACGCATGAAAGCGGCCTTAACCTCATCCTCACGGTATTTAGCAATACCTGATGTAATGAAGAATCCGCCTTTTCTTACCAGAGAGTCCGCCTGCCCGGGTCCGGACAGAGTAATTGTGACAGGGGCTAGGATATTTGCTGCAAGCACATCATAGTCATCACCTGCCGCCGCTCTCATCTCATCATCCTCAAGAATATTTCCTATGCCTATCCTGAACTCATCTTCACTTATCCCGTTAAGCTCCATATTCTCCTGCATTATGTGCTCGCAGGCAGGGTCAAGCTCAACCGAGTATACGTATGATGCTCCGTTCGAAAGAGCCGCTAGTCCGAGAATGCCGCTTCCTGCGCCGATATCTATGAATCGGTCGCCCTTCTTCAGGTATTTCTCTATAAGCTCCATGCACAGCCTTGTTGTCTCATGGCTTCCCGAGCCGAAGGCAGAGCCGGGATTAAGTCTTACAACTCTTAGGCTCTCATCCTCTGTTGCGGCCTGATACTCACTTGGAACATCCTCCCAATACGGAATAACAAGGATATTTGCTGCCACGAGCGGCTTATAGTATTCCTTCCACTTATCAATCCATTCTGTTTCTTCCGTATAGTCTGCGGTTATGCGTCCGGTTCCTATGTCCACATACGCAGACATTTCATTAAGCCTGTTTCGGATTTCTCCAATCAGAGCCTCAACCTCTTCCTGATCCCACAGTCTGTCGTGTATTGTGTATGATGCGTCAACAGTATCAGAGCTCTTAACAGGGACATTTATGTCCGACTCGCCGTCAGTAATCCTAAGATAAAAGCTTATTCTTGAGCCATCAATATCCGGTATGCTGTCAGGCATAAGCTCTTCTGCCTCAGGGTCCACATACATTGCTTCAAGCTCAGCAAAAGAAAGGGGCAGACTGTCTTCAATCTGCACACCCTCTACTCCAAGCTCTGCAAGCTCGCAGCTGATTATATCCTCAGCCTCAATCGTCGATTCGATTGTGTACTTAACCCATTTCAATTTCTGCACCTCTATCTCTCGTATGTTCCGATGAAATGTCTTGCTGCAGCGGTGAAGTTCATTCTCATCTGCTTAATGTCCTTCTCTGAAGCATCTTTGAATTCTACTCCTGCAGTACACGAAACAGCCTCTCTGAAGCTGTCATTAAGCATTCTTGCTACTGTAAGTGCCGCTTCCTCGTCAAGTTCGGTACATCCCTTGTCAAGCTTCATTATCTGCTCCTCACCCTTACGTGAAATAAGAGCCACAGCACCGACATGCGGTCTGTCCCCTCCGCATACGAAGCACGAAAAGCCCTTGCCTGCCGTAGCATCTACTCTAAGAGTGATATTGTACCTTGTATCTTTTCCTATTACTATCTCTGTTGATGTTAAAGCCATATTACATACGTTCCCTTCATATAGTCTAAACTGTATTAATTATAATATAAGATGACGGAATTAATGCAAAAGTATTGCAAAAATTTATAATCGCTAATTGTATTTGATATTATGATAGAATGTGCAGGTAAGATTATTGATAAGGAGAAACAGACGGATATGAGTTCAATCTATCTCGACAACGGGGCTACAACCTTTCCTAAACCGAAGGCTGTATCCGATGCCGTTTATGAATACATGACAACAGTAGGCGCAAATGTCAACAGAGGCACCTACAGCTCTGCCTTCAGTCTTGAAGGTCTCGTATATGATACAAGACAGATGCTATGTGACATGTTCGATGCAGAAAACTGCAAGAACGTCGTTTTTACCAAGAACATTACCGAAAGCCTGAACTTTGTCCTCAAGGGTTATCTTAAGCCGGGCGACCATGTTCTTACATCATCGATGGAGCACAACGCTGTAATGAGGCCTCTTGTTCAGCTTGAGAAGACAGGCGTCGAGTTCGACAGAATTCCATGTAACAGACTAGGTGAGCTTGAGCTTGACAGAATGGAGGAGCTTCTTAAGCCCAATACCAGGGCTGTAGTAATGCTTCACGCAAGCAACCTGTGCGGAACCGTTATGCCGTTTAAGGAGGTTGGTGAGTTCTGCAGGAAGCACGGCCTCAGATTCTTTGCCGACGTTGCACAGACAGCAGGAGTTATGCCGATAAGCATGAAGGAGATGAACATCGACGCTCTTTGCTTTACCGGTCACAAGAGCCTTCTTGGCCCTCAGGGAATAGGCGGCTTTATTCTCAAAGAGGATCTCATATGTGAGATTGAGCCTCTTATTTCAGGCGGCACGGGAAGCCTTAGCCACACCGAGGAGATTCCTGATTTCATGCCTGACCGCTTTGAGTCCGGCACCATGAATCTTCCGGGAATCGTAGGACTTCACGCCGCACTTGAATGGATTAACGAGACTGGAATAGATGTGATAAGAGAGCACGAGCTAAAGCTCACAGGACGCTTCCTCGAGGGTCTTAAGCCGATGGCAGATGCCGGTGATATCATGATTGCGGGCAAAACCACGCTTGAAGGCAGAACCGGGGTTGTATCGATTCAGCCGTTAAAGGCAGACCCTGCCGCAGTTGCTTTTGCACT
The DNA here is from genome assembly GCA_946006945.1 of uncultured Clostridia bacterium. GTDB lineage: Bacteria > Bacillota > Clostridia > Peptostreptococcales > Anaerovoracaceae > Crickella. The sequence continues at coordinate 1,324 of CAMFZN010000023.1, read as the reverse complement.
AGACTCTGAATACGGAATCATGACAAGAGTTGGTCTTCACTGCACACCTGCTGCTCACAAGTCTCTTGGAACATATCCGACAGGGACTATAAGATTCTCGTTCGGATACTGGAACACCGAGGAAGAGGTTGACACTGCACTTAATGCACTTAGAGTCCTTCTTGAAGATACGGAATTTTAAGCAAAAACAACAATCACCAGCAGACTATTTCTAATCTGCCGGTGATTTTTTGTTTTCTTCTATTTGAGAATCTCACCAAGTGTGATTACTATCTCATCGAGATTAATAGGCTTAGTGATGAAGCCGTCCATTCCAGCAGCCTTTGCTCTTCTTCGGTCCTCCTCAAAGGCGTTGGCTGTCATTGCTACAATCGGAATCTCTGCTCCCTGCTTATTACCGAGACCTCTTATAAGTCTCGACGCCTCATATCCATCCATAACAGGCATCTGAACATCCATGAGAACAAGATCATATGTGTTCGGAGCCGAGTCTACAATGTGCTCAAGCGCCTCCGAGCCGTCTGTGACAGAAACGACCTCGAATCCGAAGCCCTCGAGAATTGTAACCGCAATCTCACGGTTAAGCTCGTTATCCTCTGCGAGAAGAATCCTTTTGCCCGCAAATGATGCTGCAGAATCAGCTGATTGCTCATTCTCATTATCTGCAGCAGTCGCGGCAACAGATACCTTCTCATCAGCTGACGAAATCTTCAGCTTCAGGCGAACAGTAAACTCAGAACCTTCACCCTCCTGTGTTTTGACAGAAATCTCTCCATCCATCATGTCAATGATACTCTTTGTAATGGACATTCCAAGTCCTGTTCCCTGAATCCTGCTGACTGTTGAGGATCTCTCTCTTTCGAAAGGCTCAAAAATTCGTGATGCAAATTCCTGACTCATTCCTATTCCGTTATCACGTACACATATCTCGTAAGAAGCTGTTTCAGGCTCATCGCATTCATGCTGAGTGACTAATACTGATACCTTTCCGCCATATTCAGTATACTTGACCGCATTTGACACAAGATTGAGAAGAACCTGGCACAGCCTTGTCCTGTCGCATATTACGGCGTTATCTCTTATACCTTCGGTGTCATATGAAATATCCAGCTTCTTAGATGCAGCCTCCTCATCTAACATATTTCTAATATCATCAATTATCGACCTAAGCGATGTCTCTTCAAACTCAAGCTCAAGTCTTCCGCTCTCTATCCGGCTCATGTCGAGGATATCATTGATTAGATTGAGCTGACAAAAAACCGGGCAATAGATGCCCGGTATGACAGCTTGTCAGTCTTCAATTATTACAGAAGCTCTTTTCTTG
>CAMFZN010000022.1 GCA_946006945.1 uncultured Clostridia bacterium | reverse complement strand
TAGACACAGAGGTGGCGGATACAGACCTAAGTACAGAATCATCGACTTCAAGAGAAACAAGGACGGAATCCCTGCAACTGTTAAGACTATCGAGTACGATCCAAACAGAACAGCTAATATCGCTCTCCTCAGCTACGCTGACGGTGAGAAGAGATACATCCTTGCTCCTAAGGGACTCAAGGTTGGAAACACAGTTGTTTCAGGCGCTGATGCTGATATCAAGCCAGGAAATGCACTTCCTATCGCTAACATTCCGCTTGGTACAATCATTCACAACATCGAGCTTAAGCCTGGCAAGGGCGGACAGCTTGTAAGATCTGCCGGCAACGGAGCACAGCTCATGGCTAAGGAAGGAAATTACGCTCAGGTAAGACTTCCATCCGGCGAGGTAAGAATGGTAAGAATCGAGTGCAGAGCTACAATCGGCGAGGTTGGCAACGCTGACCACGCTAACATCTCAATCGGTAAGGCCGGAAGAAAGAGACACATGGGATGGAGACCTACAGTTAGAGGATCTGTAATGAACCCTAACGATCACCCACACGGTGGTGGAGAAGGTAGAGCTCCAATCGGTCGTAAGGGACCTGTTACTCCATGGGGTAAGCCTGCTCTTGGATACAAGACACGTAAGAAGAATAAGGATTCTAACAAGTACATCGTTAGAAGAAGAAATAGCAAGTAGGGAAGGAGCATATAATGGGAAGATCGCTTAAGAAGGGCCCATTCGTAAATGCAAAACTCCTCAAGAGAATTGAAGAGATGAATGCGGCTAACGAAAAGAACGTTATCAAGACATGGTCAAGACCATCAACAATTTTCCCTCAGATGATCGGTCACACAATCGCTGTTCACGACGGACGTAAGCATGTGCCTGTATACATCACTGAGGACATGGTAGGACACAGACTTGGAGAGTTTGCTCCAACTAGAACTTATAAGGGTCACGTTGCTGACGGTAAGAGAAAGTAGTAACAGAAAGGAGAGTTGACAATTATGGAAGCAAAAGCAATTGCTAAATACGTAAGAATGTCTTCAAGTAAGCTCAAGCCTGTTACTGACCTTGTAAGAGGTAAGGATCTGAACGAAGCACTGACTATTCTCAAGTTCATGCCTGGCAAGGGTGCTGAGCTTGTAGAGAAGGTAGTAAAATCAGCTGCAGCTAACGCTGAGAACAACCACGACATGAATCCGGACAACCTCTATGTTGCTGAGGTTTACGCTAACCAGGGTCCAACAATGAAGAGATTCAGACCTGGAGCACAGGGAAGAGCCGGAATGATTCTTAAGAGAACAAGCCACATCGGCGTAACTCTTAGAGAGAAGGCAGTAACAGTAGAAGGAGGTTCACCAGATGGGTCAGAAGGTTAATCCACATGGACTGAGAGTCGGAGTTAACAAAGAGTGGAGCTCCAAGTGGTATGCAGATAAGAATAACTTTGCAGATTACCTCGCAGAGGACAACAAGGTTAGAACATTCGTAAAGAAGAAGCTTTACAATGCAGGCGTATCAAAGGTTGTAATTGAGAGACCTGCTGCTGATAAGATCAAGGTTATCGTACTCGTTGCAAGACCTGGAATGGTAATCGGAAGATCAGGAGAGGGAATCGAGGAGTTCAAGAAGTCACTCGTTAAGATGACTGGAAAGAACGTTGAGGTTTCCATCGAGGAAGTAAGAAGAGCTGAGCTTGACGCACAGCTTACTGCAGAGAGCGTTGCACAGGCTCTTGAGAGAAGAACTTCTTTCAGAAGAGCTATGAAGCAGGCTATCGGCAGAACTATGAAGGCTAACGCTAAGGGTATCAAGATTCTTTGTTCAGGAAGACTTGGTGGTGCTGAGATCGCAAGAAGCGAGAAGTATGCTGAGGGAAATGTTCCTCTTCACACTATCAGAGCTGACATCGACTACGGATTTGCTGAGGCAGATACAACTTACGGAAAGATCGGTGTTAAGGTTTGGATCAACCACGGAGAGATCCTCGACAAGGGCCTGAAGGAAATCGTTTCAGAGTCAAAGCCTGAGAGAAGAGACAAGAAGTCCAGAAGAAACGAGAAGAAGGACAGAAAGAGATCTTCATACGAGGGAAGAAACAGAAGACCTGACGGTCGTGATGCTAAGCCTGAGGTAAAGCCTGCTACTACAAGAGTAAGAAAGGCACCTAAGGTAGAGGCACCTGTAGTTGAGACACCTGCAGTAGAGGCAGAAGAGACTACAGAAGCATAAGAATTGAAGAAAGGAGATACTTGCCATGTTAATGCCAAAGCGCGTTAAACGTAGAAGAGTCCACAGAGGCAGAATGAAGGGTATTGCAACTAAGGGTAATACCGTTACATATGGAACTTATGGTCTTATGGCTGAGGATCGTGCTTGGATTGATTCTAAGCAGATCGAGGCAGCCAGAATTGCCATGACAAGATCCATCAAGAGAGGCGGAAAGGTTTACATTAAGATCTTCCCAAGCAAGCCAATCACTAAGAAGCCTGCAGGCGTACGTATGGGATCCGGAAAGGGTTCACCAGAGTACTGGGTAGCAGTAGTTAAGCCTGGCAGAATTATGTTCGAAATCGAAGGAGTATCTGAGGAAGCAGCAAGAGAAGCGCTTAGACTTGCTTCATACAAGCTGCCAATCAAGTGCAAGTTCGTTATCAAGGGACAGGAGCATGGAGGTAACGAATAATGGATCTGAACAAGATTAGAAAGATGACAGATCAGGAGAGAGTTGCTGAACTCAACAGAATGAAGCAGGAGCTCTTCAACCTGAGATTCCAGCACGTTACTGGACAGCTCGAGAACCCAGTAAAGATGCGTGAGATTAAGAGAGATATCGCTAGAGTGAAGACAATCATCAGAGAGAGCGAAAACAACTAATACGAAAGGAGGATGAATCGAATGGAAAGAAACAGAAGAAAGACAAGAATCGGAATCGTTTCAAGCAATAAGATGGATAAGACAATTGTTGTTGCTACAGAAGAAATCGAAAGACATTCTCTTTACGGAAAGGGTGTTAAGAGAACTAAGAAGTTCAAGGCTCATGATGAGGAGAACATCTGTGGCATCGGCGATAAGGTACTGATTATGGAGACTAAGCCACTCTCAAAGGATAAGAGATGGAGACTGGTCGAGATTATTGAGAAAGCTAAGTAAGGAGGCAACAAAGCATGATTCAGACAGAAACTAGATTAAGAGTTGCCGACAATTCCGGAGCTAAGGAGCTGCTCTGCATCAGAATCCTTGGCGGTACAGGCAGAAGATATGCTAACATCGGTGATGTTATCGTTTGTGCAGTAAAGGATGCAGCACCTGGTGGTACTGTAAAGAAGGGCGACGTTGTAAAGGCAGTTGTAGTAAGAAGCAAGCGCGGCACAAGAAGACCGGACGGAAGCTATGTGAAGTTCGATCAGAACGCTGCAGTTATCATCAAGGACAGAACAGACAAGAATCCTGTAGGTACTCGTATCTTCGGACCTGTTGCTAGAGAGCTTAGAGATAACGGCTTCATGAAAATCGTGTCACTGGCACCGGAAGTATTATAAGGAGGCCTCAAGATGCAGATTAAGAAAAATGATACAGTAGTAGTTATTGCAGGAAAGGATAAGGGCAAAACCGGAACTGTCCTCAAGGCTATTCCAAAGAAGAACAAGGTTGTTGTTGAGGGCGTTAACATGCAGACTAAGCATGCTAAGGCTACAAGAACATCAGCTTCAGAGATCAAGCACATCGAGGGACCAATTGATGCTTCTAACGTAATGTTCTACGACAAGAAGGCAAAGCAGGCAACAAGACTTGGTGTTGAGATCAGAGACGGCAAGAAGGTTAGAGTTTCAAAGAAGACCGGTGCCGTTGTAGACTAGGAAAGGAGATAAGAAACGATGGAAATCAGACTTAAAGAGAAGTACAAGAGCGAAGTCTTCCAGGCTCTGAACGACAAGTTCAACTACTCCAATCCTATGGATGTTCCAAAGCTCACTAAGATCACAATCAACATGGGTCTCAGCGAGGCTAAGGACAACGCAAAGATTCTTGACTCGGCAGTTAAGGAGATTGCACTCATCTCAGGACAGAAGCCTGTAGTAACAAGAGCTAGAAAGTCAATCGCTAACTTCAAGGTAAGAGCAGGAATGCCTGTAGGAGCAAAGGTTACTCTCAGAGGAGACAGAATGTATACTTTTGCTGACAAGCTTTTCAACCTCTCACTTCCAAGAGTAAGAGACTTCAAGGGACTCAGCAAGAACTCTTTCGATGGAAGAGGTAATTACTCAATGGGCCTCAAGGAGCAGCTCATCTTCCCTGAGATCGTTTACGATCAGGTTGAGACAATCAAGGGAATGAACATTGTATTCACAACAACAGCTAAGACAGACGAGGAAGCATATGCTCTTCTCGAGATGCTCGGAATGCCGTTTGAGAAGTAGTAGGAGGGTAATATGGCAAAGACTGCATTAAAGGTTAAGCAGACAAGAAAGCCTAAGTACTCAACAAGGGCTTATACAAGATGCAAGGTATGTGGAAGACCACATTCAGTTCTGAAGAAGTACGGCATCTGCCGTATCTGCTTCAGAGAGCTTGCTTACAAGGGTGAGATCCCAGGCGTAAAGAAGGCAAGCTGGTAAACACGTTTTTATTTACGAAGGCCCGTCACTCATAAGGGAAGTGCGGGAACCACGCAAAGAAAGGAGATATTACTGTTATGGCAATGACAGACCCAATAGCAGATATGCTAACAAGAATCAGAAACGCCAACACTGCAGGTCACAAGACAGTTGACGTTCCTGCTTCAAAGATGAAGAAGTCAATCGCAGAGATTCTTCTCAAGGAAGGATTCATCGCAAGCTACGAGGTTGTTAACGACAATGCTCAGGGAACAATCAAGATCGAGCTTAAGTACGGTCCTAACAAGGAGAAGACAATCTACGGAATCAAGAAGATCTCAAAGCCTGGACTCAGAGTTTATGCTAAGGCTGACAGACTTCCTAAGGTTCTTGGAGGCCTTGGAATCGCAATTCTGTCAACTTCAAACGGTGTAATCACTGATAAGGAAGCAAGAAAGCTTGGAGTTGGCGGCGAAGTAATTTGTTACGTATGGTAGGAGGTAGAAACGATGTCAAGAATAGGTAGAAGACCGATTGCTATCCCTGCAGGCGTAGAAGTTATCGTAGAGGACGGCAACCTCATCAGAGTTAAGGGACCTAAGGGCGAGCTTACTGAGAAGGTTTGTGAGAACCTTACTATCTCAGTTGCTGACGGTGTCTGCGAGGTAACAAGACCTGATGATACAAGAGTAAATAGATCACAGCATGGTCTCGCTAGAACACTTATCGCTAACATGGTAGAGGGTGTTACTAACGGATACCAGAAGAAGCTTATCATTAACGGTGTAGGTTACTCAGTTTCAAAGTCAGGAAACACACTTACACTTAAGCTTGGATTCTCTCATCCTGTAGTTCTTGAAGATCCTGAAGGAATTACAACTGAGGCCCCAGACGCAACAACAGTTATCGTAAAGGGTATTGATAAGGCTCTCGTAGGAAACTACGCAGCTAACATCAGATCATGGAGAGCACCAGAGCCATACAAGGGCAAGGGTATTCTCTACGATGGAGAAGTTGTTCGTAAGAAAGAAGGAAAGGGCGCATCAGCGTAAAGAAGGGAGGACAAGAAAATGGCAAATACTAGCAGAAATGATAGAAGACTCAAGAGACATGCAAGAGTCAGAAAGAACCTTTTCGGAACTCCTGAGAAGCCTAGAATGTGTGTTTTTAGATCAAATAAGAACATTGCAGTTCAGATTATCGATGATGTAAACGGAGTAACACTTTGCTCAGCATCATCACTTGAGAAGGAACTCAAGGAAACAATCGCTTACGGCGGCAACAAAGACGCTGCAAAGGTTGTTGGTAAGGTAGTTGGAGAGAGAGCTGTAGCAAAGGGCATCAAGCAGGTTGCTTTTGACAGAGCCGGATATCTTTATCACGGAAGAGTTAAAGAGCTTGCTGATGGCGCACGTGAGGCTGGATTAGAATTCTAATGGGAGGATACGGAATGCGTACTAGAATTGATGCATCCAAGCTTGAGCTTACTGAAACTATTGTAAACATCAGAAGAGTTGCAAAGACAGTTAAGGGCGGAAGAAACATGAGATTCTCTGTAACTGTAGTTGTAGGAGATGGTGCAGGTCACGTAGGTGTTGGTCTCGGAAAGGCTGTAGAGATTCCTGAGGCTGTAAGAAAAGCTACTGAAGATGCTAAGAAGAAACTTATTTATGTTCCAACTGTAGGAACAACTATTCCTCATGAGATCGAGGGATTATTCGGAGCTGGAAGAGTTCTGATCATGCCGGCAGTAAAGGGTACAGGAGTTATCGCAGGTTCATCTGTAAGAACAGTACTCGAGGCTGCAGGAATTAAGGACGTAAGAGCTAAGAACCTTGGCTCATCAAACACAGGAAACATGGCTAGAGCAACAATTGCAGGACTTTCAAACCTTGTTACTGCAGAAGAGGTTGCTGCACGTCGTGGCCTGACTGTAGAAGAAGTTATCGGATAGGAGGGTAAACAAGATGGCAAAGACATTAAAGATTACTTTAGTAAAGAGCCCTATTGGTTGCCAGCCTAAGCAGAGGAAGACTGTTGAAGCACTCGGACTGAAGAAGCTTAATCGTTCAGTAGAGCTAGCTGATTGCCCTGCAACAAGAGGAGCAATCGCTAAGGTTTCTCATCTTCTTAAGGTTGAAGAGCTGTAAGGAGGATTAGTAAACTATGAGACTTCACGAGTTAAAGATAGCAGAGGGTTCAACTAAGGCTCCAAAGAGAGTTGGTCGTGGACAGGGTACTGGCCAGGGTAAGACTGCCGGAAGAGGCATGAATGGTCAGAACTCAAGAAGCGGCGGCGGAGTAAGACTTGGATTCGAGGGTGGACAGATGCCACTCTACAGAAGACTCCCTAAGAGAGGATTCACTAACCATTTCGCTAAGGAGTATGCTGAGATCAACGTTAAGGATCTCAACAGATTCGAGGATGGTGCAGTTGTTGATTGCGCTGCACTCTTCGAGGCTGGCCTTGTTAAGCAGGTTAAGGACGGCGTAAAGGTTCTCGGTAACGGAGAGCTTACAAAGAAGCTTACTGTAAAGGCTGAGAAGTTCAGCAAGTCAGCTGTTGCAAAGATTGAGGCAGCAGGCGGAAAGGCAGAGGTACTCTAAGATGGAAAAGCTGAGAACTTTGTCAAAGGCATGGAAAGTTAAAGAAATAAGAAACAAGCTTATTTTTACTATGCTAATGCTGGTTATTTTCAGAATAGGCTCAAACATTCCTGTTCCTGGAATAAACAGAGCTTATCTATCCCAAATGTTCTCAGGCGAAAAAGGTCTGTTCGAGCTGTTTGATCTGTTCTCAGGCGGCTCGTTCAGCAACTTTACAATTTTTGCATTGAGTATAACTCCATATATTACAGCTTCGATCATCGTTCAGCTTCTTACAATCGCATTCCCATACTTTGAGAAGCTTGCAAAGGAGGGAAATGAGGGTCGTAAGAAGATGGCGACAATCACAAGATACATGACTGTTGTTCTCGGACTTATCCAGGCAATCGGTCTGACATTCGGTCTTTTCAGAAAGGCCATCATCGATCAGAGTGCATTCAACATGATTACAATCATATGTGTGCTCACTGCAGGAACATCCTTCCTGATGTGGCTTGGAGAGAAGATCAATGAGCATGGAGTAGGAAACGGAATTTCACTCCTCATCTTTGCCGGCATCATCTGCAGAGTTCCTACTGCAGTAAGAGGCATCTACACGCAGGTAAAGAACGGAGAGACATCGTTCATCGCAGTAGTTGCGCTCGTTATTGTCGCAGTGCTGATTACAATGCTTATCATCTATGTACAGCAGGGAACCAGAAAGATTCCTGTTCAGTATGCTAAGCGTGTTGTTGGAAGAAAGATGTACGGCGGTCAGTCGACTCACATTCCAATGAAGGTTAATCAGGCTGGAGTAATTCCAATCATCTTCTCGATTTCACTGCTCCAGTTCCCGCTTACAATCACATACTTTGTTCCTAATTCAAAGTTTGCTGAGGTTGTATCGAAGTATCTTTCACCATCAGGTGATCCGGGCGTATACATCTACGCAGCACTGAATGTAGTTCTTACACTTGCATTCACATACTTCTATACATCAATTACCTTCAAGCCTACTGAGGTTGCGGACAACATGAGACAGAGCGGCGGATTTGTACCTGGAATCAGACCTGGTGAGCATACTGTAGAGTATCTCTCAAGAATCATGAGCAGACTGTGCTTCGTAGGAGGAATCTTCCTAGCAGCAGTTGCATCGATTCCAACAGTTGTCAGCGTTTTCACACCATTCAACCTTTCATTCGGAGGTACATCACTTCTGATTGCGGTTGGTGTTGCCCTCGATATGATGCAGCAGCTCGAGACTCAGCTGATGCAGAGAAACTATCAGGGCTTCCTGAAATAGAAGGAGAATAGAAATGTTAAGAGCAGTATTACTTGGACCTCCGGGTGCAGGAAAAGGTACAATGGCATTCAAGATTGTTGATAAGTACGGAATTCCTCACATTTCAACCGGAGATATATTCAGAGCTAACATTAAAGAGGGAACTGAACTCGGAAAGAAAGCTCAGGAGTATATGAACAAAGGAGAGCTTGTACCTGATGAGCTGGTATGCGACCTTGTCAAGGACAGACTTTCCAAAGATGACTGTTCGAACGGATTCCTACTCGACGGCTTCCCAAGAACTATCATGCAGGCAGTTGAGCTGGATGCATTTTTAAAAGAGTCCGGAAACAGACTTGATATTGTAGTCAATATTCAGGTCGGTAAAGAGGAACTGATGAAAAGGCTTACCGGCAGAAGAGTGTGCAAAAACTGTGGCGCAAGCTACCACATCGTAAACATCCCTCCAAAGGTTGAGGGTGTATGCGACCAGTGTGGCGGAGAGCTTCAGCAGAGAAAGGATGACAACGCTGAGACTGCAGAAAACAGAATCAACGTATACGAGACTCAGACAGCACCTCTCGTTGGATACTATGCAGAGTCGGGAGCACTTGCTGATTTCAACGGAGAGACTTCAGTTGACAGTCTCTTTGATAAGATTGTAGAAGCAATTGGAGAGTAGTAATGATAGTAATTAAATCTCAACGAGAAATAGATCTGATGAGAGAACCCTGCAAGGTTACAGGCGAGATTCTCCGAGACCTTGAAGGATTCATCAGGCCGGGAATATCTACACAGGATATTAACGCGTTCGTTGAAAACGCAATTGCAGCATACAGAATGAAACCAACATTCAAAGGATACGGAGGCTTCCCTGCGGGAGCCTGCGTATCTGTAAACGAAGAAATCGTGCACGGAATTCCGTCAGTTGACAGAATCCTCAAGGAGGGGGATATTGTCAGCATTGACACCGGAGCTACATATAAGGGATATTGCAGCGATGCTGCAAGAACCTATGCAGTAGGCGAGATAAGTGAGCAGGCGAGAAAGCTCATAGATGTAACAAAGCAGAGTTTTTTCGAGGGAATTAAGCTTGCAACCGCAGGCAACAGAGTGCACGATATCGGACACGCAGTATCTGTGTATGCAGAAGCTAACGGCATGGGAGTAATCAGAGATTACACAGGCCATGGCGTCGGAAGATCGCTTCATGAGGATCCTATGGTTCCCAATTATGGAACACCGGGAACAGGAGCGAAGCTGAAACCTGGAATGACACTTGCCATCGAGCCAATGCTTACACTCGGATCATATGGCACTATAGTCCTTGATAATGACTGGACTGTGATTACAGATGACGGATCGCTGTCAGCTCACTATGAGAACACAGTTGTTATTACGGACGGTGAACCAGAAATATTGACACTTTAGTTCTATAAGGAGTATGAATATGGCGAAGAAGAACACCATCGAAGTAATGGGCACCGTTGTAGATGCACAGCCAAATGCAATGTTCAAAGTAAAGCTCGAGAACGGATTCGAGGTACTGGCTCATATTTCCGGTAAGATCAGAATGAACTATATCAGAATACTTCCCGGTGACAAGGTTAAGGTTGAACTATCACCATATGATCTTACCCGTGGAAGAATCACCTGGCGTGAGAAATAGAATTCTCGCTGAGATATAATAAGGAGGACTTAGAGATGAAAGTAAGAGCATCTGTAAAGCCAATCTGCGATAAGTGCAAGGTAATTAAGAGAAACGGCAGACTCATGGTAATCTGCGAGAACCCTAAGCACAAGCAGAGACAGGGTTAATAAATTAATACTTGATATATCATCACTTCTATGATATAATGCACATTCGGTAGCACCTATTGAACAATAGGCGTTACTTTTGTGCGTATTAAGAAGTCAGTCGACCGGGAGGCTGACCAATGAATCACCTATTTTTGAACCCCCGTCTATATCACCCCCGGAGCGGTGACGGAAGATGGGAAAGGAGGAACACATGGCACGTATTGCCGGAGTAGACCTTCCTAGAGATAAGAGAATCGAAATCGGTCTCACTTACATCTATGGAATCGGTCTTAAGACATCAAGAGATGTACTTGCTAAGGCAGGAGTAAATCCTGACATCAGAGTTAAGGATCTTTCAGAGGATGATGCTGGTAAGATCAGAAGAGTTATCGAGAATGATCTCATCGTAGAGGGAGATCTCAGAAGAGAGGTTTCACTCAACATCAAGAGACTCATGGAGATCGGTAGCTACAGAGGAATCAGACACAGAAGAGGTCTTCCTGTTAGAGGACAGAAGACAAAGACTAACGCTAGAACTCGTAAGGGTCCAAAGCGTCTGGCTGGAAAGAAGAAGTAGGAGAGGAGGTATAGAACATGGCAGCTGTTAAGAAAAACATTAAGAGAAAGAAAAGAGAACGTAAGCACGTTGAAAGAGGCCAGGCTCATATCCAATCCACTTTTAATAACACTTTAGTTACTCTTACCGATATGGACGGAAATGCACTTTCATGGTCAAGTGCCGGATCAAATGGATTCAGAGGATCAAGAAAGTCAACTCCATTTGCTGCTGCAAGCGCTGCTGAGGTTGCTGCAAAAGCTGCAATGGAGCATGGTCTAAAGAGCGTTGAGGTATATGTAAAGGGTCCTGGCTCCGGAAGAGAGTCAGCAATCAGAGCACTTCAGACTGCAGGTCTTGAGGTTACTATGATTAAGGACATCACACCAATCCCTCACAATGGTTGCAGACCACCTAAGAAGAGAAGAGTCTAATCGGAAGGAGGATATATAAATGGCAAGAAATAGAGAACCAGTACTTAAGAGAGCAAGAGCTCTCGGCATCGAGCCAGCGTACATGGGATATAATAAGAAATCAAACAGACATCCTGCAGTAAGCAGAAAGAAGAAGTCTGAGTACGGCATCCAGCTGAACGAGAAGCAGAAGGTTAAGTTCCTTTACGGACTTAGCGAGACTCAGTTCAGAAACACTTATGAGAAGGGTGCTAAGAGACCTGGCGGAGCTGGTGAGAACCTTCTTATCATGCTCGAGTCAAGATTCGACAACGTAGTATTCAGAATGGGCTTCGCAGCTACAAGAAGAGAGGCTAGACAGCTCGTTAACCACGGACACTTCCTTGTTAACGGACAGAAGGCTAACATCCCTTCAATGGAGCTTAAGGCAGGAGATGTCGTAACTGTAAAGACTAAGTCACAGTCATCACCTAAGTTCAAGGAGCTTAAGGACATGATTATCACAACTCCTGAGTGGATCAGCCTTGATCAGGACAAGTTCGAGGGCAAGATCCTCAGAACTCCAACTCGTCAGGATGTAGATCTTCCAATCGAGGAGCACTACATCGTAGAGTTCTACTCAAGATAACGACTGGTTTAACAACATGCATTTTTGCTTTAATTCGTTATTGTAGTAGATGTAAATAGGAGGAAGAGAATGATCGAGATTATCAAGCCTACCATCACTAAAGAAATAGATGAAAATGGACAGTATGGAAAGTTCGTAGTAGAGCCACTCGAGAGAGGATACGGCACAACACTTGGTAACTGCATGAGAAGAATTCTTCTCAGTTCACTTCCTGGTGCAGCACTGACATCAGTTAAGATTGACGGCATTCTTCACGAGTTTTCAACAATTCCCGGCGTTAAGGAGGACGTTACAGAGATTATCCTTAACCTCAAGCGTCTTGCTATAAGAGTCAACGGAGATGAGGACAGAAGAGCAATCATCAATGCTGTTGGACCTAAGGTTGTAACAGCAGCTGATATCATTGTTGATGCGGACACAGAGATTTTCAATCCGGACCTGCACATTGCAACTCTTGCAGAGAACGCAGCACTGGTAATGGAAATGAATGTGGCAACCGGAAAGGGTTATGTTCCTGCAGAGATGAACAAGAACGAATCAACTCCTATTTCGGTTATTCCGGTAGATTCGATTTTCACACCTGTTAAGAAGGTGAATTTCTCAGTTGATAATACTAGAGTAGGTCAGATTACTGATTACGACAGACTTACTCTTGAGATCTGGACTGACGGATCAATTACACCTGAGGAGAGCGTTTCAATAGGCGCTAAGATAATTCAGGAGCACTTAGAGCTGTTCATGGGACTCGGCAACGACATGGACGGAGTTAAGTTTATGACAGAGAAGGAAGAGGATAGCAAGGCTGCAGAGCTTGCTAAGCCGATAGAAGATCTCGAGCTCTCAGTTCGTTCCTTCAACTGCCTCAAGAGAGCAGGAATCGACACAGTCGAGGAGCTCATCCAGTACACTGAGGAGGATATGATGAAGGTCAGAAACCTCGGCATGAAGTCACTGGTTGAGGTTAAGAATAAACTGAATGAGATTGGACTATCCCTCAAACCAAATGATAATTAATGTAAAGGAGCAGATTGATGAAGGGTTACAGAAAGCTGGGCAGAAATACTGCACACAGAAAGTCAATGCTGAGAAACCTTGTAACTGATCTCCTTAGAGAAGGAAGAATCACAACTACTGAGTGTAGAGCTAAGGAGGCAAGAAGAATCGCTGAGAAGATGATTACTCTTGCTAAGAGAGGTGACCTTCACGCTAGGAGACAGGTTCTCGAAGTAGTATTCGATGAGAACGTTGTAACAAAGCTCTTTGATGAGATTGCACCAAAGTATGCAGATCGTCAGGGTGGATATACAAGAATCCTCAAGCAGGGACCAAGACAGGGAGATAACGCTGAGGCAGTTTTCCTTGAGCTTGTATAATTAATTAATAATTAAGGCGGGCCGATTCTCGGTCCGCTTTAGTGTGATTTACGAAGATAGAATTCACTATCATTAAATCTATGTTTGTGCTATTATAGTACACAATCGGACGACTTGTGGTGTGCAGGGGTCCTGCGCAATGGAGCGCTGTGAACCTTGTCAGGTCCGAGAGGAAGCAGCAATAAGCGGTTAGCTACATGTGCCGCAGCAAAGCCTCTGCATACCACAAGTCGCCCGATATTTTTTTACCCGGATGCACGGGATGACTGATATCGGAATAATTCGTTTTGCATGAAGTAAGGAGTGTAATCGGATGCAGCTATCATTATACAGGGCTGAGAGGCCTGAGGTCTTTGAGGATATAATAGGGCAGAAGCAGATAGTAAGGATTCTGCGCAACCAGATCAGGAGCAATTCTGTCAGTCAGGCATACCTGTTCACGGGAACTCACGGAACGGGCAAAACTTCAACAGCGAGAATTCTTGCGAAGGCTGTCAACTGTGAGAGTCCGGCGGCGATGACGGGGGATGGTCCTGTGCCATGCGGCGTGTGTGAAAGCTGCAGGGCGATAAAAGAAGGCCGTTTTGTCGATGTGATTGAGATGGATGCGGCATCAAACAACAGGGTTGAAGACTTCAGGGCGCTCATTGACCTGGTGAAGTATCCGCCAAGCATCGGAAGATACAAGGTATACATCATTGACGAGGTTCATATGCTTACTCAGCAGGCTGAGAATGCATTCCTTAAGACTCTTGAGGAACCGCCTGAGCATGCGATTTTCATTCTCGCGACAACTGATCCGCAGAAGGTAAGAGAGACAATAAGGTCCAGATGCATGCAGCTTAATTTCAGGCGTGTAAGCGAGGGAGAACTTGTCGACGGAATGAGGAGAATAACCGAAAGAAACGGTGTAAATGCTACGGAGGGAGCACTCCTCGAAATAGCCAAGATGGCCAATGGCTCGGTGAGAGACGCTCTTAGCATACTTGATCAGTGCATGGCTGCGGGAGACAGAAACATCGATACTGACCTTGTGCTTGAATACACTGGTGCAGCCGGAGCTGAGTTCTTCCTGTCGCTTACTGACTGTGTTATGGATGCAAGAATCGGAGATGCGATGGTTGTCATTGCAAAGGCGATTGAAGCAGGAAAGGATGCAAGACAGCTTCTTAAGGACTGGATGGAGCATTACAGGAATCTCCTGATATGCAGATATGTTGAGAAGGCCGACAGGCTGATAGGTGTATCTCCTGAGAATCTTGAGAGGTTAAGGGAACAGGCACTTAGATGCGAAGTTCTCGATATAGATAGGGCCGTAAGACTGCTTTCGGAGTATATCAATCTTGGAAGATATTCAGACAAGCCTAGAATTCTTATGGAGACTGCTGCAGTAAGGCTTGCAGGAGAGATGGAGAATGTTCAGCCAAGAAGCGAGAAATCCGGTGCAAGACCTCTTAACTTCAGCAGAACAGCCATGTCGGAGGATAGGCGGGTTAAGAAGGATCCTAACTCAGGAGAAAGAACAGAACCTGAAGAAAGTGATAACTCGGCATGCAGAGAGCAGAGAGCAGAGGATGGTCCGTGCGAACTGACTGCAGAGAAGCAGCAGCCGGAAGGACCAGGTTCGGCTGAGCCCGAAGGACCTGATCCGGTATCTATGTGGAGGAATATCGTATCATCCGTATCTAGAAGCGACAGAAGCTTTGAGACACTTGTAGGGGCTAATTCATTTGCAGAGTCCTTCGAGAATAATGAACTTCTTGTTACTGTAAGGAAGTCAAAGATACTGTTTGCTGAGGATGCAATGGAACTGATTGAAGGGGCTGCGAAGAGTCTCTACGGGCAGGATGTATATGTTACTTTAAGGCCGGGAGATATTAAAGCAGTTCAGAATTCAATAAGAAGGAACGAGGCTCCGAGAGCTGACGGCAGAAGCATCGAGCGATGTCCCGAGCCTGATACAGGAGCCCCTGCAGGAATGGATATCATCGAGAAGGATGCGGAGATTGAAGAGCTTGTATCGGATATAGAGAGCATGCTCGGAGTTACAAGCGTTGAAATAATAGATTAAAACAACTAAACGAAAAGGAGATTTATCATGGGCAAGGGAATGAGAGCAGGAAAGAGACCTAAGGCAAAAGCACCTGACATGCAGAAGCAGCTGAGACAGGTTATGCAGATGCAGAAGGAGATGGAGGAGGCTCAGGCTGAGCTTTCTGAGAAGGAGATTACAACAACAGCAGGCGGCGGAGCAATCGAGGTTACTGTTAACGGTAACAAGGAGATTAAGTCGCTTAAGCTCGATAAGGATATTGTTGATCCGGATGATGTAGAAATGCTTCAGGATCTTATCATTGCTGCAGTAAATGAGGCCATGAGACAGATGGAGGCTACTATAGAGGCTGAGATGAGCAGAATCACAGGAGGCTTCGGTGGTCCCGGCGGCGGACTCGGCGG
>CAMFZN010000021.1 GCA_946006945.1 uncultured Clostridia bacterium | reverse complement strand
AGAGTATGCTCCGCTGCTCGGCAGCTTAGCGCCCTGAAAGG
The DNA here is from genome assembly GCA_946006945.1 of uncultured Clostridia bacterium. GTDB lineage: Bacteria > Bacillota > Clostridia > Peptostreptococcales > Anaerovoracaceae > Crickella. The sequence continues at coordinate 15,813 of CAMFZN010000021.1, read as the reverse complement.
TGTCTCTGTCCTTGAGCTTTCGGTTGATTTCGTTTAGAATAGTTCTCTTTCGGTAGCTCCATTCTGGTGAGACAAGGAGTTTTCTTGGAACATCGCCTGTCAGCCGATGGATGGTGATATCGGCAGGAATAATCTCAAGAAGATCAACGACAAGGTCTGTGTATTCATCTATTCCGCTGAAAGGGATATAGCCAGGGCACATAGAATACAGACGTGCTGTCTTAACAATATTTAGAAGGTGAAGCTTTATACCCCAGGTGTTCTGTTCACATACATGTCTTACTGAGGCAAACATATCCTCTCTTGACTCTCCCGGAAGTCCGAGAATAAGATGGGTTACAACACGGATTCCGCGCTCATTGAGTCTTCTAATTGCGTCATCGTATACTTCAAGTCCGTATCCTATGCCAAGATACTCAGTTGTCCTGTCATGTATGCTCTGAAGACCAAGCTCAACCCACATGAAGTGATTATCGTTTATCTCAGACAAAAGCTCGATTACATCATCTCCGAGACAGTCAGGCCTCGTTGCAATTACCAGCCCGCTTATACGAGGGTCATCTATTGCCTCGTAGTATTTCTCTCGAAGAACGTATACAGGCGCATACGTGTTAGTAAAGCTCTGAAAGTACGCAAGGTATGCGGCATCCGGCCATTTGTCCTTAAGAAGCTCAATTTGTTCACTGATGGAGGAGGATAGTTCTCCGGAACCTCCACCGGAGCAGAATGCACAGCCTCCTGTACCTATGCTTCCATCGCGATTAGGGCATGTAAAGCCGGCATCTATTGAAAGCTTAACAACCTTTCTTCCGAAATGCTCTTTAAGATAATTGCTTATTGAATAGTATCTTTCTCCTGATTGCATGTTGAATAATTGTTCCTATATGATATAATATAATAGATTTTTTGTGAAAGGTTAACAGAAATGAAATCATCTAAACCAGCTGTAGATTATGGAATAATAAACAGCGATAACTCGCCACAGATTGACATGTCGTCGCCGGGGATGAGTATTCGCAAGCCAAGGCTGCTTCTGCATGCATGCTGCGGGCCTTGCTCAACATCATGCGTTGAGAGGGTAGCAGATGAGTATTCTGTTACACTTTATTATTATAATCCGAATATTATGGATAGAGAAGAGTATTTGGCAAGAAGAGATGCTCTTTTGAAATTCATTGACGGGTTCAACAGAGATAACAAGGGAAGAACTCAAGTTGATTATCTGGAGGGAGAATATGATCCTGATAGATTCATAAGACTTGCTGAGCCTATGAAGGATGAGCCTGAGGGAGGCAGAAGATGCGACATGTGCTTTGCGATGAGGCTGTCTGACACCGCCAGGATGGCAAGAGAGCTTGAGTTCGATTATTTCACCACTACGATGTCGGTGAGTCCTCACAAGGATTACTCAGCAATACAGAAGCTTGGGATGAGCCTTGAGGAAAGCACAGGAGTCAAATACCTTGATATTGACTTTAAGAAAAGAAACGGATTCGGAAGAAGTGTAGAGCTCTCGAAGCAATACGGTCTGTACAGACAGAATTTCTGCGGATGCGAATATGCAAGAATTCAGATGAGAAAGAACAATTAATAGAAGGAGGCAGTTAACATGAGCAAGCTATTTATCCCGGAGGGATACGAACCGATACTTGGACCTACAGAGACACAGAGGGCAATAAAGAAGATAAAGGACTATTTCCAGAAGGAGCTCGCACATAGGCTGAGACTTGGAAGAGTCAGTGCACCTCTTTTCGTTTTTCCTGAGACAGGACTTAATGACAACCTTAACGGTTATGAGAGAAGAGTAGAATTCACCATCAAGGATATTGATGAAAGACCTGTTGAGGTAGTTCAGTCCCTTGCCAAGTGGAAGAGAATGGCACTCGGAAGATACGACGTAAAGCCGGGTGTCGGCCTTTATACTGACATGAATGCAATCAGAAGGGATGAGGAGCTTGATAATCTTCATTCAATCTATGTTGACCAGTGGGACTGGGAGAAGGTAATTACAGATGAACAGAGAACTCCTGAATACCTTGAAAGTACAGTTAGAAATATTTACGGGGCACTCCATGGACTAGCTGATTATGTTAATGAGCTTTATCCTGAGATTAACGTCTGTCTTCCTGATGAGATTACAATCATAGATTCTCAGGAACTTCTCGACAGATATCCTGAGCTTTCCTCAAAGGAGAGAGAGAACGCGGCTGCTAAGGAGCACGGAGCTATTTTTATCAAGCGCATAGGCGGCAAGCTTTCTAATGGTGAACCGCATGACGGAAGAGCTCCTGACTATGATGACTGGGAGCTTAACGGTGACATCATTCTCTGGAACGAGGTTCTCCAGAGTGCGTTTGAAATATCATCTATGGGAATAAGAGTTGATTCTGAAAGTATGCTCAGACAGCTCGAGATTGACGGGAAGAATGACAGAAGGGAACTGCCATTCCACCAGAATGTAATAAACGGCAAGCTTCCTCTAACAATCGGAGGCGGAATCGGACAGAGCAGATTATGCATGTTCTTCCTTAAGAAGGCACATATTGGAGAGGTTCAGGTTTCGGTATGGCCGGAATCAATGTATGACGAATGTGCACAGAATAAGATTTTCTTGTTATAATAAAGAGGGCCTGTTGCTAATAGGGCAGCAGGTCTGTTTTATTACGGGGGATGAAAAACGCATGAAATATGTTGATGTGGTTATCGATAACAAAAGTGATAATACGGACAACCTGTACACCTACAGTGCGCCGGACAGCATTCACGTCGGTGACAGAGTGACCGTGAGTTTTGCACGAAGAAAGAAGCCTGTTGACGCTTTTGTGTTCAGAATCAATGAATCACCGAATTACGATATCAGCAAGATAAAGCCGATAGTGACTTGTGATGAGGACAGATCTCTAAACGAGGAGATGGTCGATACGGCTGTAAGAATGAGAAGGCGTTACGGAATCAGATATATTGACGCTATACGGCAGTTTACTCCGGCGGGCAAAAGAGAGCCTAAGGAGAAGCGCATCAGGGGAAAGGATGCAGAGACCTCCCGTCACGAGCTGACAGATGAGCAGGCGGCAGCGGTTAAAGAGATTAATGCATCAATAGAGTCAGGCAAAAACAGCACTTATGTGCTTAAGGGCGTTACTGCAAGCGGAAAGACCGAGGTGTACATGAGGGCGGCAGAGAAGGCTCTTGAGCTTGGAAAAACTGCGATAATACTCCTTCCTGAGATTGCACTGTCAGATCAGATAGAGAAGAGATTCAAGGCGCGTTTTGGAGAGAGTATGGTTGCAGCCATGCACAGCAGAATGACAACATCAAGGAGACTTGAGGAATGGCTGAGAATCAGACGCGGCGAGGCTAGAATCGTGGTAGGTGCGAGGACGGCTGTTTTTGCACCTGCAGAAAACATCGGACTGATTGTCATGGATGAGGAGCATGAGGCAACATACAAGTCAGACCATAACCCCAAATATGATTCTGTCGACATAGCTTTCATGAGGGCGTCATACTATAATGCGACACTTGTTCTTGGAAGTGCAACTCCTAGCGTTGTAACAAGCTATAGGGTCAGAACCGGGGTGTACAGGCAGCTTGAGATGAATCGCAGAGCCGGTGACGCAATTCTTCCGACTCTTGAAATAGTCGACATGAAGCCTGAAGTCAGAAACGGTAATCTCACGTGTATAAGCAGCAGGCTTGCAGAAGAGATTGACAGAACTCTTGCAGGAAATGAGCAGATTATTCTATTCTTAAACAGGCGAGGCTACTCCACACATGCAGTATGTATGGAGTGCGGGCACAGGCTTACCTGCAGTGACTGCGGCATTACTCTTACTTATCACAAGTCTCAGAGCGCCTTGGTGTGTCACTACTGCGGCAAAAGCATTCCGACGCCGAAGACGTGCCCTGAATGCGGAAGTGCTTTTATTAAATATAAGGGTACAGGGACAGAGAAGGTTGAGGAGACTGCAGCGTCGTTGTGGCCTTATGCCAGCGTTCAGAGGTTCGATCTTGATACAGCCGCATCTCAGGCTGAAATTGACAGGGTAATAACCTCGTTTCAGAAGGGCAAAACAGACATTCTTGTGGGTACACAGATTCTGGCAAAAGGAATTGATTTCAGCAATGTTGGTCTTGTCGGCATTATAAATGCTGATTCAAGTCTTAATATACCGGACTATCGTTCTTCGGAGAGGACCTTTCAGCTGATCACTCAGGTTGCCGGAAGAGCAGGAAGATCGGGCGGAGAGAGCAGGGTCATCATCCAGACATATGAACCTGACAATGAAGTTATCAGATACGCTGCCTCAAGGGATTATGACGGCTTCTATGAGTATGAATTACTACATAGAAACATCATGAACTACCCTCCATACTCTGATATAATCTATGTGACTTTTGCACAGAAGGAGAATGCAGAGGATGATTCGGCCATGAGGCATGCAGTTGCTTTCAGAGAATACCTGCTTGGGCTTAAGGATGCACCCGAGGGTGCAGCTATTCTAAAGCCAAGGGAGGCAGAAAGAGCTAATCCGGGTGACAGAAAGAAGGTTGGCTTTATTATCAAGGCTCCATCAGGAAGCAGGGCAGGATACATGAATGCTTTCATGAGGATGAAGGATAACATGCTCAGAAGCAAGTCAGACTGCTTCATAGAGATAGATGTTAATCCTTATGGAATGATATAGATAAACGGAGGAAGAAATGGCAATAAGAAACATAACAGTTAGAGGAAGTGAGGTGCTTGCCAAGAAGTGCAAGCCTGTAAAGGAGATTACTCCCAGAGTAAGGGAGCTTTGTCTCGATATGATTGATACAATGCACGAGGCTGACGGGGTGGGGCTTGCCGCTCCTCAGGTAGGTGTTCTTAAGAGGATTTTTGTTGCAATGCCTTATCCTGATGAGGCTCCTGACAAGGTATATGTAATGATCAATCCTGAGATTACTTTTGAAGAGGGAAGTCAGGAATCATGCGAGGGCTGTCTCAGCGTTCCGGGATACATGGGAGTTGTCGACAGACCTGAGAGGGTAAAGGTCAAGGCTCTTGACATAGACGGCAACGAATTTGAACTGGAACTTGACGGCTTTGCGGCTACAGTAATCTGCCATGAGAATGACCATCTGGATGGAATTCTTTATGCTGACAAGGCAAGAGATTTCATGACATCTGAGGAATTCTACGAGAAGCTTAATTCCGAAGCCGAAGCCGGGGCTGATGAGTAGGAATATGCCCCTAAGACTAGCCGATAAATCACCAGATTAAGGAGACAATAAGTTGAAGATAGTATTTATGGGAACGCCTGAGTTTGCAGTGCCTTCCCTTGAGGCAATAATCAAAGCAGGATATGAGGTGCCTGCGGTTGTAACTCAGCCTGACAGGAGAGGAAACAGAGGCAAGGTGATTCCTTCACCTGTCAAGGCAAAAGCAATGGAATACGGAATAGATATCCTTCAGCCTGAAAGAATCAGGGGGAATGAGGAGTTCTTGAATGAAATGAAGACAATCTCTCCTGATATGATTGTCGTGGCTGCTTTTGGACAGATTCTTCCTAAATCCGTTCTTGATCTTCCAAGGCTTGGCTGCATTAATGTTCACGGTTCGCTTCTTCCCAAGTTAAGAGGTGCAGCTCCTATGCAGCAGGCTGTAGCTATGGGACTTGATACTACCGGAGTTACAATAATGAGGATGGATGTCGGTCTTGATACAGGAGACATGATAAGCCGGACAGAAATCGATATCAGAGGTCTTGATATTACAGAGGTATCAAGTCTTCTTTCCTGTGAGGGGGCAAAACTCCTTGCAGACACCATTCCTTCAATAGAGGACGGAAGCGCCGAATATGTTCCTCAGTGCGATGATGACTCATCATACGCTAAGCCAATAAACAAAGCTGACGGACTCACTGACTTTAATGAGCCGGCAGATGTCATTGAATGCAGAATCAGAGCGTATAAGGAGTGGCCGGTGGTACACTCGTTTCTCGGTGACAGACAGGTCAAAATCTACGCCGCTGAGATTACAGATGAGCAGTCAGATGGAGAACCAGGAACTGTTACGGATATAGAAAAGAATTCTTTCTCAGTCAACTGTTGTGACAGAAAGCTTAGAATAACCGAGCTTCAGCTTCAGGGCAAAAAACGCATGGGGGCAGGTGACTTCATGAGAGGCTACAGGCTAAGCTGCGGTGATAGATTCAAGAGGGAGGTATAAGTTACATGTTCTACTACGATCCAACGATGATTGTCCTTATTCCGGCAATCATTTTCGCACTGTGGGCACAGTCAAGCGTTAACAGTGCATTCAGAAAATACTCAAATGTCAGAAACAGTCTTGGTATCACAGGTGCAGAGGCAGCAAGAAGAATTCTGGATAACAATGGACTTTCTGATGTACCTATCAATGTAATCGGTGGAGGAGATCTTAATAATTACTATGATCCGAGAGACCGGAGTCTGAATCTTTCCTCTGAGGTATATCAGAGTGCAAGCGTTTCTGCTGTTGCTGTTGCCTGCCATGAGGTTGGTCATGCAATTCAGCATGAGAGCGGATATACTTTTCTTAAGCTTAGAAACAGCATAGTTCCTCTTGTCAACTTCACACAGATGTTCTCGTGGCCATTAATCATTATTGGTATTCTGCTGACTTCTGTAAGTGCATACGGAAATCTTATATTTAATATTGGTGTTATCTGTTTCCTCTTTGTCATTGCCTTCCATCTGGTAACTCTTCCTGTGGAGCTAAATGCAAGTAATAGAGCGATAGAACAGATGACAGCCAATGGGCTGGTATCGAGCCAGGATATCACAGGAAGCAGGAAAGTACTTAGAGCTGCAGCAATGACATATATCGCTGCACTCGCAACTGCAATTGCCAATCTGTTAAGAATACTGCTTATTGCAGGAAGAAGAAACGACTAGGCGGAGAACAACTGATTTGAATAATGACTGGATAACAGCCTTTGAGGCCCTGAAAGCCGTGTATTGTGATGATGCATATTCGAATATGGCGATAAACGAAGCTCTTGACAGGCACAGAGATTGTGCCGGGAGTTTCGTTCGTATGTTCGTAAAAGGTGTTGTCAGGGATACTGTAAGACTGGATTATTACATAGACAGGCTTGCCGCAAAGGGAATAAATGGAATAAAGAAAAGAACTCTAATTGTTCTTAGAATGGGAATCTATGCGATAAGAGAGCTTGACTCGGTTCCGGATCATGCAGCATGCAATGAAGCTGTAGCACTTGCGAAGAAGGTGTCGAAGGGAACAGACAGATTCATCAATGGAATGCTTAGAAGCTATATCAGGCAAAGAGATGAGATAGAGCTTCCGGAACTGGATCATAAAGCATTAGATGATACAGGACTTACTCCTGCTCAGCTTGAGCTGTGCTGCTTGAGATATTCTGTGGACAGAAGCATTGCAGAGCTTCTGAGCAATCAATATGGTGCACGGGAGACTGTCAGAATAATGGAATCCTGGTCTAGCCCTCCTTCGCTTACATTAAGATGTAATACTGCCAGAATAAGCAGGGATGAGCTGATATGCCTTCTGGAGAAGGAGGGCATTAAGGCGTGGGCTGCAGCAGACAGCATGACAGGAATAATTGCTGAAGGAAATGTTACAACAGCAGGTAATCTGTTCAGAGATGGCTTCTTCTCTATTCAGAGCCTCTCATCCATCAGATCGATTGAGGCATTCAGTCCTGCAGAGGGAAGCAGTGTTCTGGACATGTGTGCTGCCCCGGGCGGCAAGACTGCAGGCATGGCTGAGCTTATGAATAACAGAGGAAGCATAGTATCCTGTGAACTGCATAAGCACAGATGTGAGCTTATTGACGCAACTGTAAGACGTCTAGGGATAGACATAGTAAAGTCACGACAGATGGATGCATCAGTATTTGAGCCATCATTCGAATCATCTTTTGATTATGTTCTGTGCGATGTTCCTTGTTCCGGACTCGGTGTAATTGCAACTAAGCCTGAGATTAAGCTCAGAAGACCTGAAGATCTTAAGGCTTTATGTGATATTCAGAGAAGCATTCTGAATAATGGATTGAAATATCTTAAATCAGGCGGCACTCTGATGTATTCCACCTGCACAATTAACAGGGATGAGAATGAGCACATTGTAGATGCAGTATTAGAGAAGCTAGAAGGATACAGTATTATTGAAAAGAAGACTTTTATGCCTTATAATGACTTAATAGGATTTTACTATTGCTTAATAAAAAAGGGGTAGATAAAAACAATATAACTTATATAACCGGGGTAGTTAATGAAAGTAGGGTTTGAAACAGACAAAGGAAGAAGGCGTCTGAAGAATGAGGATTCTGTAAAGATTCTGTCAGGCGACAGTTTCTTTATGCTTGCTGATGGAGTCGGTGGAAACAGGTCGGGAGAGGTAGCCTCTTCTTGTGCACTCGATGCTCTTGAGAAGTATGTAAGCGAGAATCATCTTTCGGATGCAGATGATAAAGAGACAATATTCAGAAATTTTCTTGATGCCGTAAACTTCGTCAATCAGTACATTAAGGCTGTTGCCGATACTGATGAGGACTACGAGGGAATGGCTTCTACGCTTGTTTTTGCATATATCAGAGACAATACTCTGTATGCTGCCAATGTCGGTGACAGCAGATTGTATGTAACATCTGAGGGAAGGTTGTACCAGATAACTGAAGACCATACCTATGTTAATGACCTTGTTAAGCTTGGTGCCATAACAAGGGAGGAAGCAAGCAGACATAACAAGAAGAATGTAATTACTCGTGCAATGGGTGTAAGCGGATATATCAGACCGGACTGTTTCTGTGTAAATCTCTCGGACGATGCGAGAGTACTGATATGCAGCGATGGGCTTTATGATGAGGTTAGCGAGGAGAGAATATTAAGGACTCTCTATGAGTACAGTGATATGCAGGCATGTGCAGAATCACTTGTGAATCAGGCTAACGAAAACGGCGGTAATGATAATATTTCGGTAATATGTATCAGTTTGGAGGATTAACATGGGTAGCAGACTATTATCCGGAAGATATGAGCTCCTAGAGAAAATCGGCGACGGTGGAATGGCCGTTGTATACAAGGCAAAGGATAAGCTTCTTAACAGATTCATAGCTGTGAAGATTCTCAGACCAGAGTTTACAAAGGATGCTGCATTTGTAGAGAATTTCAAAATGGAGTCGCAGGCGGCAGCCGGCCTTACTCATCCTAATGTTGTGGGTGTTTATGATGTCGGCAGAGAGGGTAATATCAATTACATTGTAATGGAGCTGATAGAGGGAAGGACTCTCAATGACATTATTCGTGACGAAGCTCCGATGGACTACAGAAAGGTAATTGATATTACAAAGCAGGTTGCGGCAGCTCTTAAGGTTGCGCATAAGAACAAGATTATTCATAGAGACGTTAAGCCTCATAATATTATGGTTACTAACGAAGGCGTCGTTAAGCTTGCAGACTTTGGAATTGCAAAGGCTGTTAATGACGCAACTCTTTCAACCGGAAGCAAGATTATCGGATCTGTTCACTATTTCTCACCTGAGCAGGCAAGAGGTAATTATGTAGACGAAAGATCTGATATTTATTCTCTTGGAATTGTAATGTATGAGATGCTTACGGGACAGGTTCCGTTCGATGGTGATAATCCGGTTACTGTTGCTCTAAAGCATATCAATGAGGAGGTGAGACCTCCAAGCGAGCTGGTGCCTGGAATTCCCCCTGCACTCGAGCGTGCTGTTCTTAAGGCTACTAACAAGTATCAGACTAACAGATACAGCAGTGCAGAGGAGCTTATCGAAGAGCTTGATAACATCGAGTTCGTAACAAAGGTTGTAGGACCTTCGATATTTAATAAACCATCACAGGTTGTCGATGAGGATGATATCGACGATGAGGATGATGAGTACGAAACAAGAGGAAGAAGAAAGAAGAAAGAAGGCAAGAAGAAAAAACCTCTTAGCGATAAGCAGAAGAAACGCAGAAAGTTCGTAATTGCCGGTATTGCTGCTGGTGTTGTATTGCTTGGAATTGTTTTTGCGCTTGTTTCAGGTGTATTCTCTTCAACTAAGGAGGCTCCGGACTTTAGAGAGATGACCTTTGAGGAGGCGGAGGAGCTTGCTGAGAAGGAGGGCTTCACTCTCAAGGAGGGAGAAGAGCTGTATGACTCTGCTGTTCCGGAGGGACAGATCTGTAAGCAGGATCCTGAGGCAGGCTCACAGGCAAGAAAAGGAAGCACGATAACAGTTAATATCAGCAAGGGCTCAAAGGAGGGGATGGTTCCTAATATTCTAGGCATTACATATGAGGATGCCAAGGATGTTCTTGCAAAGTATGGTTACGAGCTTGGCAACATCAAGGAGACCACCTCAACAGAGCCTAAGGGTGTAATTCTAGAGCAGACACCTACGGCAGGTTCATCACTTGATAAGGAAAGCAAGATTGATGTTGTTGTCAGTGACGGTAAGGGCAAGGAGAAGGGCGTTGTTCCTTCAGTAACAGGTCTGACACTTGAGCAGGCAAAGAAAGCTATTGTTTCTGCAGGCTTCTCAGTGGGCTCAGTCAAGTATGATGAGAGCAATGCTTACGGAAAGGGATATGTAATGTGGCAGCAGTACGCAGCCAATACGCAGCTTGACAAGGGTACAAGCATAGATATTGAGGTAAGTAAGGGCAGCCCTGAGCCGCCTGCCGACACTGATGATGGAGAAGATTCAGAATAATTGAGATGCAGGGAAGAATAGTAAAGGGAATCGGAGGCTTCTATTTCGTATCCGACGGAAGTCGGGTTGTTATGGGCAAGGCACGAGGCAATCTTAAGAGAAACAAGGAGCTGCTGTATGTTGGAGACATCGTTGATTATGAAATAACCGCTGATGGTGAAGCCATAATCAATGGTGTTGCGAGAAGAGATAATTCTTTAATAAGGCCTCCAGTATCAAATCTAAACCTACTGGTTGTAGTATTTGCAGCCTCAAGCCCGGAGCCGAATTTCAATGTCATTGATAAGATGTGCATAGCATGTGAGGCAAAGGGTATTGACATAGCTATATGCATCACAAAGCCCGATCTTGTGTCGTCTGAAGAACTTGACGAAATAAGAAGCAGATACGATTCTGCATATGATGTAATGACAGTTAATGGTATGACGGGAGCGGGAATAGATTCTCTCAGAGAAAGAATCTCTGGACGGAATGTTGCTCTTGCAGGACCATCAGGTGTTGGAAAGAGTACAATACTAAACAACATTGTTGGAGCTCAATCTGCTGAGACCGGAACTGTGAGTGACAAGACGGGCAGAGGAAGGCATACAACAAGACATGTAGAGATATTTGAGCTTGGAGACGGTACCAATCTTTATGACACACCGGGATTTACATCTCTGGAGCTGCCTTCTATGGAGCCTTCTGAACTCTCTAATCTCATTCCTGAATTCAGAGCATGCAGAGGTCAGTGCAGATATGCAGACTGTGTGCACATGAAGGAGCCGGGATGCGCAGTAAAAGAAGCAGTTAATGAAGGTGTGATACCTGAGGGAAGATACGATACATACCTTAATCTTATGGAAGAGGTGAAGAAATGGCGAAAATAGCACCATCAATACTTGCCTGCGATTTTGCAAGGCTTGGAGAAGAAATAAGCGATGTATGTTCGAAGGGGATAGACTTTCTGCACATTGATGTAATGGATGGTGCTTTTGTACCAAATATCAGCTTTGGTGCTTCCGTAATGAAGAGCCTTAATTCTTATGCGTCTGTTCCTTATGATGTCCACCTGATGATAGAGGATCCTGACAGATATATTGAAGACTTTGTAACAGATAATACCGAGTTTATTACCGTCCATCAGGAGGCGTGCAGGCATCTTGACAGGACTGTTGCTCACATTAAGGACACAGGCTGTAAGGCTGGTGTATCGATTAATCCTGCAACTCCGGTATGTCTTCTTAGGGATATTCTTGACAAGATTGATCTTGTTCTGGTGATGTCTGTCAATCCGGGCTTTGGGGGCCAGAAATTCATCCCAAATGCTTTAAACAAGATAAGAGAGCTTGACAAGATAAGAAAAGAACAGGGTCTTTCTTTCGCAATTGAAGTAGATGGCGGTGCAGGTGAAGCAAATTCTGCTGCACTAAGAGATGCCGGTTGTGATATCATCGTTGCCGGAACTGCCGTATTCAAGGCAGAGGACAGGGCCAAGGCTATCAGCGTTATAAAGGGATAGCTTTACTTATTAAGTCCTGAATCAGGAATGCAAATATACATTATTCCAACGCAAAAGCATGTACTGTCATGCAGAGAATTCTGACATACAATATGGCTGTGCTTAACAACAGTGAAAGGAGTAATCCTAAAGAAATGGAATATGTATATTATGGAGCGGCTGTATGTCTGTTTAATCGTGCGCAAGACCCTGTGCCGGGCAATAGACATGTCCGGACAGTCATTTCCATATGCTGTACTGACAGGTAACTTGAATGTTAACAGATTTCTATCACTCAATCCTCTCAGAAGTTAGTCCTGAGAGTACGGCAGCAGAAATTATACTTTACGGAGCACAAATACATAATTGCATATCATATTCCATTACCTGCGGCATTATGCTGCAGGTAATTTCTTTGGTGGAAATATGTTCAGAAGATTAATCTTTGCCTATTGCTTCACATTTTCGTATGGGATCATCGCAGCATATATTACCTGTGAGAGACTGAAGCCTGTACATGCTGCAGTTATGATGCTTATTGCCGGTCTTGTAATATGCTGCATTCCTGCTGAGGGAAGTCCCATAAGAGAGAATCCCTTGAGATGGAGATTGATGATAATGATGGTAATGGGTTTTGCTGTATTTTGCTTGAGATATGTTTACTACAACCAGCACAATGGATTTGAAGAAAGAAGGATAGAGGGAAGAGTTACTTCAGTTGAGGTAAAGGAAGATTATGCGAGGATTACTGTACGCACGGACTGTGATAAGTACAGTGTGAGCTTGGATGGAGAAGCAGCTGCAATTCCGAAGACAGGTGATCTGGTAGAATGCAAGGGGAAAAAGAAGCTTCCGGAAAGACAGATGAATCCGCATTGCTTTGATTATGGCCTTTATCTTATGTCATGCGGAATAAAATATCAGTTCAAGGCGGACTCAGTAAGAATCACAGGTAAAGATAATTCTCTTCTTGGAGTGTACAGGAATGCACTGTATGAGAGGAGGGACATTTTTCTTGAAGCAATTGGCAGTGAAGAGTCAAAGGCCTTTATTTCGGGCGTTGTATTTGGTGACAAGAGCATGCTTGATGAATCTACCATTGAAGAGTTCAATGGTAATGCGACAGGTCATGTTCTCGCTGTGAGCGGCCTGCATATTGGATTCGTTTTTGCGCTGCTTAAAAGACTTACTCGGAGGAGGAACACTAAAGCTGCTGCTGCCTTGATGGTTGCTTCAGTATTCCTTTATGGCGAGATGACTATGTGGAGCGCTGCGACCATAAGGGCAGTTATTGTAATGAGTCTAAAGACTGTATCTCGATTCGTCAGAAGGCCTTTTGATATGCTGAGTGCTGTGAGTGCTGCTGCAATTCTTTTGCTTGTCCGGAATCCGTATCAGATGTTTAACACGGGGTTTCAGATGTCATTTCTTGCTATGCTTGGAATAGCTTTCTTCAGCAGCTTTATGACGAACATACTAGGTGATTACGCCGGAATGCTGGTCTCAGTACAGCTTGCTACTGCACCCTTCACCGCATTTGTATTTCACAGGTTTAATGCTTTATCGATACTGATTAACATTCCAATAGTGTTTATTGCCTCTGTACTTGTGCCTGTATGCATTCTTTGTCTGGTAATAACTGCTGTTATCGGAAATGCACCAATACCGGGAATACGACTTGCTGAAGGCATGGCAGAGCTTATGGATAAAGTGAATTCATTGATGTTTATGGATGGAAGCTTCAGCAATTCCGTTGCATCCGAAGGAGCGGGGTACCTGATTGCTTTATATCTGATTCTATTCGTTCTCGGATCAGAATGGACTAGAGTAAGGCTGTTAAGAAAGGATGTCAGAATTGTCGCAATATCTTTTATTGTGATAGTAATTGCTTCAGCTGTTATCAATAGCTCTCTTGGTGATTTCGACAGAGCAGATATTGTATTTATTTCTGTTGGACAAGGTGATTCAACTCATGTCAGAGATAATGGCAGCAATGTCCTCATAGATGGAGGCGGAAGGATGGAATACAATGTGGGAGAGAAGATTATCATGCCATATCTGCTTGCGAACGGAGTTGAAGAGGTGAATGCTGCAGTAATGACGCATCTTCACATGGACCATTACAGAGGTATTACAGAACTAAGCAGAGTTATGCCCATTAATACAGTTCTCATACCTGGGATGTTTAGCCTGGATGAAGGAGCTTGCGATGCGAAGCTGATAAACTGTGGCGATAGAATAAACGTCGGAAAAAGCACATATATTGAAGCAGTATGGCCTGTCAGCACAAGTCCGAATACTAAAGCGGGAAGCTCGGATATGAATGAGAATAACATGGCATATATGATTCACTGTCACGGAACAAAAGTACTGGTTATGGGTGACATGACAGGTGAGGAGGAGTGCAAAATGTCTGAATACTACAAGGGAACAGAAATTCTAAACTGTAACATTCTAAGAGTATCGCATCATGGGAGTAACAGCAGCACAACAGAGGAGCTGCTTGCGGCTGCAGACCCCGAAGTAGCAGTGATTTCTGTAGGAAAGGACAACATGTATGGTCACCCGGGAGAAGAGTGCCTGGAGAGGCTCAGTCTGAAGGGAATTCAGATATACAGAACAGATATCAACGGTGCTGTAGGAATAAGGTGTAATGCTAATGATATTGTGCCGGGAGTTAAGGAGTATTCGATTGTTACGATGCACTGAATCTCAAAGAAGAGAAATGATATGCTATAATATAATCATAATGATAGTATGGAGGATTAGATACATGTCATATAAGACATTCGCGAATGACTTTAAGAAAGGAATAGCAGGAAGCTTTCTGTTCTTTCATGGCGCAGAGGATTATCTTATGACATGGGCTGTGGATACAGTAAAGGACAGATATGTCGCAAAGGAAAACAGGTCATATGATATTGTTGAGCTTGAGGGTGATTCCTGTGACGCAGGAGACATAATATCAGCTGCCAGGTCATACTCTATGTTTTCTGAGAGAAGGGTAGTAATAGTAAGGAATTATTCCTCCGTAATAAAGAAGGGCTCTAAGAATGATGCGAAGTCTGATGATGAACTGATAAGTCTTGCAGGTGAAGCAAATGATTCTTCGATAGTCATTTTTCTCGTGGAGAGCAGATTCTCTGATTCAATCACTGCTTTCGGAAAGAAGCTGATGAAGGCGTGCAGTGCATATGAATTCTCTCGTCTCGAGAAGGCTGAACTGGCAGCATTCATCAGCAAGAGAATCCACGCTGCGGGAAAGGATATTGGCAGAAGAGAGCTTCAGTATCTTATGGATGTAAGCGGATATTTCTACAAGGATAGCGATTATTCCTTATATGACCTTAATCGTGATCTTATCAAGATTACTCAGGCATGTGAAGCAGAAATAGTGGATGCAGAGCTTATCGAGGAGCTTATTGTCGGAGCTGATGACAAGTTTGTCTTCAATCTGATTGATGCTCTCATGGCAGGAAATAACAGAAGAGCTCTTGAGCTTGCAGCTTCAATAATGGAAGCTGAAGATAATGCAATGATGATACTTTCTTTGGTTACAAAGCAGTTTGAGCTAATGTATGATGCTCTTGAGCTTGCAGATGAGGGATACAC
>CAMFZN010000020.1 GCA_946006945.1 uncultured Clostridia bacterium | reverse complement strand
CGAATAAAGCATTTAGCCGGCCTAATGGTCGGCTATTTGCTTATGCTCCGCTCTTATGCGCCATTTCTGCGTTGCTCTCGCCTCTTCGGTGCTCACGTACTAAAGGCACGCTCCACTCCTCAGAGGCTCAGCGCCTTGAACTGACGCAAAATAAAATTCTGCCCAAGTTGGACAGAATTTTCATAATCAACTTCCCGACAACTTGTCGGGAATAAAAAAACAGACTTCCAACCAAGTTGGTCGGAAGTCTAAAATCCAACTTCTGTCCAACTTGGGCAGAAGTTATAAAGAGGTAGTCGCACAAAAAATACCGCCGCAACTTCCATCCAACATGGGATGAAAATTGCAGCGGTTTAATCATATCACTCGAAATGTCAGCATCTGATCCAGATCAGCATCTTCAATGGAGCAAGGCACACCACCACGCAGCGTAGCTTCCAGATGATAGAATAACATACAACGATTTATGTGCTGGAGCAACAACTGGGATCTTCGTTTATATCCGTATTGCTTGAGCAGCGTTCTGAGTTTGATTCTCACATAATCATTTCCGTCTCCATACAAAATTCGGATGCGGATACTTTTGAAAAACAAATCCAAGTCTAAGAAATTGCTGGTTAGTTGCTCAGCCTGCAAAGCTCTGTTTGAATGTGCCAAATCTTTTTGAATGGCAGGGAACTCTCGATCAATCACTGGCTTGTAATAGAAGTACTGTATCCAATGATATGTATCTAAAATGAACTTGCGCTGATTTGTTCTGTAGGGGATAGCAAGAAAGGGTTTTTCTCCCTCCCAAATCAAGTCAAGAATTCTGCTTTCATCCCGGCATCCGAGTTGCATACTGCTGATAATGACCGCAACATCAAGTGCAGAATAGCATAGCTCTTGCATTACTGATCACCCTTCGTTCCGTTGCACTGACGGCAGAGGATCTGCAAATTCTCTGCAACGCTTTTGCCACCGTTGTTCATTGGAATAATATGATCGACTTGGAAATAGATGCGAGACCTGTCTGCAACACCACAGCAAGCACAACGGTAATTGCCGTTTGCATCCTTAGATTTTTCAAAAGCCTGATCTCTCAAAGCTTTTTCCAAAGTGGGATTGATTTTTCCTATCTCATGCAAAGGCAAATCTTCCAACGCTCTGGTTCCGTATTTGATGTTATTTTCGTCATCGTAAATGTCCGGATGCGACAGCTTCATCAATTCGATATTCAGTTGACGGAGGAAGTATAGCTTTCTGCCAAAGAACAGGTGAAGCATATTGTCGTCACTGGATTCCCAGAGAGAATCAATATACTCTGTTCTCTTGCGCTCACCCATGTCCTCATCCCAAATATGCTGGGCGATCTTGCTTACATCAAGCTTGCTTCTATCGACTTCAGCAAAAGTGTAGAACTGAGGAACAGCTTCATATTGAGCGTAATATTTCAGAATGTTGAGGACATCTTTTCTCTCGTAAGGAGGAATCATTTCGCCACAGAAGAAGGAGTCTCTACATTGCGCTTCCATTTCGTCAAGTTGCGCTTCTGTCAGATACTCTTCGGTTGCTCCAAAAGACTTGAATAAAGAAGGAAGCGCATCCATCAAGTTTTTATAAGAGTCCTGAGTGCTATCGTAGACCATTACCTGATATGCATGGTCCATACCGTTTTCTTCGAGGTATGTGAACGCATACATACCGAGAGGGATTCTCTGCTCGAAGGGCACTTTTTCCAATGCAGTAGTATCAACGGCATCATCCAAAATCGCAGCGAACTCCTCGATTTTGGAAATAGCAATTGTACGCAGATCACGTTTTGCACGCTCGGAATCATTATCATGGAAATCGTTGTTGCCATCAAACAAGCTTTCCGGGTTAACCCATGCAATATGCTCATTCCAGTGGTCCACAAAGGAAACAATATATGCACTGGCTGTACCGCCTGCAGCTGTACCACGCAATGCACGGCCAACCATCTGGGTCATGAGGATGGAAGAAACGGTTGGTCTTGCGAGGAACACTGTTTTGGTTTTCGGCAGATCAACGCCTTCGGTCAAAATGTTGACGTTGATTAAAACCTGCAGTTTTCCATTTCGATAATCTTCCAGCTTTCTTTCATTATCCTCTCGGCTGATCGTCACACCGGTGATCGCATCTTTCACGGAGGATACAACGAAGTCGGCCGTGATACCGGCTTTCTTGAAAAGTGAAGTCAACTGGATTGCATGAACCACATTGACGGCAAACAAGATTGTCTGACCATACTCATCCTGTTTTGCTTTATATGTTTCGACAATCAGCTTGTTACGGGCAGCACTATCAGCCATCTGCTGTGCGACCTCATCTGGCAGTATGTCCAAGTGCTGAATGCTTTCCCAAGCATCAACGCCAAGAGAGTCACCGTATTCTTCATCGGTATAAAAGCTTTCGAAAATCGGTTTTGCAAGAATCTGTCTGTTAATCAGTTCTTTCAGACCAATCTGGTATGTAATGCCGACATCACCATGAACAACTCGTCCATCACTGATTCCGTCGGTGTAGATTTTGGCCAGCAAGCCCTGTTCT
The DNA here is from genome assembly GCA_946006945.1 of uncultured Clostridia bacterium. Lineage (GTDB taxonomy): Bacteria > Bacillota > Clostridia > Peptostreptococcales > Anaerovoracaceae > Crickella. The sequence goes on along the minus strand of CAMFZN010000020.1, from coordinate 14,770 downwards.
TCCTCTGCAGTACGGAAAGGAGTAGCAGTCAAGCCAATCAGCTTCAAGTTTGGAACTTTGGCTCTCACATAGTCAATGACTTTGCGATAAGTTTTCGCTGTAGAATGGTGAGCTTCGTCTACAATCAGATACAGTTCTTTTTCGCCCTTGAGCCACTGATCCAAGCGCTCAATATTTCTTCCGATACTATCCTTGCTGACGATCAGCAAATTATCGCTCGAACGAATATCACTGGTTCGGTCATGACTGGATGCACCGGAGACAATTCTAAAACAGAAAGAAGAAATGTGAGGAACAACCTCTGTATAGGCAAACTTCTGGAAAGACTCAGCAGCCTGATCTAACAACATTTGACGATGGGCAATCCAAAGAATTTTCTTTTTCTTATCAATGGCGTTCTTCAAGAGCCAAATAGAAGCGGTATAGGTTTTACCACCACCGGTAGGAAGAACAACCAGCGTACTGTAAGATGCTTCTTGATTCATCTTGTCCAGCGCTTCCATTGCCTTTTTCTGATGTTCATAAGGCGTTCTTGTATTCGTGCCTTTCTTGGGGAAAATATCACCATATGATTTCACTTCTACATAATTTATATAGTTTTGTTCGTCTGTTTTTCTTATCATATTATTCTGTGCCTTTCTATGTTATCCCGCATCTCGATATGACTCGACACTCTGGGCCGAATGTCATTGCTATTTTTCTGTTTACAGGAACAAGTACATAGCCTTTTTCTTGTTCGAGCCGTTTGGTAATGCGTCCTACTATTTATCTACAGAATCCGATATTTGTCTTAAAATGACATTATAATATGTTCTCATCAAGTTTCTTTCGACATCGTCAACATAGCTGTTATGTGCAATTTTGTTTCGACATTCTGCCATATCATTCAGTTTGGAAAGTATAAAAGATTGGCTTGGAAAATAATCTTTGAATATGTCCCAATTGTTATCTATAACAGCTCCCAAATCTTTAAAATCCAAATAAAACAGTTCTGTTCCTCTTACGCTTAACCATTGGTTAGCATCATCATTTTTCTGCCTTTCAGTAATGGTTCTCTGTAAATTGCGTGGAATTGTAAGCTGTGAAAAATAGGAATCCCCATATGTAAAAGTAACAATTTTATCCATTTCAAAACCACCATCCTTATAAAACGCCTATTATATATTACAACTATAATTTGTAATTTTGTCAATACTAATAGACTAATCTTAATAAGAACATAAAATACGAAAATATTGATTGCAAAAAATATAAAGGCGGATACTTCTGTTTAAGAAACGCAATAACAGCAAGCTTCCTTTACGGAAAACTTGCTGTTATTCGGTAAAGTAGCATTGTCGCTTAGTGTATTAGCGATTAAATCTTGATTCCTCCATTACTTCAAGCATTATTCTTGCCCCCAGCTTAAAGCCATTCTGAAAAATCAAACAGTCTGTCTTGGTTTGATACTCTCGCACACAATCGGTATATTTCTCAAACAGTTCTTTCTGATCATTCGTCATGGTGGTTTTGAGCTTTTCTTCGTTCCTGCAAATCAGCTCCAGTAGCTTCTTGTATTCTTTGCAAGAGGACGTGTCATACTCGGTTGGCTCAATATTGCCATACCAAAACTCTTCAAGGATTCTCATACGTCATCCTCCTCGTAGATCATCTCCCAGAGGATGATTTCCTCTGCTCGGTTGCGGATGCTGTTCATAGCACCAACCCATGCCATCTGGTCAGATGCTTTCATGCCCTCTGTTACGCCCTCAGACGCTTTCATTTGCTCAATGATAAGCTCAAGGCGGTTCTGTGCCTGCTCGTTCAAATCAGCCAGATACGTCCACAATTTGCCGCTAAGACACAGATCGTTGAAACGGATAGGATTATGCTCCTTGATATAATCTCTGTGCATACGCCCCCCACCGACCAATAGGTCTATTTTCTTCCGGTAAGCGAATATCGGGAATATAGTAATCACCGCAACGGATATAGTTCAGTTCCTGCATCATATGTACCTCCACAAAAGCGTTTTACGGGTAAAAAAAGAAGCGATACTCGGTTATCAAACCAAGTATCGCTAACTTTTGTTTAGCAAACCCCGTCTGACAGATGCCGTAAAATAGTTAAATTTTTGGTTTAACTGTTTTACGAGCACCCGCCTAATGCGCGTGCTCTTTTTTCTTAGCGGCGATATAATCGCCTATGTGTTCTCTTATTTGTTATGAGGCGCTTTGCCAGAGCTTCTCGGCGCCCTTGGTCATTACTATGCTCTGATCATCTTTAACAAATATTGCTTCTGCACCGTACTTCTCTGCAAGCTTCATTCCCTCGTCTGCGCCTAGTACGAAGCATGCGGTTGACAGGGCGTCGCAGATGATTCCGCTGTCACAGATTACTGTTACAGAGATTACACCTGATTCTGCAGGATACCCTGTTGAAGGATCCAGAATGTGATGATATCTTCTGCCGTTCTTCTCGAAGTACTTCTGATAATCACCTGAAGTTCCGATACAGTTTGTTCCGCTTAGAATAAGGGTTCCTATGGTGCTTTCCTTGTCTCTTGGATCTCTGATTGCAATCTGCCAGTCGCTTCCATCCGGCTTGCTTCCGTACGTAAGAATACTGCTCTCACCGACGGAAATCACCGCTCCGGATACATTCTTGTCAGAAGACAGTATGCTTTCTGCTGTATCAAGTGCTATTCCTTTGCCTGCGGCTCCAAGATCAAGCTTTAAGCCCGGAGGAAGGCTGATGGAACTGCCGCTTAGCTGAATGTCTTTATAGCTGCCGTAAGACAGGCATTTGCTGATATCATCTTCAGAAGGTATTATCTCTGAGTCATTGTCGAAGTCCCAAAGAGCTGAAAGTGCACCTACTGATGGATCGAATGCACCGCCGCTGTCTCTGCTGACTTCAAGCAAGGTATCCATGTATTCAGACAGGGTATCTGTCATCTCAACAGGCGATAGTGAAGCCTTGCTGTTGATCTTTGAAATTTCAGATTTATCTATCTTGCGAGAAAGATAAGTATTCTCAACTGAGGCAATCGCCCTTTCAATATCTGTTGAGATATCATCGCTGTCTGTATATAGAGTTTCGGATACAACGGTACCCATGGCGTAGCCTGTGAAGCTTATCGGATCATTATCTGAGCTGCAGCCTGTAAGCATTAACATGCCCGCCGTGATGATTGCGGCGAGCCTGTAAGTAGTTTTGCACGTCATATGTTTCTCCTCATTATCCTTATCGTTATGCATCAAATCTTTTCTCAAAGTTGCCGTAGACTCTTGAGCCCTCGTTCATCACCACAAAGGCCTGAGGATCAATTGCTCTGACGAGGTTCATCAGGGTATCGATTTCGTACTTTGAGATGATGGTAACAAGAACATGAGTCTCCTCGCTTGTATATGCTCCTTCACCTTCCCATCTTGTGACACCTCGGCCAAGCTTTGTCATTATTTCGTCTGATATACCGGCCTTCTTTGTGAAAATCATGGCCTCAACATTGATGTTCTGGATATGAACCCTATCAATTGCGATTCCTATGATAGTAGAGTAAATGAATGAGTAGATCACTATTTCAATATTGAACATAGCCAGGCAGACAGCATAAATGGCGAAATTAATTGCAATGCTGATCTTGCCGACACTGAAGTTAGGGTGTGTCTTCGAAAGACATACTCCAATGATATCCTGCCCTCCGCCGGATGTGCCGCCTCTGAGCACAAGGCCTGCACCTGTACCTGCAATTACTCCTCCGACCAGACAGGCTGCGAGGTAGTTGTCGAAAAGCGGCTCCTTTGCAACCGGAACCACAGCCATCGCAAGAGACGCAATCATAATTGAGACAAGAGATGTTATGCAGAACTCCTTGCCCATAACCTTATATCCGTAGAAAAAAAGCGGAACATTGACTATAAAATAGATAATTCCAAGGTAGTCTACTCCCGGTATCTGATTTATTCCGACATAATTGATGAGAAAAATTCTAAGAAGCTGCGCTATTCCCGTAAATCCGCCGTTATACAGATTCATCGGAGTGATAATCTGATTAACTCCCAGTGCAAAAATAAAATTACCCGCAAGAATCAGAATTGCCTGATTAAGAAATTTGCGAGGGTTGTCTAAATACTTCCTGAACATGGTTCCAACCTCAAATTGCTTATTATGGCCGTAAATAAATACAGCACTGCTGTATTTATTATATATTAAAGCTTCAGGAAGTGGTATAATATTAAGGATGAAAGAAACTATTATTTCGGGAGGATATTATTAATGGCTAAGGTTACTGAAGGTTACATGCCTTATCTTGGACATGAGACTTACTACAGAATTGTAGGAGAGAGAAAGGATAACGGCAAGGCTCCGCTTATCTGCCTTCACGGCGGTCCTGGATCAACTCATAACTATTATGAGGTTCTTGACAACGTTGCTGACGATGACGACAGAATGATTGTAATGTACGACCAGATCGGATGCGGCAATTCATATCTTGATGGACATCCTGAGCTCTGGAACCAGAAGGTATGGCTCGATGAGCTTGATGCTCTTAGAGAGCACCTCGGACTTGATGTATGCCACATCATCGGACAGTCATGGGGCGGTATGATGCAGATTGCCTACGCAATTGACTACAAGCCACAGGGCGTAAAGAGTTTCATCATCTCAAGCGGACACCCTAGCAGCTCACTATGGGAGAGAGAGGGTCTTCGTCGTATCAAGATGATGCCACAGGATATGCAGGATGCAATTAACCATGCTCTTGAGACAGGAGATTTCTCAGGAGAGGCTTATGATGCAGCAGTTGCTGAGTACATGGCAAGATACTGCGATTACTGGCTTGGTGATGATGTTCCTGAGTGCTGCAAGAGACCTAAGAAGTCCGGTTCAGAGGCTTATGTTGAGGGTTGGGGACCAAACGAGTTCGCTCCTACAGGCTCACTGAGAGATTTCGAGTACATCGACAGACTCGGAGAGATTGAGATTCCATCACTTATCTGCAGCGGTATCTCAGATCTTTGCTCACCACTTGTTGCTAAGACAATGGCTGATGGAATTCCTAATTCAGAGTGGATTCTCTGGGAGAGAGCAAGACACACTTGCTTCGTAGACAGACACGATGATTACTGCGTTAAGCTGATTGAGTGGATGAACAAGTACGATTAATAATCAATAATGATTTATTAATACATCTATTTCATTAAGGAGGATATTAGAAATGGACAACGGTAAGCTTTCAAGAATTATTGAAGCAATGAAGGCAGAGGATATGTATCAGATGATCATCACTGATCCTGTTTCAATCTTCTACCTGACTAACGCATGGATTCTTCCGGGAGAGAGAATGCTTGCTCTTTACATCAATGTTGACGGTGAGACAGAGCTCTTTGTTAACAAGCTGTTTCCTCAGAGCAAGGACCTCGGCGTTCATATCACATACTTCGATGATATCGAGGATGGCGTTGAGATCATGAGCAGAGTAGTTGCTAAGGACAAGGTTATCGGAATCGATAAGACCTGGCCTGCACGCTTCCTCCTCAGACTTCAGGAGCTTGGAGCCGGCTCGAAGTTCGTTAACGGTTCACTTATCGTAGATAAGGTTAGACAGATTAAGGACGAGAAGGAAATTGAGCTTATGAGAATCTCATCAAGAATCAATGATGAGGTAATGGCTGAGCTTGTGCAGTGGGCTAACAAGGGACTCACAGAGAAGGAACTCAATGCTAAGTGCAGAGAAATCTACAAGGCTCACGGATGTGAGGGCGTTTCATTCGATCCTATCACTGCTTATGCAGCAGGAGCTGCAGATCCTCACCACGTAACTGATGATTCAGTAGGTAAGAGAGGAGACTGCGTACTTCTCGATATCGGTGGATTCAAGGACAACTACGCTTCTGACATGACAAGAACATTCTTCCTTGGAGAGGTTTCAGACAAGGCTAGAGAGGTATACGAGATTGTTAAGGAGGCTGAGCGCAGAGGAATCGAGGCAGCTAAGCCTGGTAACAGAATGATGGATGTAGACCTTGCTTGCAGAAACTACATTGAGGAGATGGGATATGGTGAGTACTTCACTCACAGAACAGGTCACTCATGCGGACTTGAGGATCACGAGTGGGGCGATGTATCATCAGTTAACGAGGCAATCATTCAGGTTGGACAGTGCTTCTCAGTAGAGCCTGGTATCTACCTCCCTGATGAGGGAATTGGCGTAAGAATTGAGGATCTTGTAATCATCACTGAGGATGGATGCGAGGTTCTTAACAGCTATCCTAAGGATCTTACTGTTCTTCCATTTGAGGACTAATATTCATAAGGGACATGTTCCTGCGCAGCCGGGCGCTGCGTAATACAATGCATATACTTAACATATACATAAAGCGGGCCGTCCAAGGCCCGTTTTATGTATATAAGGGGTTATATATAAAGACCGCACCTTTGAAAGGTGCGGTCAGTGCGACATATGCTGCCGGCATATTAATATCTATTCTGTTCTAAGTGCCTCTACAGGATCCTTTCTTGCTGCCATTCCGGATGGAATGAGTCCTGCAACGAAGGTGAGAAGAACACTTATGGCTACAAGAATTACACCGCCTATTACAGGCAGCTTAGCCTTGAGGGCTGCGATTCCTGTCACCTTTAAGAATACTATGTTAATCGGTATCAGAAGCAGGAGGGTAATCAGAATACCAATTATTCCTGCACATAATCCGACTACAACTGTCTCAGCGTTGAATACTCTTGAAATGTCCTTCTTTGATGCGCCTATTGCACGAAGAATACCTATTTCCTTCGTTCTCTCAAGAACTGAAATGTAGGTAATAATTCCTATCATAATAGATGATACGATAAGCGCTATTGATACAAAGGCGATAAGAACATAGCTTACTGCATTAGTAATTGTCTTTACGGATTTCATCATGACTCCTGTAACATCCGTATAGCTTATTACACTTTCTTCCTTTCCATCTGATTCCATCTTGTTGTTATATCCTTCAAGGAAAGCAATAAAATCTTCCTTGGCTTGGAAATCCTTAAGATAGAATGATATTGACGATGGCTTGTCGTAATCTGCATATCCAAGCTTCTTAAGATTTGAATCCAGTGTTGTAAAGCTGCTTCCCGAAGACATTGCCTGTACAAGCTTGGTGATATCTTCATCAGACATGTTGAAGGTGAATGCAGATGCAATTGCTGCAGGATCGACATTGAATGCCTTTGCCATCTCGGAGGTTACCTCACCGGTAAGCTTTCCGACATCTGTAAGGATTGTTGCCTTCATTACTATTTCAGTAAGTGTCTGAGCTATTTTGCTTACTCCCTTGTCAAGCTCATCGCTTGTGAGATAAGAATCCAGTATTCCGTCAAGCATCTCAGCAGAGGCATTTCCTCCTGTCTTTGATACAAGCTGAGCAAGCATGGTTGAATATCCTGACACAATAGGCCCAAGCATCTGAGAACACGCATCCTTGTTTACAATTCCGCCTGTCATGCCGGCAAGTCTTGTACACATTGATGAGTAATCATCAGATGAAAGAACCTTCGCTGCCGCTTTCTGAATATCATCCTCTCCGAGAGAGAAATATCCATTCTCACCTGCGGCATCTCCGTTAGTGCTTGCAAGCTCCTCGTTAACAGCCTTGCAGAGAGAAGACACATCAGAACTGATTTCGTTCTTGTATGATGAAATATCTGCTGTGATATTTCCTTCTATTCTTGAGGTGTACTTCTTTACGATAGCGGTCATTTCCTTCTCAGACACCTTGCCGCCGAAAGCGCTTGCGAGCTTCTTCTCATCGATAGAAATGAGATTGTCGAACCCCATAGCATCTCCACCTTCATTCCTGGAGAGTGCCTTGAAGGTCTTTCCGCTGAATACGTCCCTGTCTTTGTTCGCAAGCTGCTTCTTGACGATAGGGGAGTCCTTGGCCTTCTCAATTACATGATCTGTAAGGGAAGGCAGGTAGCCTACTCCCGGATCTACCATTCCTCCGGCATTATCCTTGTTAGGATATGCAATACAGGTAATCTTCAGCTTCTCGCCCTTCTTTACGAGAGACTCCATGTATTTCTCATCATTGCTTTTGTCCTTATACACATCATATGTGCTGTCATATTCGTAGTAATCAGAAGGATCGATAAGTGAGAAGCCTATTTCGGTAAGCTCCTCATATGACCATTCAAGAGGCTTTTCACTCTCGAAATCAATATCCTTTCCTGACATCATATCTGTAAGAAGATCTGACATCTCCTCAGGATCTCTAAGTCCAAGGCTGTATGACATGTAATCGTTAAGTGCTGTTTTGCTGTCGAGGACGAGAACAAGCTCGTTGTACTTCTCAGGCCATTTGCCATATGCAACTGTGAATTTCTCCTGCTCCTGCTTAGCATTGTCAGAAAGCGCAAAGAAAATATCATTTCCGCCCATTCCCTTCATCATGGCGCCCATCTGAGAGTTCATGAGGATGGAAGGATTGGCCTGAACTGCACCATACTTAGTGCTCGACAGATAAATCTGCGGTGTGATACCGTAGTTATACACAACATCATTGAAGCAGTAGGAAATCTCATCGTCCTTCGATTCAAGATACTTCTTAAAAGATGCAAGGTCGTTATTACCGATATTAGCGAACATCTGAGACATCATCTGGCTCTCAGTTACCTTGTGTCCTTTATCATTCGCCCTGTCCTCAGCATAGCCCGAGAATGCTGTCATCATTGATGACATGTCCGCAGTTTCTGTCTGAATAACAAACGGATAAGAGGAGAGCGTGTCGTTCTCAATTTTGTCAATGTAATTCTGAAAACCTGTAGATACTGAGAGAATAAGTGCAATTCCGATGATTCCGATGCTTCCTGCAAAAGCAGTCAGCAGGGTACGAGCCTTCTTAGTCATCAGATTGTTAAAGGATAGACCGAGAGCCGTACGGCGAGACATGGAGCGATTGCGAAGCCTTCCTTCTCTCGAAGCTTTACCTTTATCTTCAGCGATATAAGGGTTGCTGTCTCCGGTAACAAGACCATCTTTCAGTCGAATTATTCTCGTGGAGTACTTTTCTGCAATTTCCGGGTTGTGAGTAACCATAATTACAAGCCTGTCTTTGGCAATGTTCTTAAGCAGGTCCATAATCTGAATGCTCGTATCAGAATCGAGAGCACCTGTCGGCTCATCGGCAAGGAGAATGTCCGGATTATTGATAAGAGCTCTTGCAATAGCAACTCTCTGCATCTGGCCTCCGGACATCTGAGACGGCTTCTTGTTCAGCTGATCTCCCAGTCCTACATCGTTTAGAGCGGATATTGCTCGTTCTCTTCTCTCAGATTCGGAGACACCTGATAGAGTGAGCGCAAGCTCAACATTGGCGAGAACCGTCTGGTGAGGAATAAGGTTATAGCTCTGGAATACGAATCCTATAGAGTTGTTTCTGTAGGCGTCCCAGTCCGCGTCCTTGTACTCCTTGGTACTGACACCGTTAATTACAAGGTCTCCGCTTGTATAATGATCAAGACCACCCATGATGTTAAGCAGGGTGGTCTTACCGCAGCCGGAGGAGCCGAGGATTGATACGAACTCGCTTTCCCTGAAGCACATGTTCACTCCCTTGAGAGCGTGAACTTCTTCTCCTCCGGTAGTATAAGTCTTTGTGATGTTTTTTAATTCAAGCATAAATCTCTTTCGATAATACCCAATTCTTTATTCAGGCTAGAACCTGAAAATACTGCTGAAACGTTTGAATTCCTCAGTGAAGTGCTCGTTATGCTTGTCCTTGAGCTGATCCTTGTACTCGTGTGCGAGAAGCTCGTCCGACTCTGTCTCAAGAATTGCCACTCCGATGTTGCTGCAGTGGTCGGCAATTCTTTCATAATCTGTAATCAGGTCGTTAAATACAAAACCGTTCTCAAGAGTGCATGAATTGTTCTGAAGACGCATAACATGATTGTACTTCATCTGGTCGCACAGTCCATCGATAACCTCCTCAAGAGGCTCGATATCCTTAGCAAGCTCGATATCATTGTTAATGAATGAATCAAGTGCCATGTTGACAATTTCTTTGATTGCTGACTCAAGAACCAGAATTTCATGAGTAGCCTCGTGTGAGAAGTGAATCTTTTTCTCTTCAATCTCAGTTGCTGTCTCTCCGATATTCTCAGCATGGTCTGAGATTCTCTCAAGGTCCGACAGAGTGTGCAGATATCTTGATACTACTCTTGTCTGTTCTTCGTTAAGTGGAGCTCCGGTGATTTTTACAAGATACTGGCCAAGCTTGTCCTCATATCTGTCAATTACTCCCTCAAGCTCTTCAACACGTGCAAAAAGCTTTGCTGAGTAGTTCTTGCGAAGGGTCATCGCGTCGAACAGATTCTCTCTTGACTTCTCAGCCATCGAGTTGATTACGAGCCTGCTCTGCTCAATCGAGAGTGCAGGGTGAGCAAGGAATCTTGACTCGAGTCTTTCGAAATCTGCCTGCTCTGCGAGGGCCTCTGGATTGTCGGGATAAACCCTGCAGACGAATCTGTCGAGAAGTCCGATGAACGGTGTCAGAACCAGCACGGTTACAAGTCTGTAGAAGGTGTTTACGAACGCAATTGACACCATCGTCATTGTATTCTCTGTAAACCCGAAGTTTACGAAATAATCAATGGCATAGAATACTGTGCCGCATATTATAGCTCCTAGAACATCGATAACAAGATATACGAAGGCTGTTCTCTTTGCGTTTACGCTTGCTCCGAGTGCGGAAAGAAGGACAGGAACAGATGCTCCGATACCTATTCCGAGAAGCACAGGAAATGCAACGTTAAATGATATTGCGCCTGTTACTGCAAGAGCCTGAAGAATACCTACAGCTGCACTTGCACTCTGAAGTATTGCAGTAAATACAAGACCTACAAGAATGCCCACAGCAGGATTGGAGAACTTCGTAAGAAGGCTGATGAACTCAGGACTCTCTCTAAGCGGTGATACAGCACCCGACATTGCAGACATTCCATACATCAGAACTGCAAAGCCGAGGAGAATCTCACCTACATGCTTAGTTGAACTCTTCTTTGCTGCCATTCTCATCACGATACCGATCAGAGCTGTTACTCCTGTAAGGACTGCAGTGCTGAAGAGGGCGGCGATGCTTGCGCCTGAACCCGAAATGCTGTTAAGACAGAGAATCCAGCCGGTGATAGATGTTCCGAGTATGGCACCCATGATTATTCCGATTGCCTGATTAACCTTCATCATTCCAGAGTTAACAAAGCCGACAACCATTACTGATGTAGCTGATGAAGACTGAATGACAGCTGTAACTCCGGTTCCAAGAAGTATTCCCTTGATCGGATTGCTCGAGAGCTTGTACAGAATAACCTCAAGCTTGTTTCCTGCTACTTTCTTAAGTGAATCTCCCATTACGGACATGCCGAAAAGGAACAGTGCAACTCCCCCAAGGAGTGAAACGATATTAGTGAAGCCCATATCACAATAACCTCAATAGTAAGAATTCTTGCTAATTTGTGCATTAAGAAAGCATGCCACAATAAGTGACATGCTTTAACTGATAAAGAGACTAGTCAACCTTAACCTTGTCCCATGTCTTGATGATTTTATCAAGTGACTTCTTGTCTGTTCCATTCTTCTTAAGCTGCTTGATAAACATGTCTCTTGGCATGCCCATTTTCTTGTATGCAGTAACGAACTTCTTCTGCCAGTCGTTCATGTAGTATACAAGTCCGCCGCCATAAGCAAGAGCGATTGCAGCTGAAAGGAAAATCATCTTCCAGTCTACGGCAAAAATAAGAATGAATGTAGCAATCAGCCATACTACCATAAGTATTCTGCTGATCTTTGTAATCTTCGCATAATCGATTGGCTTAGGAATCTCGATATTCTTCTCCTTCATCTGCTGCTTGTACAGATTCTTCTGATAACCGCCGGAAGGTCTGTTATACATTGGCGGTCTCTGTTTACCTTTACCCATATAAACTAATCCTCTTTCGTAATATATATTTGAATATTAATTCACAAAAAATACCACAGTAAGTATAGCATTATTTGCTTATGTTGTGTAGATGATTTTTTATTGCGTTGAAAGTTTCCTCACTGATTACATGCTCGACTCTGCATGCATCCTCCTCGGCTGTAGCACTGTCAATTCCAAGCATCTCAAACGCTCTGGTAAGTACATTATGTCTCTCGAAAACCTTCTGAGCTATTGCAAGTCCGCAGTCTGTAAGAGTGATATATCCCATCGAATCAATTTCTATCAATCCATCAGCCTTAAGAATAGACATTGCCCTTGATACTGACGGCTTTGAGTAATTCATTGCCCTTGCGACATCTATGGATCTAACACCGTCGCTGTTTCGACTTAATGAATGGATCGTTTCAAGATACATTTCTCCGGATTCATGTAACCCCATCCTGCAACCTCCTGAAAAACAAAGTTGATAGAATTTTAATATATCTCCGTGCAAAAGTCTATTCTATCCATTCCGGTCATATCGAGATTAGGAGATGAATTCAGCCCAAGTAGTGTTATAATGACTAAAACTGTTTCACAAAAAGGAGTACTGATGAATATAACAAACAGAATCGCATCTGAGCTCGGGCTCAGCGAGCAGCAGGTCGAAAGAGCAATTGAGCTTATTGATGAAGGAAACACCATTCCATTCATCTCAAGATATAGAAAGGAAGCTACAGGAGGTCTTAATGACGAGGTTCTAAGAAGTCTTGATGAGAGACTCAGGTATCTTAGAAATCTCGAGGAGAGAAAGCAGGAGGTAATAAGGCTTATCGATGAGCAGGGCAAGCTGACTGCTGAGCTTGAGAAAGCAATAAATGATGCCGAGGTTCTTCAGAGAGTAGAAGACATCTATAAGCCATACAAGAAGAAGAGAGCAACCAGAGCATCAAAAGCGAAAGAAAGAGGTCTTGAGCCGCTTGCACTTATCATTCTCGGGCAAAAGGAAACAGAAGGCACACCGGAGAAGCTCGCAGAGCCGTTTGTCAATCCGGATAAGGAGGTGCCGGATATAGCCTCAGCCCTTCAGGGTGCCTGCGATATCATTGCGGAGATGATATCTGATGATGCGGATCTTATCGGCCTTATCAGGGAGCAGGCTGCAGGAAATGCCAATATCGTCACACTTGCAACAGACCCTGAAGCAGAATCGCCATATGAGATGTACTATGATTCATCTGAGGGAGTATCAAAGATTCCTAATCACAGAATCCTCGCAATTAACAGAGCTGAGAAGGAGAAATTCATTACAGCAAAGCTTGTAACCGACGAGGATGCGATGAGAAGACTCATTGCCGGAGAGTATATTAAGAACAGAAGGTCTATCTTCACAGAGCTTATCGAAGTAACAATTGATGACGCATACAAGAGACTTATATTCCCTTCGGTTGAGCGTGAGATAAGGGGTATGCTGACAGAACGGGCAGAGGAGGAGGCAATCAGAGTTTTTGCCTCTAATACAAGGAGTCTGCTCATGGTGCCTCCGGTTAAGGGTGCTAGAGTAATCAGCATTGATCCGGGCTACAGAACAGGCTGCAAGGTTGCTGTGCTTAATGAGTACGGAAAGCTCCTCGCATATACTACGATTTACCCTACTGCACCAAAGAACGATGTTGAGGGAACAGAGAAGATACTGACGAAGCTTGCAGACAAGTACAGAATAAACACCATCGTTATCGGTAACGGAACTGCCTCGAGAGAGACAGAGGAGGTAGTTGCAGGCTGGATAAGAAAGAGCGGCAGGGACATAAGATATACAATAGTTAACGAGGCGGGAGCCTCGGTGTATTCAGCCTCCAAGCTGGCAAGCGAGGAATATCCCGACCTCGATGTTACTACAAGAGGAGCAATGTCTCTTGGAAGAAGACTTCAGGATCCTCTCGCAGAGCTTGTAAAGATTGACCCAAAGAGCATCGGAGTAGGACAGTATCAGCATGATATGAACCAGACAAAGCTCAGCCAGGCTCTGGCCAATGTCGTTGAGGATTGCGTAAACAGTGTCGGTGTAGACCTTAATACTGCAAGCGCCTCGCTTCTTTCGTATGTTGCCGGAGTAAGCATGAACATTGCAAAGAATATAGTTGCATACAGGGAAGAAAATGGTATATTCTCTAACCGTAAAGAATTACTTAAAGTACCTAAGCTTGGCCCTAAAGCATTCACTCAGTGTGCGGGTTTTCTTAGGATAAGCGGTGGCACCAACCCTCTCGACGCCACCTCGGTTCATCCGGAATCATATGATACGGCGGCTGCAATAATCGAGAAGGCAGGACTTAAGCTTTCGGAGCTTGGGGGCGGAGTGTCTGATATTGAGACAAGACTTGCTGGTGCGATGGGCGGAAAGCTCAGTGTAAAGAAGCTTGCAGATGAGCTTGGAATCGGACATATGACGCTTTCGGATATCATCTCAGAGATTAAGAAGCCTGCACGAGATCCAAGAGAGGATGCTCCTTCAGTAGTGTTCAGAAGTGATGTAAGATCTTTTGACGATCTTGAGGAGGGCATGGAGCTTTCGGGCACGGTTCGTAATGTTGTTGACTTCGGAGCATTTGTGGATATCGGAGTAAAGAACGACGGACTGGTTCACATTTCACAGATTTCAGACAGATATATCAAGCATCCAATGGATGCAGTATCTGTTGGAGATACCGTTAAAGTAAGAATCATTTCAATTGATAAAGCAAAACAGAGAGTAGGGCTGACAATGAAGGGATTGTCACAAAGGAGGTAAAATATGGGACTGATTAAAGCAGCAGTAGCAGCAGGCGGAAGCGTTCTTG
>CAMFZN010000019.1 GCA_946006945.1 uncultured Clostridia bacterium | reverse complement strand
TCCTTTACATTGCAGATGAAGCATCTCATCTTGCCGTTCTGATCAGGCGGAATCTCGTCCATCCATTCGAATCTGAGCCTGTACTCAGGTCTTCCGTAGAGATCCTCAACCTTCTTCTCGAAGAAGGCTTCAATATCCTCCCTGCTGTAAGTATTGTTCATTGGATCCTTAACCAGCAGGATGCTGATTTCATCAATGGCGTTCTGCACATATCTGAACTGAGCTATTCCTGTTATTCCGTTAGGAATCTTCATCAGCTCTGTTGCGGAGGTCTGAGTTCCGTCCGCATGCTTAACCATGTCATTGGTTCTTCCCTTGATTGTCTTTATGTATCTGAGTCCGTCAATAACCTCTGTTGTAGCTGTATCTCCGATCTCGTAATTGATGATTGGGAAGTCGAACTTGTAAAGAGTTGTTCCGATTACTCTTCCCTCATCCGAGAGTCTGCCGTTCTCATCGACAGTGTTTAGCACATGAGTATCGCTGTATATGTAGAAATTGTCTGAACCAGGGAGCCTTACTGCACAGCTTCCTGTCTCGTTGCAGCCGTAGGCATCCATCAGTCCCGGTCCGAAGGTCTCGATGAGAAGCTTTCTTGTTATCTCATCTACCATCTCGCTGACAGGAGTATATACCTTAGGCTGATGAATCTTCATGTTGTGATTCTTTGCATATACTGCCATTCTTACAAGCACGTTCTTGCGGAAGCAGAGCATGTCAGGCTTGTAGTCGTTAACAAGCTCGATGAGGTCTCTCATTCCCTCACCAACATACAGGTGCTCAGGCACGATCTTTCTTCTCAGGATTCCGAGCTTCTGGATGAATGAGTCACCCTTCTTCGGGTCAACCTTGGAGTGTGTGGTGAGGAAGGTGAGCATTTTGCCCGTGAAAGGCTTGTTGCCCGCGAACATTCCTACTCTGATCCAGTTGGCATTCATGCATGCGGCCTCTCTGTGAGTCACCATGAACTTGAGAGGCACTCCTGACGAGCCGCTTGTCGAGAATATCTCCCAGTCATCTGCCTTCTCTGGATGAGCAGCGAGCTCTCCTGCCATCCAGTCCCTTAGATCCTTTCTCGTTGTAATCGGGAACTTCACCAGATCCTCGGCACATCTGAAATCTTCAGGCTTAAGGCCGTTCTCGTCAAATCTCTTTCTGTAGAACGGAACGTTCTCGTACGCGTTCTTCATTACCTGATAGACCTTCTTGTCCTGACGCGCTTTTGCACGTCTTCTCTCCTCAGGAGTCTCGGGAACCTTGTGGTCGAGCTTCATGAGGTAGTAGAAGGTCATCACGTTCTTCAGTTCTTTCTTGATAGCTGATGCCATTTCCTTCTCCTATTTCTTAAGATCTTTCTTGATCTGTGTAGTTGATATCTCAGGTGTTCTTGGCAGGTATACAACCTCGCAGCCCTCATCCTCGAGGAAGTCGAACTTGCCCTTCCAGTCGTCGCCGATGACAAAAGTATCGATGTGATACTCGTGAACGTCGCGAACCTTCTGCTCCCAGCTCTCCTCCGGAATTACAAGGTCAACGTATCTTATCGCCTCTACGAGTCTCTTTCTCTCTTCGTAGCTGAAGTAGCACTTCTTCTGCTTCATGTTCCAGTTGAACTCATCTGTTGAGATTGCAACTATGAGGTAATCTCCCTGAGCCTTTGCCCTCTGCAGAAGATTAACGTGTCCGTAGTGCAGAAGGTCGAATGTTCCGTATGTAATAACTCTTTTCATAAGTCTATTTCCTCCCTATTATCTCATGTGCCACTCTCTCGGCTGAATGTCCGTCCTCGTAAGGATTGAATCTTCTGCAGAAGCTCTCATACTTCTCGCTTGGAGTCCACTCCTCGCTTGCTCTCACCTCGGCGATGAGGGCTGTCTCATCTCTTACGACAGGTCCCGGAAGCTCCTCGAGCGACATGTAGAAGCCTCTTAAGTCCTCAGCATATTCCTCAAGATCGTACATGTAGTATATGATCGGTTTTCTGAGGTTCGCATAGTCGAAGAAAACACTCGAATAATCTGTAACCAGAAGATCTGATGCCAGATAAAGATCATTGATGTCAGGGTACCCCGACACATCGTATACGAAGCCTCTGTATTTATCGAAGTCGAAACTGTTGGCCACAAGGTAGTGTGCCCTGAAGAGAATCACATAATCCTCTCCAAGCTCTTCTCTAAGGCGGTCCCAGTCAACCTCTGTCTTGTATGTGTATCCCAGTGCACTCGTGTGCTGGTTGTCTCTCCAGGTTGGGGCGTACAGAATAACCTTCTTGTCATCTACGCCGAAGCTTTCTCTCAGGCGCTTTATCTCCTCAGGACCTGTAGTAATCAGAGCATCGTTACGCGGATATCCCTTCTCGAGCAGCTTGTGCTCCTGGCCTGTCTCCTTGAGATTCCATGCTGTAGCGAACTTCTCTGTAGCAAAAGGTGAAGGCGACAGCAGGTAGCTGAACTTCTCCGCATCTGTTCTGTACTTCTCGTATATCTCGGCTGTCGAGTTCATTACATTGTCACTCGATTTTAAGTCGTAGCCAAGTCTCTTAAGAGGAGTGCCGTGCCAGCACTGCACATATACCTGATTCTTCCTTGGAACCTGGTAATCAAGCATTCTGTAGTTGCTGATCCAGTAGCCTGAGGTTCTTAGCGCTTTGTTCTCTGCCTTGGTCCTGTGCTTTACGACCTCGGTTCTCTCGTCGGCGAGGAAGGCATACTTCTCAGGCTCCCTGAAGCTCCATACGAACCTGTAGTCCTTGTACTCAGGTGCCTCTAGCATATACCTGTATATTGCCTTCGGCGAATCGCTGTATCCTCTTCCTGAGAAGCAGATGAAGAACACCTTATGCTCATCAACAGCTGCTGCCGGTGCATCAAGAGTCATCTTCGCTCTGTACAGAGTGTCCCTTCCCTTACGCGCTGCAATTCTGAAGGTCTTGTTCTTCTTGGCAATGTCAAATATCTTTTTCTTAATTCTGCTGCCTGTACTCATCTCTATCCTTTGGTTATCTCTCTTATGAATTTCACTATCTGCCCTGTACAGTCATTCCTGTCGACATCAATGTATCTGTCCCTGAACTGCCTAAGAGCCTCATAATCATATTCCTCACCTGCTGCAGCCTCTGCGAGCTCCTCAGCATCCTTGTACTCGTACCTGCCGATAGCCTCTTCGGCAAAGTCCACATTGAGGCCTGTTCTGTCAGCGTATTCATCCTTGTCATACGTGTAAAGATACAGAGGTCTTTCGGCAAGACTTGCCTCCACAACATATGAGGAGTAATCACTTACGACTGCATCACAGATGCTCAGCCAGTCATACGAGTTAAACTGACGGTCAATTATTATTCCGTCGCCTTCTCCTGCCTCTGTCCTGTCAAGCGGATGCAGCTTGACAACCAGAGTGAAGCCTCGCTTAACGCAGGCTGCTCTAAGGCTCTCCGTATCAACGGTTCTTCCTTTTCTGAAGGTCGGAACATAAAGCATTATCCTCCTGCCCTCAAGCTCGGGATATGCCCCAAGTATCTCTTTAGCCTTGCCCGGCACCTCATTGAGGATATAATCCACCCTTGGAAGAGCCAGCTTTACTATCTTCTCAGGCTCCGTTCTGAAGCCCTCGCAAAAAAACCTCGCCGTGATGTCGCTTGAGCTCAGGACATAATCATAGCCCCGGTGCATTTTCATCACCCTTGCGACCCTCTCGGACGAGCCATCCTCATGGCCGACAGTCTGCCAGCCGAATTTCTTTATTGCACTTAATGCATGCCACATCTGGACCGTCTTAAGCTTCGCCGGATGCCTGAACATGCTGTTGACTATACAGTAGCCGTCAACGATCAGGACATCCGCTCTCCTAAGCTCCATCAGCTGGCTAAGCATATGAAAAGCATATGCAGGATCGCTCTTTCTGAGCTTCTTGCACATTACTCTGACCTCGAACTCGCCGCTATCCTTAAGCGCCTCCTCGAGCATTCTTATATCAAGCGAAGGCTCGTCGCTCTGCCTGCTCATTATCGTAATTCTCTTCACGACTACTCCCTTGCATCGTAGAACTCTATCGCCTCCTGGATAGGTCCCTCGAATAACTTCTTGCCTTGCTCAAGCACGATTCCTCTCTGGCAGAACTCAAGTGCTGTCGACAGCGAGTGTGTAACGAAAAGCAGCGTAACATTGTTATCTGCCATAAGCTCTCTTACTCTCTTAATGCACTTCTTCTTGAAGTTCTTGTCTCCAACACTGAGCGCCTCATCGACGATAAGGATATCAGGCTTGACGTTAACGCATATTGCAAAGCCGAGTCTTGACTTCATTCCGCTTGAATAGCTTCTCAGAGGCTGCTCGATGTAGTCTCCGATATCTGCGAACTCCACAATATCGTCAAGCACCTCATCAATCTCTTCCCTGGTCATTCCAAGCAGACTGCACTTGAGATAAATATTCTCAATGCCCGATGACTCCACGTCAAAGCCTGAGCTAAGCTCAAGAAGAGCACTTATCTTGCCGTCAACGAATATCTCTCCCTTAGTCGGGAAAGCTACGCCGGTAACCATCTTAAGAATGGTTGACTTGCCCGCTCCGTTTCTTCCGATAAGAGCAAGGCCCTCTCCTTTCTTGACCTCAAAGGAAAGATTGTTGACAGCCTTCTTAAGCTTGAACGGAACCTTCTTGTTGAAGAGTCCCTTGAATCTCGCCTTGTCATTCTTGTACAGCTTGTATTCCTTCGTAACATTCTTAAATGATATTACGGTCTCTCTTTCGTTGTAATCGTTAATCTCGTTACTCATATTACCTTCCTAAATATCAAAGCGTCCTCCTGCAGTCCTCATGAATGCTACAGCACATCAGGTATCTCCTTGCGGAGTCTCTTGTAAGCCCAGATTGCAAGAATCAGGGTTGCAAGCAGCGATATTCCATAGCAGAGCATCTCAACCTTATCCTCGAAGAACCACTCTTTATATATGAACACCTTTCTGTAGCCGGTTGCAATTACAGTAACCGGATTGAACTTCAGAATTGTTCTGATATACACGTTCTGAATATTGTTTACATCGTAAATAATTCCGGACATCCAGAAAATCGCCGTTGACATTGACTTGATAAGGTTCTGGAAGTCAGCACTGATGCATGAAAGCATTCCGGCAAAAAGCGCCCATGCTGTAAACGACACGAACATCATCAGCATGTACAGCGGCAGCTGAAGGTAGTACTTATCCGGCGTATGGCCAAAAATCAGGAACAGCGCCACGGTAATTGCCAGCAGAACCAGATGAACCATCAGCTCCGAGATGTTAACAAATGTAGGAATTACCGACACAGGGAACTTCATCTTCGTAACCAGATGCTTATACTTTCTTATGCAGCCCGCTCCTCCCGGAATAAGCGACCTCATGTAGAACCATGGAAGGAAGCCCGCAAGCTGCCACAGGAAGTACGGATATCCTGCTATCGGCTGTCCGCCTCTAAGTCCTACTGTAAATCCGAACCAGAACACAAACAGTGTCATGGCCGGCTTAACGATTGCCCATGCCCATCCAAGAGCAGCACCTCTGTAGGTCTTGATAAGATCCGACTTGGCCAGCATAAAAATCTGCTTGCCGAAGGTTCTGTGCTCATTAATAATCTGTCTAATTGTACTCATTATCGTCTCTTCTATTATCCTCTGCTTTGTGTGATTTAAGCCCGCACGAACACCGCCTGATGGGGCTCGTCGTACAAAAGGGCGCACAAATCCACATTATTTATTAGCATATTATATCATTCTGCTTCGGAGCATATCAAGACAGGCATCCTCTCATGCTCAAAATACATGCAAAAAGACTCCCGTCAGTCAGGTTAACCCTGCTTCGAGAGCCTCTTATACTTATCCGATTATGTTATTCTTCGTCGTCCTCTTCATCAGAGTCTTCTTCCGAATCGGCGTATCCCTTAGGATTGTTCCTCTGCCAGTTCCACGAATCGCGGCACATCTCAGCAATTCCGCGCGTTGCCTTCCATCCAAGGATTCTTCCCGCCTTCTCTGCGTCGGCCCAGCAGTCCTGAAGATCACCTGCTCTTCTGTCTCCGATCACATAGTTAAGCGGATGTCCGCATGCATCGCTGAAGGCATTTACCATATCGAGTACTGAATACGGAATTCCCGTTCCGAGATTGAAGATTGCCGAACCCTTGTGAGCTGCCGCATAGTCTACTGCACGAGCATGACCGTCTGCAAGGTCCATCACGTGAATATAGTCTCGGCGGCAGGTTCCGTCAGGAGTATCATAATCTCCTCCGAAAACCGTCAGCTTGTCCCTTCTTCCGACAGCAACCTGAGTAATGTATGGCATGAGGTTGTTCGGTATTCCCTGAGGGTCCTCTCCAATAAGTCCGGACTCGTGTGCTCCGACAGGATTGAAGTACCTGAGCAGAACGACTGAAAGTGAAGGATCAGCTGCCGCAGCGTCCTCGAGAATCTGCTCTATCATTGACTTTGTCCAGCCGTATGGATTAGAGCATCTTCCTCTAGGCATGTCCTCTGTATAAGGAACAGGATTGTCCTCGCCGTATACAGTAGCGCTTGAGCTGAACACTATGCTCTTCACGCCGCACTCGGCCATTACCTCAAGAATTGTAAGCGTCGAGTCAAGATTGTTTCTGTAGTAGCTTATCGGCTTAGCTACAGATTCTCCAACAGCCTTGTATCCCGCCATCTGAACGACAGAATCAGGCTTCTCCTTGCTCATTATCATTCGTACCGACATGTAGTCGCAGCAGTCTGCCTCGTACAGTCTGACCTCAGATCCTGTAATCTTCTCAACCCTTCTTACAGCCTCCCTGCAGCTGTTGCTGAAATTGTCTACAACGAAAACCTCATGGCCTGCTTCAATAAGTGCAATCGCAGTATGTGTTCCAATATAGCCGGCACCACCGGCAAGCATAATCTTCATATCACTTAATCTCCCAAGTCAGTCTCAGCCGTCATCATCTGCCCGCAGATGAGTCAGCCTGTCTCATTATTGTTCGACCTTAATCTCTATGTTCGAAAGAGCCTTGTCAAGCTCACGCACAGCCTCATCCAGAGTCTGTCCGAAGGTAATTACATGTCCTATCCTGTGCGGTCCAACTCTGAATGCATGAACACTGTCACCAGCCTCATAGTCGAACTGTACTTCATATATTCCGGATTTTTTCTCTAAAGAAGCATCACAGCCTGCATCGTTTCTGTTCACCTGAGACTTAATCACTCCGTCAACCTCGCTCATCAGGAGCTTGGATGCATTCGGGATGCCGCGGTCCGGAGATGCTGGTGCAACCGGTGAGAAATCTACCTCCTCGCCGAGTGCAGTCATAAGAATCTTCTCATAATAGTCGAAGTTGTAATATATCGAGGTCAGCTCAGCCAGGCAGGTTGCGCCTGAACGTCCGCCGATCTCAAGGACATAGGTCTTGTTACCGCTAAGAATAAAGTCCGCATTGATTGCGCAGTTATCTAGCTCCATGGCTCTGATGGCGCCCGTAAGCTGCTCGCGCACATCATCAATCACCTCTGAAGGAAGCTCATATGGTGCAAAATGTCCTACAGGCACGCCGGTATCTCCCTTGAACACGTAGTCGCCGTGCGGAAGAATGAACTTCACCTCACCGTTTCTTACGAAGGCCTGCGCACCGAACTCCTCTCCCTCAACGAATTCTTCAATAATAAAGTAATCCGAACGAGTATTGTTTCTTACGACCTCTCGCGCCTCATCAAACTCATCCAAGGTCTCAACCTTGACAATACCCCTGCTTCCTGAGGAGTCCACCGACTTGAACATCAGCGGGAAGTTAAGGCCGGATACCTTGTCTGCATAGTTCTCATCTCCGAATGAAATCTTTCTGAACCTTGCAGTCCTTACTCCGAACTCCTCGTACTTCTCCTTCATGAGAAGCTTGTCGGTTGCTATAATCGCAGCCTGCTCCGACAGGCCTGTAAGGCCAAGAGCGTCACATACTTTTCCGATGGTAATTACCGCAACATCTGTACCCGCTGTTACGATTCCATCGATTTCCTCTTCTCTGGCAATCTTTAGAATGGCCTCATAATCTGTAGTGTTCTCATAGTACACTTTGTCGGCGAGCTTAAAGCCGGGGTAATTACCCGGGATGCTGGCAACTATCGTCTCTATGCCTAGCCTTTTGGCCGTATTAATAAGCGGCACCTGATATATTCCGGCACCGAGTATCAGTATCTTCTTCATTGCAGTTTCCTTTCACAGTCCATTCCTGCCGCCTCTTCTCTGCCGGCTTTCTCCGCAATCTCTCCTGTTTCTGAGGCTCCGCGGTACACCTGTCTTACAACATACTGCGGATTCTGAGTCATTCCCTGGAACAGCCTTCCGATGTACTCACCTATAAGACCGAGGAAGAGAATAATAAGTCCTGAGAAGAAACAGATAGCCACCATCATCGATGACCATCCGATGGCCGTAGCCGGCGAGGTCAGCTTCTTGATTATGATTGCAATTACTCCGATAAAGCTTATCAGCGATAGCAGAAGTCCGACGTGTGTAGCAAGTCTCAGCGGCGCTATGGAATAACCGATAATGTTAAGCCACAGTCTCACCAGCTTTCTGAAGGTATACCCCGAGCTTCCCACCTCTCGTTCGAAATGCTCTATCGGGATGCACGATATATTCCTTGTTGTCCTAAGGAAGAGCCCCTGAAGATGAGTGTATTTGCTCTTGTACTGAATCACATAGTCTCTGACAAAACGACGAATAATCCAGAAGCTGGAGGTCTTCATATCCTTCGGCTTGCCTATCAGCAGGCGAACCGAAGCTGAGTTGACCCAGCTGCCGAAATTACGAAAGAGGCTGTGCTTCTTCTCCGGATAGTATCCGTACACAATGTCATAGCCCTTGTCGAACTCCGAAAGAAGCTTCGGAAGCTGTGACGGATGTGTCTGAAGATCGTCATCCATCGAGATGATCACATCACCTCTTGCATTGTTTAAGCCGGCCATCACGGCATTATGCTGGCCGGAATTTTTTGCAAGCTCGACAACTGTAACAAAGCTGTACTCGTCAGCAAGAGCTCTTAGTGCGCGTACGGTCTCTCCCTTGTCAGGAGAATTATCGTCCACGAGAACGAACTCATAAGGGGTTCGTCCAAGCTCCTCAAGCTTGGCTGATGTCAGCTCGACCACCTTTCTTATCGTAAGCGCCGATTTGTAGCAAGGAACAATAACTGAATACATTCTATCACCTTCCCAGTCTATAGCGTATCCGAGTCAAGGATTACTGTGAAAGGTCCGTCATTTACAAGCTCAACCTTCATATCTGCTCCGAAAATCCCCTTCTCTACGACAGGACGGCTCTTTCTGCATCTGTCAACGATGTACTCATAGAGTCTGTTGGCCTCATCCGGGCTTCCTGCTTCAATAAACGAAGGTCTGTTGCCCTTCTTGCAGTTAGCATAAAGCGTGAACTGCGATATCATGAGAAGCTCGCCGTCAACATCGTCGAGGCTTAAGTTGGTTTTGCCATTCTCATCCTCGAAAATTCTCAGCTTCAGCATCTTATCTACAACCTTGTCAGCTACCTCCTCGGTGTCGGTCTGTGACACTCCCACAAGCACGAGAAAACCCTTGCCGATTGAGCCTACAACCTCACCGTCAACAGTAACACTTGAATGTTTAACCCTCTGAATTACGAAACGCATTAGATATAATCTCCCTTTTTCAAATTCATTTGATTGTATCATAACCTCTGGCAAGAGTGCTATAATTACCCATAAGTTAATTTGAGGAGGAGTCATATGAATCCGTTTAATACAATACCGAATTTTCTCAAGGTTTTTGCCTTGCTTAACAAATATAACAAGGCTGCGCCGGAGCTTGACAGGCTTCGCGCGGCAGGCGATCTTGCTGGTGAACAGGAGCTAATCAGGAAGAGAACCGGTGAGATTATCGCTGAGATGTCGGAGAAGCTCCACGTTGATTTCATCATCGAGGGCGAAGAGAATGTTCCTGATAGAGGGCCATGTCTGATTCTGGCCAATCACCAGGGTTACGCTGATGTTCTTGCATTGTACACTGCAATAAGGAAATTCCAGTTCGGTTTCATCGCCAAGGATGAGTTCAGGAGAATCGGACCTCTTGCCAAGGCGATTGAGTATACCAGATCGCACTTCCTTGTACGTGGTGATTCAAAGGATGCTCTTAGGACAATAAACGACGTTGCAGACCTGATGGATAAGGGGTTCTCTTTCTGTATTTTTCCTGAGGGCACAAGATCCAGGAAGAATGAACCGGGAGAGTTTAAATCTGCAGCTATCAAGTTCGCTACAAAGGCCGGCGTTCCGGTTCTTCCGGTTACCATTGATGGGGCCTACAGAATGTTTGAGGAGCAGGGCAGATTCGTGCCATGCACTGTCAGCGTAGTAATTCACCCTCTTGTGCACTTCGAGGATATGGATCGTAAGCAGCAGAAACAGGCATGGTCGGATATTGTTGAGACAATATCTGCTCCGCTGCTTAACAGATAGTGTCGCCGGGCCGCTCGCCTGGGATTCTTAATACAGGGGACTATAGGATATGGACACATACATGATTACAGCTGCGGAAGTACTCGAATACTCGAAGTCCTTCCTTGAGAAAATAGCACCTGAGCCTGCAGACGGCTGGCTGCAGGAAATATACAGACAGATGTCCGCGAGATTATTTCCGGACAGCTTTAAGGTGACTGAAGACAAAGCTCTTTCCAGGGCAGTTGATCTCTTTATGGAGCGCTACCAGCTAGCTCTTGACGATGAGAGAAGAATGCGGGCTGCTTCACCTGTGGATGATTTCGAGTTCTTCACCGAGGAGGAGTTCTCTCACTGCACGAATGCTGAGGAATACAGGCGTTTTCTAAAGGTATGGAGAGAACAGTACATATATGAGTACATGAGACTCGCCCGTGAGGTTACTCCATTCAACACCTGCGGACATGTTGCGGGTGTTCATTACCTTGCAACCTTTATCGCAAGACAGGCTGCAAAGCATGAGCATTCAACCGATCTTGGAATAGTGTCGGCTGCTGCTGCCTGCCACGACCTCGGCAAGTTCGGCTGCATCGGCGACGAGCTTCGCAAGGTCGCTCATTATCACTATTACTACACCTCTGTAATATGTAACCGCTTCAACCTTCCAATGATCGGTCATATTGCAGGCAATCATTCAACCTGGGATCTTGAGCTCGAGAATCTCTCGATAGAATCTCTCATCCTCATCTATTCCGACTTCAGGGTAAGAAGCCACAGAGAGGATGGAGCAGAGGTTGTCAGTTTCTATACCCTTGAGGATGCCTTCAACATCATTCTCTCCAAGCTTGAGAACGTTGATGAGGCTAAGGCAGAAAGATACCGCAAGGTATATATGAAGCTCCTCGATTTCGAAGTTTATCTTAAGAGCATCGGTATCGAGACTGATCCTGATAAGCCTGTCTCAAAGCACATCGGTGAGGAGGCTGACAGAGATCCCCTTCTTGCCGGAAGCGAGGTGACTTGCAGACTTAAGAATCTGGCAATCAGACATAACATAAGGATTATGAGCATTTTCAACAACGAGGCTGCTTTCGGCTCCCTTCTTGAGAATGCAAGAACAGAGAATAATTCGTCAAGGATAAGAGCTTATCTCAACATACTCGACGAATATTCCAAATATATGACAAAGCACGAGAAGCTCATGGCTTCAAGGTTTCTTTATGACCAGCTGAGCAATAAGGAGGGTGATATCAGACGTAAGGCAGCCGAGACTCTCGGCAAGCTCATTGCGAGATATCGTAATCCAATCACAAAGTTAATTCCGGACAGAGTAATGGTTGAGCCTGATGACTCGCTTGACGTATGGAGAGCATACCTGGGCAGAATTGTATATCCCGGACACCGAGTAACAGATCAGCACAGACGCTGGATAAGATACACGCTGAAGATTGTTGTAAGAACCCTCTTTAATCATCTTGATGAGAACAGGACTCACAGCTTTCTTGAAGTTTTTGTTGAGCTCTTTACCGACAGCTCGCTGACAGATGACGCGGCCTTCACGATGATTGAGTCGCTTGTTCACATTCCTTTTGCATGCTACACAGAGGACGACCTTATTCTGGTTACCGAAACAATGTCAAGATTCTCAAAGAGTCCAACATCTGAGGAGCAGGCGGGAATTCTTGATACCATCGAGATATTCTCCTCATCCGACTGCCTGAGCGAGAAGTTTATTGAGGCTCTTAAGAAGCTTCTTTCATGCCTTAGACCTGATGATTCAGATGCAGCTCTGCTCTATCTTTACAGAAGGGCCTACCGCAATCTTTACAGTACCGGTGAGACGAATGCAGAGATTATAAGAGATATCATCTCTGTATCGGGCGATCCGGCTTCAAGGCTTATGAGAGACAATCTAAAGACCGCAACTCCTTGGGTAATAAAGACTGTGAACATTGCTTTCCTAATGAGCTATGTTCTTAACGACACTGATGAGGGAAGAAACTTCTTCCTCGCATCACATCTTTCCAATCTTCTGAAGGTTAGCGAGAAGGTTACTGTCCGTAAGCTTGCCGGACGAAGCCTTGTCTCTGTTGCGGGCAAGCTGACTCAGGAGCAGGTCAATGAGCTTGTTATTGAGCTTACAAGAGGTCTGGAGATTGGAGATTATCAGTTCTCCAAGTACATTCCGGAGTATCTTGGCGGACTCAGCATGTATCTTCATCCAAGCGAGCTTGATGAATTCATTCTTGAGCTTGGTAAAATGCTGGACAGCAACAACTACAAGATAGCCTCCGTTGCGCTTGATACGGTTGGCAAGATACTTCAGGACTGCTTCGACTACAGCTTCAGAGAGGAGACTGATTCCTCAGGACTCGTCAAGAGAGAGAAGTACATGCTTGGTCTTCTTCTCAAGGGACTGTCCAACTACAACGAGGAGGTCAGCAGGAAGGCGCTGCTGGTTATCGGCCAGTATATTTTCGGCTCTTCCAATCTCACTCTGGAAAGAAAATGCATATACTACAGATACATATACAAGAAGCTTCTGACGCTTCTGAATACCGGCTCGTCGTTTGATATAAGCTTCTACAACAACGCCGCAGCGCTGAACCACCTGTACAGATTCATTTCTGACTACACCTTCAGCTTCGGCGAGATTAAGCTTGCTGAGAACAACAGAATCGCGTTCTTCCCGGGAACCTTTGATCCGTTCTCGAGCGGACATCGAGGCATAGTCGATGCTATAAGAAACGAGGGCTTCGAGACCTATCTCGCACTTGACGAGTTCTCGTGGTCAAAGAATACCCAGCCGCGCAAAATGCGTAGAGAGATCATCTCCATGTCGATTGCAAGCTATCCGGATGTATTTCTTTTCCTCGATGATTTTCCGGTCAACATAGCCAACCCTGATGATATCGCCAGACTTCTTAAGGTGTTCGACGGCAAGGAGGTATACATGGTTGCAGGCTCAGATGTTATCATCAATGCCTCATCATACAGAAAACCTCCGACAGAGCACTCGATTCACACAATGAACCACATTATCTTCAGGCGTGAAAGTGCTGAGATCGGAGAAGAATCCGACGACAAGCTTCGTCATGCATACGGAAGCATTTCCGGCAAGATATACGAGCTAAAGCTTCCGACATATCTTGAGGATATCAGCTCAACGCAGATAAGAAACAACATCGACGACGGCAGAGATATTTCCAGACTTATCGACCCTGTTGCTCAGAGCTATATCTATGACAACAGCATGTATCTCCGAGAGCCTATGTACAAAAGCGTTCTTGAGACAAGAAGCATTACTATAGATAATGACCACAGCCTTACAGAGGAGTTCATAGACGAGATCACAAGCACCCTCGGCACCATTGATAATCCGGAGATCAGCACATCTGCTCTCCTTGAATACCTCAAACGAGGTGATATCAGATATACAGCAATTCGCTCATCCGATGGACAGCTTACAGGTGCTGTTCTCTACCATGAGATTAACATATCCGAGCTCTTCAGCGAATTTAAGGACTTCGAGCTTGCCTCACACATAAGACAGCTCTCTCCGGGAAGAATGCTCGTAATCAGAGCTCTTGCTGCTGTATCCGATCATCACCTGGATAATATCCTCTGCATTCTGATGACAGAGGTGCTCGCAGGCGCCTGCCAGAGAGGAATTACATACGGCATATTCCATCCGCTTGGCGGAAGCATCAGAAATAATCAGAAGGATATAATCAGAAGATACGGCTTCCTGCCGATAGAATGCTCCTCTGACAGATCAATATATGCCGTTGACATGAAGTCGCCAAATGTTGTTGTCGAGAATATGGACACTGTAATCAAGAGTCCTTTCAACACCAACCCTCATGTTATGGATGTACTCACGGAGGCACATGCAAAACTCCAGCAGTCGATTGCCGATCTTTTGCCCGGCAGCCTCGTGCTGTCGTTCAACGCAGGCATAATGAACAACCGAATCGTTCACATGGTAACAAAGACCAATGGAGTCCCGGATACACCTGCAATCCCAAGGCAGCTTGGCCCGGACATGTGTGTTCCGTTCGGCAAGTTCCTCGGCAATGTCGTAATACCGAACACGGTAACTAAGACTCTGCATACCGAGAAGAGATATACTGCTGATCTTGACAGCTTTATCATCGAGGAGTATCCGATGTACTCCACGATTGAGAATCAGATTAAGACTATCAAGTCGTTCAACAGACCGGTTATCCTTGTTGATGACATTCTCCACAAGGGATATCGTCTGAAGCATATGGATCCGATAATGAAGGATAATGACATTGACATTAAGAAGATTATAGTAGGCGTCCTTTCCGGAAGAGGTAAGGATCTTATGGACCTTCAGGGCCGAGAGGTTGAAAGTGCGTACTTTATTCCTAACCTTCGCTCGTGGTTCGTAGAGTCGGCAATCTATCCTTTCATCGGTGGTGACAGTGTCGAATCATCAGAGCACGCGCCTGCCAACCTGATTGTATCAATCAATCTCATGCCGCCGTTTGCTGCTCCGCAGTTCCTGTACAGATATGACAGAGAGGCTGCATACAAGCTGGCGATGACCTGTCTTGAGAACACGAAGACCATATTTAAGGTTATCGAGGAGGAGTACCTTGGACACTTCGAGAGACAGCTTACAATCCGAAGACTGTCTGATGTAATCAAGCAGCCTAGAAAACCTGTCGGCTCAAACATCGGCGAGGAGGAGCTCAGCATGCTGCCGTCATCATATATTGATGACTATATCGACAGGCTGAAGCGCCTCAGAACTGCAATGCTTTAATACTATTTACAATATAGACAGCTGCCTGGTTGTTCCGGCAGCTGTTATCTGATAGAACCTTATCTTATAGGAGGAATACATGAACAGAATCAGTGAGCTTTATGATGGAAGAGTAATAGACAGAGGGCAGGACAGCTTTCTTGCAGGTTCGCCGGAGTGTCCGTTTATTCTGAAGGGCATTCCTGTGAGGGATAGAGATGAGGCTGTACGTGTGAATATTATCGCAATGGGAGATGTTGGAGGTACAGTTTTGCTCGGGCTCAGACTTCTTGCAGGCGAGCTTATCTCCACCATAGGAATTTATGACCTCAACTCGTCTGTTACAGAGCGCTATGAAAGGGAGATTAATCAGGTCACTTTCCCGGACGGGAGAGCGCTGCCTAAGGTAAGAATCCTTGATGCTTCAGAATGCTTCGATTGCGATGTATTTGTATTCTGTGCAACAAAGGCTGTTCCTCCGCTCGAGGCTGACGGTGATGTCAGAATGGTTCAGCTTGAGGCCAACAAAGGGCTTGTTGAGATGTATGCCCGTCAGGCTGTCGACAGAGACTTTAAAGGACTTTTTGCTGTGGTCTCTGATCCCGTTGATCCTCTGTGCATGGCTGCTGCCAATGCCGGTCTTAACCCTTCTCAGATTAAGGGCTACGGACTCGGCGTCATGTATGCAAGAGCCCTTTATGCTGCAGGAGAGCTTGGCATCGCCGATTCCTTCCGGGCAGGCGGCAGAGCCTTCGGCCCTCACGGAGTTGACCTTGTCATTGCTGACAATATCAATGACTACAGCGAGTCTGTTTCACTTGAACTTACAAGAAGAGCTGTGGAATCAAATCTTGTAACGAGACAGTCAGGCTTTAAGCCTTATATTGCACCTGCAATGTCATCAGCTGCAATTTCACTTATAGAGACAATCCGAGGCGGCTGGAACTATTCCTCTGTATTCAACGGCCAGGTGTTCCTGGGCTGCAGAAACAGAGTCATCGCAGGACTTACTGAGGTTGAGGATTACCCTCTAGACAGACGACTCTTCGAAAGAATAAGGACCGCCTGCAGCAATCTGGCGGAAGTACTGCCATATGAAAGATAAGCTTCTTGTAATAAGACCCTCTGATGGAAGAAGCAATTCAAGACTTGAGGAAGTTCTTCGTTTCAGCCTTGAGGGCAGAGAATATGATGAAATAACCAGTGCAGAGGAGCTTTCCTCTGCAGAGCTTCCACGCTACATACTATGGGCTGTGGATATAGGCTGTACTGGTATTAATATTGAGCTGTACAGAATACTCGAGCTTATCCGCTCAGGTGCTGTCAGCCTTGAGGGCAGAATAGGTGGTATAATTATTGACGGAGAGTCAAGAAACTACACCAAGTCTGTAGGCCGAACTGCAGTTCTTACCTGCAACATGGCTGGCTGCGCTTTTCCGGGCAGATGCCTTGTTGAGGGACATTCGAATCTCAGCAATTACACCATTCAGTCCCGCAACCTTGGCACTGACCTTATTGGCGCTTACAAGCTTGCCGGAAGGGGCCTGATTGACGAAATGTATCTCTATAACGCGAAGCATTCCCGCCGAAGGAATCCGAAGCTCCTTGTAATACATGCCAGCGACAGCCGAACTTCCAACACTCTGGCGCTGTGGGAGCTTGTAAAGAGTCATCTTGATGCCTGTGATTTCCGTGAGATATCTCTTCGTAATGGAGAGATAATGGACTGCAGAGGCTGTTCCTATGAGGTATGCCGCTATTTCAGCAGCTCTGGCAAATGCTTCTACGGTGGTACTATCACTGAGCTTGTCTACCCGGGTCTTCTTGAATGCGATGCTCTCATAATGCTCTGTCCTAACTATAATGACGCAATAAGCGCCAATCTCGCAGCCTTCGTGAACAGGATGACTGCGCTGTTCGTCAGCAATCGTTTCTATGACAAAAGCCTCTTCAGCATCATAGTCTCAGGATACAGCGGCGGAGAGATAATTGCTGAGCAGCTCGTATCGGGTCTGTGTATGAACAAGACGCTCTCCCTTCCACCTGAATTCGCACTTATTGAGACGGCCAATCAGCCAGGTGAGATTCTAAGTCTTGAAGGAATTGAAGATCGCGCCAAGGCCTTCGCAGACAGAATCCTGCAGGCAGTCCATTCATAATCTAAACTCAGGTAATACTTAAAAAAGGAGATTCGACCGGCGAATCTCCTTTTTAT
>CAMFZN010000018.1 GCA_946006945.1 uncultured Clostridia bacterium | reverse complement strand
CAAGCACTGTCTTGTGCGGGAAAAGGTTGAACTGCTGGAACACCATTCCCATCTTCGTACGGATTCTGTCGAGGTTGTCCTTTGTAACCAATTCTCCGTCGATGTAAATCTCTCCCGAGGACGGTTCCTCCAGATGATTGATGCAGCGCAGCATGGTTGATTTGCCCGAACCGGAAGGTCCGATAATGCAGAGTACCTCGTGCTGCTCAACCTCCTGATCTATTCCCTTAAGAACCTCGTTGCTTCCGAAGCTCTTCTTCAGATTCTTTATCTCAATCATTGCCATTTTACCTTACCTCCTATCCGTTCTTCTGCTCATATCTTCCGATAATCTTACTGAGCGGAATTGTAAGTATCATGTAGGCAATCGCAACGCCGACATAAGCCGGAAATGTCTCAAAGGACTGTGAGTTCCACAGAGCTCCGCGACGAGTTATCTCAATTACGCCTACGAAGCTGAGCACGGATGTCTCCTTGATCAGCGTTACGAACTCATTGCAGAACGCAGGAAGGATTATTCTGATTGCCTGAGGAATTATTATGAGCTTCATTGCCATTTTCTTTGGCATTCCAAGCGATCTTGCCGCCTCCATCTGTCCCTTGTCAACAGCCTGAAGTCCGCTTCGAACCACCTCAGACATGTAAGCTGCTGAGTTCAGTCCGCACACAATTATAGCCGGGATTACAAGCTCAGGCCATCTGAATGCAATTCCGTTAGCTTGCAGAAGCTGAGGCACTCCATATGCCATGATGAGAGCCTGTACAATCATAGGCGTTCCTCTTATGACATCAACATATGCAGCACATACTCCTCTGACAACCTTGCTTTCTCCCATTCTTAGGAGAGCAATAAGAAGTCCGAGTGTTGCTCCGACTATGATAGCAATCAGGCTGACTCCCACTGTGGCAGGAATACCCTTGCATGCAATCAGAAAACCTTTAAGATATAATTCCATTTCTTCCCCCTGTTTCTGTATTAAATACGCTTACACGCGGCACAAGAACCGGCAACTGCCGGTTCTCACGCCGCTTTATTATACATCCTATTTCATATGGATTCTATATAAGATTCAAATTCTAGAACCACTTTGCTATAAGATCGTCATAAGTTCCGTTGTCAATCATGTTCTGAAGACCTGTGTTCAGCTTCTCGAGGAGCTCCTCATTGCCCTTCTGTACTGCAAATGCGTAGTGCTCAGCCTCCCCAATTGGCTCACCTACAATCTTTGCTGTTCCAGGCTGCTTAGCAATGTATGATTCTGTAACCGGCTTGTCGAGGATGATTGCATCGATATCACCGTTCTGAAGCTGAAGCATTGCATCGCTAACCTTGTCAAGAATAATTGCCTCGCCGATTGTTCCTGCATCTGCAAGAGCATTTGCCTCTTCAGCACCTGTTGTTGCGATCTGTCCTGCAACCTTCATGTCTGAAGTGAGATCATCGATACCGTTGATGCTGTTGTTGCCGTCAGCTACTACAAGCACGAGCTGGCTCTCGAAGTATGGTGTTCCGAAATCCACCTTAGCCTGACGCCCAGGATCGTCTGAGTTCATTCCTGCAGCGATGATATCTGCTTCGTCCGCCTCAAGTGCAGGGATGAGTGAGTCAAAACCGATGTCCTTGAACTCAACTGTTAAGCCCTGATCCTCGGCGATAGCATTGATAAGATCCATGTCGAAGCCTGTGATGTTGCCATCATCATCAACTGTATCGAATGGAGGGAATGTAGCCTCAGTTACAACTACGAGTGCTGCCTCATCATCTCCGCCACCCCCGCATGAGGTAAGTGCGAATACTCCGCAAAACATCATTGATACGATTAACAGTTTAGCAATCAGATTCTTTTTCATTTCTTTTTTCTCCTTTATTGTTCCCTTAGTATTTTTATTAATGAAAATGTATATTTATTTGTGATTACAGTCGTAATATTAACACCGATTTAGTGTTGATGCAACACTTTTTTATGATATTTTTTCATTTTCTTGGATTTTTATACATATTCTGAATCACCCCTTGAATCAGACCTCTTTTGCCTTGCAAAGTCCTTGATCATATTGATGAATTAAGCAAATGATTCAGTCATCCTTGACACCTGCGGTCTGCAGGCTGTCTGCCGCACAGCACCGATGGCGACAGATTAAAGAGCAGCCAGGGGCAGTATAAGAGTGGCTGCAAAAGCCTAACAAAAAGAGTCTCCTTCAGCAGAAGTGAGACTCTTTTTGTTATTATAAAAATATTACTTTACAACCTTTCTTACCGCAGCTGCAATATCCTCTGCAGTCATACCGTACTTCTTAAGAAGGTCTGCCGGCTTTCCTGACTCTCCGAAGGTATCCTGCTGGCCAACCATCTCGACCCTTACAGGGCAGCTTCTTACAACTACCTCTGCAACAGCACCTCCAAGACCACCGAGAACAGAGTGCTCCTCTGCAGTTACGATTGCACCGGTCTCCTCGGCTGCCTTTACGATTGTTTCAGCATCGAGAGGCTTGATAGTGTGCATGTCGATTACTCTTACACAGATTCCTTCCTCTGACAGAGTCTCTGCAGCTTCAAGCGCCTCTGAAACCATGATTCCGGTTGCGATGATTGTCGCATCGCTTCCTTCTCTAAGAGTAATTGCCTTTCCTACCTCGAATGTCTGGTTCTCATCGTAGATTACCGGAACATTGGCTCTTCCAAGTCTTACATATGCAGGACCCGGAGTTCCAACGAGCTTTCCAAGAAGAGCTTTGGTGCTAACTGCATCTGCCGGATTTACTACAGCCATTCCCGGAATCTCTCTCATAAGAGCGAGATCCTCGAAGGTCTGGTGGCTTGCGCCATCCTCTCCTACTGTGATTCCTCCGTGAGTAGCACAGATCTTAACGTTGGCACCTGTGTATCCGATTGAATTTCTTATTATCTCATATGCCCTTCCCGCAGCGAACATTGCGAAGGTGCTCGCACATACGACTTTGCCTGAAAGTGCGAGGCCGGCAGCCTGAGCATACATGTCCTGCTCTGAGATTCCGCACTCAATGAATCTTTCAGGATAAGCCTTCTCGAAGCCGTCTGTCTTGTTGGAGCCGGAGAGATCGGCACTCATTGCAACCAGCTCCGGTCTCTTTGCACCCTCCTCTACAAGGAACTCACCGTAAGCTGCTCTGGTAGCAATCTTCTTTACATCTGCCATTATCTGTCACCTCCGAGTTCTTCTATTGCAGCTGCAAGCTGCTCATCGTTTGGCGCTTTGCCGTGCCAGCCTGCCTGGTCTGTCATGAAGGATACGCCCTGGCCCTTATGTGTTCTGCAGACGATAACTGTAGGTCTGCCACATTCGTGGTCAACACTGTCGAGAGCCTCGCAGAGCTCCTTCATCGAGTGACCGTCACATGTGATTGTATTGAAGCCGAAAGCTGCGAACTTCTCATCGATAGGAGCAACCTTCTTTACATCATCTACATTGCCATCAATCTGAAGGCCGTTGGCATCAACGATAGCTACGAAGTTGTCGAGCTTATACTTTGATGCTGCCATAGCAGCCTCCCAGATAATTCCCTCCTGGAGCTCACCGTCGCCTGTTACGGCAAAAACCTTCGCGCTGCTTGAATCCATTTTGCCTGCGATTGCCATGCCAACAGCTACAGAGAAGCCTTGTCCGAGCGAGCCTGTTGACATCTCGATGCCGGGAACCTTGTTCATGTTAGGGTGTCCCTGGAACTTAGAGTCAATCTGTCTTAAGCTCATCATCTCTTCTACATCGAAATATCCTCTCTCTCCGAGTGTTGCATAGAGAGCAGGGACTGCGTGACCCTTCGAGAGTACAAGTCTGTCTCTTCCATCCATTTTCGGATTCTCAGGATCGATGTTCATGTGGTCGAAATACAGTGCCACAAGAATATCTGTAACCGAAAGCGAGCCGCCCGGATGTCCTGAGTTGGCTCTGTGGATAGCCTTAAGTGCGTTGATTCTTACTTTGCGAGCCGTGTTCTCAAGCTCTGTGTAATTTCTTTCTTTCACGACGTTCTCCTTCTATATGTGTAGTAAAGCCTTAGCAATTGAGAAATATGTCATAAGCGATATCATATCTGTAATCGATGCCATCATCGGACCCGACATAAGAGCAGGGTCGAGCTTGATAAGCTTGGCGCCCATAGGAAGAAGTGCTCCTATTATCTTCGCTACGATTACGATAAGAATCATCGATACGCATACGGTAAGAGCCACCATTGGAGGCTGCCCCTCAAGGAAAGCTATTCTTAAATAGTTTATCAGAGAAAGGCATGCTCCGACAATAAGACTTATGCGAAGTTCCTTCCAGATTACAGAAAGTGCATCTGACGGCTCCACCTCGCCTGTCGCCATACCTCTGATAATAAGTGTTGATGCCTGTGTACCCGAGTTACCGCCTGTGCCCATAAGCATAGGCATGTAGGTTACAAGACATATTACGCTTGAGAGCGCATCCTCAAAGCTCTGAATGATTCCTCCTGTGATGAAATAGGAGAACATCAGAAGCATCAGCCACGGGAGCCTTGCCTTGACATGTCCGAGCACTGAAAGGTCTAGATAGTCCTTGTCATCCGAGTCGATGACACCTCCCATACGCTCCATATCCTCAGTCGCCTCTTCCTCGATGACGTCGAGGATGTCGTCGACCGTAACGATACCTACAAGTCTTCCCTCGTTATCAACTACAGGAATTGCGAGGTAGCCGTATTTCTTAAAGAGCTCCGACAGCTCCTCCTGGTCATCGTCAACGTGAGCGGAGATGTATTCCTCTCTCATGATGTCTCCGATTATCAGGCTGTCATCCATTATTACAAGAGCCCTGAGGGACATGATTCCGATAAGCTTTCTTCCTGTGTCAAGGACGTAGCATGTATAGATTGTCTCACTATCCATGCCGACCTCTTTGATATGGTCGAGAGCCTCCCTTACGGTCCACTCCTTCTTCAGGTTGATGTAATCCGGCGTCATCAGAGAGCCGGCACTGTATTCCTTGTACTTAAGGAAGGTATTGATGAGATGCCTTTCGGCCTTCGGAGTCTTCTCGAGAATCTTATCGACAAGGTTGGCCGGAAGCTCCTCAAGGACATCGATCATGTCGTCGAAGTCAAGCTCATCGATAATGTACTGAATCTCAGGGTCTGTTATCAGATTGATGATTGCAACCTGCTCATCAACGTCGAGGTTGGCAAAAACCTCTACAGAGGTGTCCTTCGGAAGGGTTCTGAACAGCATGAGCGCCTTCTGCGTCCCGTACTCGTCCTCAACCTCCTGCAGAATCTCTGCGATATCTACCTCGTTGCATCCTAGAAGCTCATCACGACACTGGAAGTACTTCTTCTCCTCAAGAAGCTCAAATATCTGCTTCTTAGTCTCTTCAAGCGCCTTGTCCATCTCTTCGATTGTATACTCTGTATGCTCCATCGCCACACCTCCCCTCTTAAGATTAAGCTACATACCGAGCATCTCCATGACCTGAGCCTCGGTAATTATGTCAATTCCAAGCTCCCTTGCCGCCTTGTTCTTAGACGAGCCGGAGCCCGGATTATTGGTAATAAGATAGTCGGTTGAAGCACTTACGCTTCCCGATACTCTGCCGCCCTCAGCCTCGATAGCAGCCTTAAGCTCCTTTCGATTGCCGAAATGCTCAAGCGAGCCTGTAATAACGAAGGTTCTTCCGGCAAGTGCGGTTCCCGCCTCCTCAAAGCTCTCGTCAAGCTCAAGCCTTGAGACGAGCTTATCCAGCATCACGCGAACTCCCTCGCGTGCAAAATACCTTACGTAATCCCCGGCCATCACGGCGCCGACGCCATCTATCTCCATAAGCTCACTCTCATCGAGCCCGAGCATCATCTCCCAGGAGTTCCTGCAATGTCTCGCAATGAGTGCAGAGTTCGCGGTTCCGATTCCCGGAACGCCCAGACTGTAAAGAAGTCTTGCCGGAGTAGTTCTCCTTGATGCGTCTACTGCCCTGACCAGCTTGTCAAAGGACTTCTCACCGAAGCCCTCTAGTATTATAACATCATCGCGCCTGTCTTTGATGTCATAAATGTCAGGAAGTTCCTTAATAATTCCTTTGCCTATCAGCTTAAGAAGGCCTGCCTCGGACAGTCCGTCTATATTCATCGCATCTCTAGATACGAAATGCGAGAATCTCTTAACATCCTTGGCGATGCAGTCAGGATTGGTACAGATAAGAGTCTTGGTGTTATCCTCCTCTGTAACCCTCGTCATGCCGCCGCAGACCGGGCAGACCGAAGGAATCTCAAGTCTTCCGCTCCTTGTCAGATTGTCGCTGAGCTGCGGGATTATCATATTGGCCTTGTATACCGTTATCCTGTCTCCGATTCCAAGCTGAAGGTCCTCCATGATGTTGATGTTGTGAACCGAAGCCCTGCTTACTGTTGTTCCCTCAAGCTCAACAGGGTCAAATATAGCCACGGGATTCAGAAGACCCGTTCTCGAAGGACTCCACTCAATCTCGCGAAGCACAGTCTCCGCCTGCTGATCCCTCCACTTGAACGCGAGCGAGTCCTTAGGGAACTTGGCTGTCGTGCCGAGCGAGCGTGAATATTCGAGGTCCTCAAGGCTGAGAACCAGGCCGTCCACAGGAATAGGGAACTCTGCAATTCTTGCCTCGAAGGAGTCGAGCGCATCAAAGAGGCTTGCCTCATCTACCATGACATGCTCAACGACATCGAAGCCCTGCTCCTTAAGCCAGTCCATCTGATATGCTCTGCTGTTACGCGAATCAAGCGACTCCGCCTCGATAAGTGCAAAAGCATAGAACCTTACGGATCTTTCTGCAGTCACGCGACTGTCGAGCTGTCTTACGCTTCCGCTGCAGAGGTTTCTCGGGTTTTTGTACTTGGCATCGGCATCAGCAATCATCTCGTTGATAAGCTCGAAATCCCTGTATGTGATTACGGCCTCTCCTCTGACAACCAGCCTGTCCTCGAAGGCGATTCTCTTCGGCACATTAACAAAAGCTCTGGCATTATCTGTGATAAGCTCGCCTACTGAGCCGTTACCTCTCGTAACGGCCTGCGCAAGCTTTCCGCCCTCATATGTCAGAGACACTGTAAGACCATCCAGCTTCCACGAGAGAACACCCTCGTGTCCGCCGAGCCATGACCTCAGCTCGTCTCTGTCCTTGGTTTTGTCAAGGGAAAGAAGCTTCTTCTCATGCTGCACCTTCGGAAGCTCCGACTTGACAGTATATCCGACATTTACCGTCGGACTGTTATCGAGCGTGATGCCATGTTCCTTCTCCAGAGTCTCCAGTTCATCGTACATGGCGTCGTATTCGTAGTTGGTGATGATCTCACTTGCATCATCGTAATAAGCCTTGGAGGCTCTGTTAAGAACCTCGATAAGCTCCTCCATCCTGCTTAGCGCTTCTTTTTTATCCATATTCTTCGCTTTATACCCTTTCAAGCTTAACAAATCCCTTGCCGAGCTTCTTCAGTCCGACCTCATCGAACATGACAGACAAGGTCTTTGCGTCCTGATCTATTACCATTCCCTCGCCGAATTTCGGATGCCTGATTCTCTCTCCTATGCCGAAGTCATCATCGGCACCTGAGGATACATCCTGTTTTGCCCGGCTCAGGCTGTCGAACGGCTTTCTTCTCCTCTGAGAGTATCCATCGGCGCTGCCGTGAACTCTTCCGCTGAAGCTGTAGCCTCCAAGATATCCGCCGTCCTCGTGAAGACCGCTTCCGGCAGCATCCTTCTCTGCCTGAGTTCTGTCGCCGTCCATGTATTTCCTGTCCATCTCATTTAGAAAGCATGACTCTCTGGTGTAATCCGTCCTTCCGTAGAGCATTCTGTATGTCGCTCCGGTAAGATACAGCTTCTCCTTGGCACGCGTTATGCCGACGTAGCACAGCCTTCTCTCCTCCTCGAGTGAAGCCGGATTATCATAGGCAGCCGGCCCAGGGAAAATCCCGTCCTCCATGCCGGGCATGAATACGACAGGGAACTCAAGTCCCTTCGCGCTGTGAAGAGTCATTAGCACGACTGCGTCCTCTTCCTCATCTCTGTTATCTATATCTGCCATCAGAGAGATTTTCTCAAGGAACATTCCAAGTGCTGTCGGAGTTTTTGGCACATAGGCTTCACCTTCTAGCGCCCTTCTCTCCTCCTCGAGCTCCTCGTACATCTGCTCGAAGTCTCCATCCTTAAGACCCGCCTCGAACTCCTCGATAACCGACCTGAACTCCATGATGTTCTCTATTCTGCCGTGAGACTCAATTGTGTTCTCAGCCTCAAGCGCTTCGATATAACCTGATTCACGCAAAATCCCATCGTATATGTCTATCAGTCTGAGAGAATCCCGCTCGGCTCTGATCTGCTCTATCATGAGAGTAAGAGAAGAGACCGCCATTCTTGTTTTGGCAGAAAGAGCACCTCTAAGCTCATCTCTCATAAGCGCCTCGAATATGCTTATTCTGTAGTTGGAGGCATACTCAATGATTGAAGAGAGAGTCTTGTTTCCGATTCCTCGCTTCGGAACATTGATGATTCTAAGCATCGACATATCATCGTCAGGGTTCTCGATCAGCCTGAGATATGACAGCACATCTTTAATTTCCTTTCGATCATAGTATCTCAGACCCGCAAGAACTCTATACGGTATTCCGCGGAAGGAGAACTTCTCCTCAAAGGTTCTCGACTGGGCGTTCTTTCTGTAGAGCACAGCCATGTCCTTGAATGCGTAGCCCTTCCTGTGAAGCTCCTCTATCTGCTCTCCTATGTATCTCGCCTCCTGCTTCTCGTCAGGAAGTCTTCTGTATGTAATCTTCTCGCCGTCCGAAGCCTCAGTCCAGAGCTTCTTCTTCTTCCTGCTCTTGTTGTTTCTTATTACAGAATTGGCAAGGTTCAGTATGTTGGCATGTGAGCGATAGTTCTGCTCAAGCCTGATCACCTTGGCATCCGGAAAGTCGCTTTCGAAGTTGAGGATGTTCTGAATATTTGCTCCTCTCCATTCGTATATGCACTGATCGTCATCTCCGACAACACATAGATTGCCGTGCTTTCCGGCAAGAATGCTTATTATTCTGTACTGAAGATAGTTGGTGTCCTGGTACTCGTCTACCATGATGTACTTGAATCTGTTACTGTAATACTCTCTTGCTTCCTCGTTCTCAGACAGAAGTCTGTATCCGTTAAGCAGCAGATCATCGAAGTCCATTGCGTTGTTCTTCATAAGCTCGGCTGCATAAGCCTTGTACACCTTGTATACGGCCTTTACCCTGAAGTCTGAAGCATGCTCCTCGAGGTATTCCTCAGGTCCCAAGGCATTCTCCTTGGCGTCACTTATCAGTGCTCCGATAAGAGCCGGCGGATAATCCTTGACATTTATCTCAAGCTCCTTGCAGAGCTTCTTAATAAGTGCCTTTCTATCCGTCTCATCATACACCACGAAACCTTCTCTGTAGCCGAGAGCCTCAGAGCGAAATCTCAGCATCCGAAGACACATGGCATGAAAGGTCATGACCCACATGCCTCTTGTATCCGGTGTGAGAGCGTTTATTCTCTCCCTCATCTCTCCCGCAGCCTTGTTGGTAAATGTAACTGCAAGAATCCTGTGAGGGTCTATTCCCTGACGGACCATACCTGCAATTCTGTGTGTCATGGTCTGCGTCTTTCCGCTTCCTGCTCCTGCCAGGATAAGCAGCGGTCCGTCGATATGTTCTACAGCCTGTCGCTGCATGCTGTTAAGATTGTCTGTCATCTATACGCATTTATCTCCTACATAAGTTTACATGAGTTTTGTCAGCTGCCAGTCCGACGTTATTTAAGAACATTTCTCATCATCCCGGCAAGCTTCTCAGGCTCTATCGGCTTAGACAGATGCCCGTCCATTCCGACCTCGATTGATTTCCTCCTGTCATCATCAAAGGCATTGGCTGTCATTGCGACAACCGGAATTCTTCGAAGTACAGGATTGTCCATCCGGCGTATTTCTCTTACCGCACTTATTCCATCCAGAACAGGCATCTGAATGTCCATTAGAACGGCATCATAGTAACCGGTGTCTGCTTTCATAAGCATGTCAATGCATTCTCTTCCGTTCTCCGCACGCTCTGCCTCCATACCGAGTTCCTCGATAAGGTAAACAGCAATCTCTGCATT
This sequence comes from uncultured Clostridia bacterium, assembly GCA_946006945.1. Classification (GTDB taxonomy): domain Bacteria; phylum Bacillota; class Clostridia; order Peptostreptococcales; family Anaerovoracaceae; genus Crickella. The sequence continues at coordinate 8,189 of CAMFZN010000018.1, read as the reverse complement.
AAGGTCATTATCCTCCGCAATGAGAATTCTTCTTCCCTCCAGGCACACCTCATCATTCTCGTGGGCAGCTTCATGCTCCTCCTCAGCAGGTGCATCTGCTATTGGGAATCTGAAGTGAATTCGGAATATTGTACCCTTGCCTTTCTCTGTCTCAAGCTCAATTGTCGCTCCGATGAGATCAACAAGCTTCTTTACGATAGACATTCCAAGACCTGTTCCGATAATGCCGCTTTCGGTAGTATTTCTCTCTCTTGTGAAGGAGTCGAAGATATGCTCGGCAAATTCCTTGCTCATTCCTATTCCTGTATCAGAAATGGTTGCCACATACTCTGCATATCCCTCCTTATCACACGGAAGCTCTTCGAGTGAATAGGTAATGGAGCCTCCGCTTGGAGTGTACTTTACTGCATTGCTGAAGAGGTTGACTGCAATCTCATCAATAATTCTGTTGTCGGCAATAACATAGTGATTATCTATATTGACCGACATGCTGAAGTTAAGCATCTTCCTCTCAAGCTCCCCTGAGAAGATATCGCTTGCAACACTTCCTGTCGATGCCATATCAATCACATGCGGCTCAACCTTTACTGCACCGCTGTCTATTCTTGCCATATCGAGAATGTTGTTGATTATTGAAAGCAGATACTCTCCTGACTCCTGTATCTTAGCTATGTAATCATCTGCAGCTTCCTTGTTGTCTCTCTCCCTCTCAAGCATTCTCGAGAATCCAAGAATGGCATTCATAGGAGTTCTAATGTCATGCGACATATTGCTAAGGAAGGTCGTCTTTGCCTTGCTGGCAGCCTCAGCCTCAGCTCTTGCCTTCTCAAGCTGCCCGTTAAGATCCGTAATCTCTCTTATCTTGGCATCCTGCTCGTCTGCGAGCTCCTCGAGTCTCTCCTTGCTCTCCTGAAGCCTGTGGTTAAGTTCGGTAATCTCCTCGTTAACTCTTCTGGTGTTCTGCTCCTTCAGCCTCACATCAGCATATCGCACCATAAGACCGATGAATATCAGAGCGAGAATAAGCACAAGTATTATTACCGCAGCCAGATTATCCCTTATGAAGTTCTCAAAGCTCGCCTCAGTCTCATAATCTGTATTGGATATTATCATATTAGATATGGCGGAGTCATTGACACTTCCGCGAAGCTTGTTAAGGATAGAATAAAGCTCAACAGCATCCGAATCTACCGCCAGCATCTGGCTTGATATTCTTCCTGTTGTAACCTGGGTCAGCCTGTATTTGTATAGGAGCTGTGACAAGCTTGCAATACGATGGCTGCTTATGATAACGCAGTCTGCGCTTCCAAGGCTTACAGCCTTAAGACAGTCCTCTGTCGTTCTGTAATAAACTATCTTCCAGTCAGGGAAGTGGGTCTCCAGGAAGGCCTCGTAGCTTAGATTGCCCCTTGTTACGGCTGCGACCACATCTCCATCCAGCGCAAAAGGCTTTGTTCTGGACTTTGAGATAACAGCCGTCATCTCAGTATCTATTATGCTGTTGGTGAGAAGAATATCGTACTTCTCACTCTCATATACACTTATATCAATTGGGAAAATGCAGTCAACATCGCCGTCATTTAAGCCCTGTATTGCTCCCTCCATGCTGGAATACGGTATCATCGTGAATTCGAGAGACGCATTCTGAGCACAGCCGGCTACATAGTCAAGATAGTCCTTTATTACGCCGGATGCTTCCCTGGTTTCTGAATCAATACCACTGAAAGGGAAATAGTCCTCGCGGTAGCCGACTCTTATTGTTCCATGCTCCCTTATCCATTCCAGCTCAGCATTATCGAGGAATACCCTTACCCCATCATTGGAGATGTATTTCTTAAACAGCTGCTGATTATAGTATCTGTTCTCGCTGTGAATACATTCCATCGCATAGTTCAGATCCTTAAGAAGATCATCTCTTCCCTTTGCGACAGCAAAGTAGTATTCGGAAGAACCGATGCTGACAACAGGAATCGAGTTGTGCTTATTGTTGTTTGAGTCAACAGTAACAAGGACATCTATCTCTCCATCCTTTAGCATTCTGTTCTCAACTTCTTCAACAACGGACAGCTCCCTTATCTTAATTGACAGGCCCTTTGATTCTGCCCACTGCCTGAGATAGTCAGCCTGCACGCTTCCTTTGTTGACGCCGAACACCTTGCCATTGAATGTGCTCAGATCAGAGCTGCTTATCTCTTTGTTATTAGCTGCTATGAAGGCATAGAACTCCTCTTCTCCCATCGGAAGGTCAGAGAAGCTCATCTGATCTAATCGCTCCTCTGTAATGGATACGTCCGAGAGAAGATCTATCTCTCCCTTCTTAAGCATCTCCATAAGGTCAGCCCAGCTTCCCTCTACATACTCATATTCCCATCCATTATACGCAGCAAGCTTCTGCTGATACTCGTATCCGTAGCCTGATTTTCTGCCAAGATGATCTGTAGTATTGAAGGTTGATTCATACCATCCAACTCTAACGACCTTCCTCTCCTGTGAAGCAGCTGCAACTGTCAGCGGAAGAGACATCACGGCAATAACAGCACAAAGAAGAAGAGCCATCATGCGTACCTTATTATGCTTCTTAAAACATGTTGTTTGCTTTCTCATTGCTGCTTATCTCCACTTCCTAAGCATTCTGTTCTTTTGCTGCCGTTCCGTGCAGACTCAGCATGTCATATCCTTCTCTTCATCTGGGGATTTGATGAATAGAATGCCTGCTTATCATCATACATACTTTCGTCCGCTCTGTTGAAGGTATCCTCATAGCTTGCATCAACAGTCGGATCATACACTGCATATCCACATGAGATTGCAGGTTCATCCGGCATAGTGCATATTTCACGGCCGCGTTCAGCCATAGCATTCCTGAACTCCTCTGCAATCTTTACTGCTATCTCGCAGGTCTTCTTCTCTATCAGCACGACGAACTCATCGCCGCCTGTACGATATACATTATCTGATGGGAAATGCTTCTTAATCACATCGTAGCTGTTTCTTATCATTTTGTCACCTGCAGCATGTCCGATAGTATCATTTACAGCCTTAAGGCTGTTGATATCAAAAATTACCACGGCGTATGAAACCTTTTTGCCTGAATGAATGGAATCCTCGAGGCTGTACACTCTCTCAAGATATGCATTTCTGTTCATGGCATCGGTAAGATTGTCGATATGTGAAGCACTTAGAATCCTGTTGACCATTCCGGTAAGGATCAGAATAATCAATGAGCTTACTGCTACAGCAATAAGAATGATTGTAAATACAAGCTTGTTTCTCGCGCTGTATATCTCGCTTTCAGGAGCAAGCAGAACAAGGTAGTCGCCATTGTACAGTCTGCTTGACACAGTGATATACATAAGCTGCTTGCGAGTGTATGACGAGAAGACATACTCTTCATCGTCTTCTGTAATTGCAGTGCTGAGCGCTTTCGGAATAAGAGGGCTGTGGTCTCCGGCGTACGAAAGCTCTCCTTCATTATCGAGCACCACTGCGTATCCCGTATCATATACTTTTATTTCATCTATCTCTCTGCTTATAATCCTGTAATCTATATCCATTCCCACAACGCCGACAAAGGTGCCATCCTTATACATTGGCCTTACATAGGAGATCATGAAGATTCCGTTGTTTGGATTGTGATAAGGTCCAATCCATACAGGCTCACCCTTATCCTTAGGAATGTAATACCATCCGGCTGCGTCTGTATCCTCCCGGCCATATTTGTACAAATCAGTAGTCTCAAGATACTCAGGTTCGGATGATTTAGCGGTTCGGCTTATGAAGAAGCCCGCCTTCGTCCCTGCGAGCTCTGCATTGAACCTTAAATAGACAGCTGCAACAGACTTATTGTTCCTTATTAACGAGTAACCAATCTCTCCTGTCTCCTGTGTATAGGAATTAACAAAAGATTCATCAGATAATGCTTCGGGTGAAGGCAGATGATCCAGATAATAATCCTCAAGCGTATTGACCTGAGTCTCAATGCTTCTTAGACGATTATTCATGCTTTCCTTGTTCTCCTTGCAGAGATGAAGCAGAATCTCGTGATTATGCTCATTCATTACCGCTCTGAAGCTGGCCACTCCGGTGCCGCCCACCAGAAGCGATGCAACAACAATTCCAAGAACAACTATTGTAATAAGCTTATTCTTTGTTTTCTTCATAGTCCGCCCCCGACTTCTGCTCCAAGCTGCTTAAAGAATTCCTGCTCCACTCTGACAAAGCAGCGGTATCTCTGATTGCTTCCTCAACTTTCCTTTCTGTCATCATCTCCTGAAGCCTTGAATAGCTGCTGAGATGCAGAATAAGAAATGCTATCGTTATGCTGAAATTGATAAATGAGAATCCATAGAATGCAAACTGTCCTGCCAGGCATGCGGCAAACACGCTGATCAGAATAAGAAATGTATTCTTCTCACCTCTGTTCATGCTTCTTCTGCTTCTCCACAGGATCAGAACACAGATTGCAATGACAGCTCCACATGTCGCAAAGCTAAGAGCGATGCCGCTTCCTCTGCAGTATCTGTTCGCTGCATCAAAGTAATAATATAAGCCCGTAAACGGTGTAATGATTAAGCCGGCTGCTCCAGCAGCAAGAAAGCCATAGGCAATGATAGACCAGATTTTTCCCGGTGCTGTCTCTCTTCCTGCTATCAGAAGAACATAGCTCACGAATATTCCAACCAGGACATATTCAAGTGCAAAAATCGAGAAATTGCTGACTCTTGTTATCGCGGTTCCGAGAGATGTCATATCTCCCCTGTATATGTATGCCATGGCATCACTTACAAGCAGAAGGTTATTAATTAACACAATTACCCAGAGCTTCTTTCCGCCCTTATCACCGGCCTCGAATGTTACCGACCCCGTCAATATGCACGTTATCAGCCCTATTATGCATCCCCATATTTCAAAGCTTATCTGAAAAGTATTAATAGTTGACATCTTAACCCCTTCATCTCCAATCCTTTCAGGCAATCCTTGCACGTGCATCAGGGAAGCCTGAACTAATCTTCTGAAAGTCTTCTATCTCTTTACAAGAAGAGACACCGTCTCCACGTGATTGGTCCAGCCGAACATGTCGACCGGTGTCGCCTCGACAAATTCGTATCCGAGCTCTCCAAGCAGCTTGATATCTCTTGCCAGAGTTCCCTGGTCGCAGGAGATATACACTATCCTTCCCGCACCGGCCTCTGCTATGGTTCTAAGCAGCACCTCATCGCAGCCTGCCCTTGGCGGGTCAAGCACCGCAACAAGCTTATCTTCCTTAAGAGCGCTCTGAAGCATTGCCTCAGCGCTGTTTTCTCTTGGGGAATAATCCTCTGATGCTGCTTTCTCGATTACCTCCTCTGCCTTGCCGCAGATGTATCTTGTGTTAACAATTCCGTTGATAACCGAATTTCTGTTGGCATCGAGAACAGCCTCCTTTACCACCTCAATGCCGACAATCTGCTTAGCCCTTGCCGCCATGGAGATTCCTATCGTTCCGATTCCGCAGTACAGATCGAGAACCGTCTCCTCACCGGTAAGAGCAGCATACTCTATCGCCTTCTCATACAGCTTCTTCATCTGCTCTGTATTAACCTGATAGAATGAAGGCGCGCTTATCTCGAAGCTAAGCTCTCTTCCGTCAATCTCAACCTGGTCGAGAATTGTCCTTGCTCCAGCAACACATCTGTACTTGTCATTTATCCTCGTGTATACGCTCTCAAGCGAATAGTCAGCCTCAGCTGCCGCCTCATCCATCGAAGTGATAATCGCTTCAAGGTTGGACGGATTCTCCCTGCACGAAAGAACCGCCATTACCTCGCCTGTTCCGAAGGCAGTCTTTACAACAACATTCTTGATCTCGCCCTTGTTCATGGAGCGAATAACCCTTGTCACCGCATCCGCAGCCTCAGACTGAAGAAGACATTCCTTCACATCTACGATTTTGTGCGACTTCTTCTCATAGAAGCCCACGAGATTGTTCCACACAGGATAGTCGCCCTTGTTTCTGTATCTGAAAGGAATGTATTCCGTTCCGTCCTCATCAGTTACCTTCTGTCCGATAATCTCCCTGATGACAGGCTCCTTAAGACCGCCGATTCTTTCAAGCTTGTCCCTCACCTGTCTCTCCTTGAGAACAAGCTGGGCATCGTAGTCGTACTCCTGGTACGTGCAGCCGCCGCAGCTTGCATAATGCGGACAAAGCGGGCTTATTCTGTCTGCCGAGAATTCGGTTATCTCCAGCATGCGGGCAAAAGCATAATTCTTCTTTGCCTTCGTAACCTCCGCACGCACGGTATCTCCCGGCATGCAGCCATCTATGAATACGGCCATCCCGTCAACCTTGCCTATTCCTGCGCCGTCGCCCGAGATGTCCTCAATTGTCGTTACTATAATATCTCCCTTTTGCACCATTATTCCTTCTCCGCCATTTCCTTAATCTTTGCAAATCTCTTATTTACTCCGGGCTTCTTGATTGGTGGATTCAGAAGCTCTCCAATCTCAGTCAGTGAAGCATCCGGCCTTTCAAGTCTTATCTCCGCAACCTCGCGAAGCGGAAGCGGAAGTCCGTCGAAACGTCCCTGCTCCTTAAGCTTATTAATCCATGCTATCTGGTTCTCGGAGGCTGTAAGAGTTCTGTCCACATTTGCGTTGTCGCAGTTAAGTATCCTCTGCGCCTCTCCCTTAACCTCCTTACCGACTCTGATACTCTCGAATTCTAGAACGGCTGACACAGCGCCGATTAGGTTCATCATGTCGCTTATGTACGATGCCTTCTTCATGTATACTACATAGTCTTCCTTGCGCTTCGTGTAATTGGCGGCAAGGTCGACAAAGGAGCCTATCAGCTTCTTTATGTCGGCGGCAAGCTGTCTGCTCTCAACCACGAATTCGAGATGATATCCGAGCCTTGGGTCTGACATTGTGCCGCAGCCCAGGAAAAGTCCTCTAAGATATGCCTTCTTGCAGCATTTTGTCCTTACTATCTGGTTGTAGATGCCATCGGAGAAGTAGTCGTTACCCTCACGAATCAGCATCATTCCCGTTTCTCTAAGTATCTGAGAGCTCTTCTGCTCAGGCTCGATTATAAGGTAGTATCTGTATCCTTTTCTGTGCCCTACCTGCGTCGTATCTCCTATTCCAAGGCTGGCATTGCTGTCGAAGTATTCCTTGATGAGCTTCTTGTAATGCCTTGCAATTGCGGCGTTTTCGGTAGACGCAACAATAGAGAACCTGCCGCCGCCGGCAAGTCTAAGTGATGCAGCTACTCTTAGAAAGCCTGCTATCTCTGCAAGCATGCAGCACTTTCTCTGCGGCTCTATTCTGGCAAGCTCTCCCTTTACCTCCTGTGCGAAAGACATCGTTTCTCCTTTATCCTTTATACTTATCGGCTGTCTTCTGTCGCCCTTATCTATCTGTATCTTAAATCTTTGTCTTTTATCTTCCCTTGGCCATCAGATCGAGGTCCCTGTGATTAAGCGTTACTCTCATTCCCTTAGCCTCGAATCTTTTTGCACACTCATTGGCCATCGCAACACTTCTGTGGTGACCTCCTGTGCATCCGAATGCAATCGTCAGATGATACTTTCCTTCCTTGATGTAACCGGGTATTGCCACCTCTATGGTTTTCATAAGGTTGTCCATGAAGGCATCGGCAAGTCCCGACCTGAATACATAATCTCTTATCTTCTTGTTGTTGCCTGTAAGCTTCTTCAGGCTTGGCACATAGTACGGATTCTCGAGGAATCTTACATCGATAAGCATGTCAGCCTCGCTTGGAATTCCGTATTTGAAGCCGAAGGAGCTTATGTTGACAGAGAAGGTTGACTCTGTTACTCCGCCAAGAATCTTCTTGTTCAGCTCCTCATACAGCTGAGCAACCTTAAGGCCAGTAGTGTCTATGACAATGTCGGACATTGCTCTTACTGCCCTCATCTCTTCTCTTTCTGCCTCAACAACCTCTGCAGTGGCAACTCCGCCTGTCAGAGGATGGCTTCTTCTTGTCTCTGAATACCTCTTTACTATGGTAGCGGTTGAAGCCTCAACAAACACAACCTGAAGCTCTATTCCCAGGTTGTTTCTGATATCAACGATTGTGCTCTCGAGGTCCTTGAAGAAACCCTTGCCTCTAAGGTCCGTTACGAAAGCGACTCTGTCGATTGTCTCTGTCTTTGACCTTCCAAGCTCAATAAAAGGCCTGATAA
>CAMFZN010000017.1 GCA_946006945.1 uncultured Clostridia bacterium | reverse complement strand
GCAAGAGTTGAACCGCATGTTGATGCCATCGATGAAGATCCGTTTGATGAGAGAATCTCTGATACTACTCTGATAGCATATGGGAACTCTTCCTCTGATGGAATTACAGGAAGAAGCGCTCTCTCTGCAAGTGCACCATGTCCGATTTCCCTTCTACCCGGTGCTCTTGAAACCTTAGCCTCACCTGTTGAATATCCCGGGAAGTTGTACTGGTGCATATATCTCTTTGTTGTTACATCGATATCAATGCTGTCAAGGTTCTGAGCCTCGCTTAGAGGAGCAAGTGTAGCTACTGAAAGAGCCTGTGTCTGTCCTCTCTTGAACAGGCCTGAACCGTGAGTTCTTGGAAGGAAGCCTGTCTCTGACCATACAGGTCTGATTTCTGTAAGCTTACGGTTATCAGGTCTGATTCCCTCATCAAGAATCATCTTTCTGACCTCTTCCTTCTTGATTGCATATGTTACATCAGAAACCTCTGAAAGTCTTCCCTCGAACTCCTCTGCGAAGTGCTCGAGCGCATCCTTCTCAACAGCCTCCATGTTAGCAAGTCTCTCAAGCTTATCAAAAGTCTTGATCGCATCAATCATCTTCTCAGTTGAGTATGCTCTTACTGCAGCATCAACATCATCGCCTGCCTTGAATACCTTGTACTCCTGCTTCTCCTTGCCGACCTCAGCAACGATCTCCTTGATGAATCTGCAGATGTTCTTAATCTCCTCATGACCAAACATGATTGCATCGAGCATCTCCTCTTCAGGAACTTCCTTTGCTCCTGCCTCAACCATCATGATTGCTTCCTCTGTACCGCATACTGTGAGGTTGATGTCTGATTCCTTTCTCTGCTCATAAGTAGGATTGATAATGAGGTCTCCGTCAACTCTACCTACTACAACACCTGCTGTAGGGCCGTCCCATGGAATATCAGAAATTGCAATCGCTACTGATGAACCGATAACTGCTGCAATCTCAGGTGAACAGTCGTGGTCAACTGACCATGCTGTACATGTTACTACGACATCGTTTCTGTATCCCTTTGGGAAAAGAGGTCTGAGCGGTCTGTCAATCAGTCTTGATGTGAGAGTTGCATGCTCTCCTGCCTTACCCTCTCTCTTGATATATCCACCCGGAATCTTACCGACTGCATACATCTTCTCCTCATAGTTACAGCTGAGCGGGAAGAAATCAACATCCTGCTTAGGCTCCTTTGATGCAACTGCAGTACAGTTAACAACAGTGTCACCATATCTTACTGTAACCTGGCCATTGGCCTGTTCGCATACCTTTCCAATCTCGAACTGGAGAAGTCTGCCTCCGAGTGCTGTCTTAAATGTTCTGTAATCTGTAAATCTTGCCATTTTGAATTAACAACTCCTTCCTGTTAATCGAATAAAAAACTCTCTACTACTTGCAATGGCTGTATGTACAAAAAAAGCGAAAGAGTCCTAGATGCTCTTCCGCTTCTGTTGCCCGAAATTACTTTCTGAGTCCAAGTCTTGCGATAAGGCTTCTGTATCTCTCGATATCAGTCTCCTTGAGGTACTTGAGAAGGTTTCTTCTCTGTCCAACCATCTTAAGAAGGCCTCTTCTTGAGTGGAAGTCCTTGTGGTGCTCCTTGAGGTGCTCGTTAAGGTCATTGATTCTGTAAGTAAGAATTGCAACCTGTACCTCTGGTGAACCTGTATCGCCTTCCTTAAGTGCGTACTCCTTGATAATCTCCTGCTTCTTCTCTGCTGTAAGCATAATTCTATTCTCCTTTTCTGTAATTCGCCCAGGCTGCGATATCGCCGGAGAAGCGTGTATCTGTAGCTTGGGTAGTATTTAGTCAACAAGCGAATTATAGCAAACGTGCCTTATGATAGTCAATAGCGGATCTGACATTTGTCTCTATCATTCTTCTTAGAGCCTCGACAGTTTCAAACTTCATCTCTGGTCTTTCGAATTTAAGAAACTCTATTCTAACATCCTTGCCGTATACGTCCTCGCTGAAGTCCAGCACGTTGGTTTCTATTGTCTTGTATGCGCCGTCAACAGTCGGTCTGACGCCTACATTTGTAATTGATGAATGCCTTGCTCCATCTATTACAGAGTATGTGAAATACACTCCGTTAGGCGGAAGAGCCATGGTCTCCGGTGCATCAATATTCATCGTAGGAAATCCGATTCTCGTGCCGATTCTTTTACCATGAGACACCGTGCCGCTGATATAATATGCTCTTCCAAGCAGCTCGCCTGCCTGCTCGACGTCTCCCTCAGAGATAAGCTTTCTGATTCTTGTGGAGCTTACAACATCACCGCAGGCATTAACGGCAGAATGCACATTGACATTCATTCCAAGCTTCCTGCCTTCACTACGAAGAAGTTCTGTATCTCCAGCAGCTCTCGCTCCGAAAGTGTAGTTGAAGCCGCAGCATATATTCACTGCATGAAGTCTTTCCGCAAGAATATCATGAATGAAGACTTCAGCATCCATTGACATGGTCTCTTCATCAAACGGCACGTTGATTACATAGTCGAAGCCAAGCCTTTCCATCTCAAGGAGCTTATCCTCCTCTGTGAGGATAAGCTTGACACAATCCTCAGTCCTCCCAGCCTTCTCGAGAAAATAATTAACCGGATGGTTCGAGAACGTATAACATGCCGAGCTTACACCGTTCTCCTTGGCATAACGGAGAGCATCCTCAAGAATTTTCATGTGTCCAACATGTATTCCGTCAAAATTCCCCAGGGCAACCGATACATTCCCTTCTATTCTGATTTCATCATGTGTTGTGAATATCTGCATTAATTATTTACTATTACCTTCTCCGGAATCAGTTCGCCTTCCTCAATTACTGCAATGCCGTAGAACTCGCCCTTGCAGTACACCCTGTATCCGGGAAGCTTTCCTTCCTTCTTTGTTATTCTGTATCCCTTCTGGTGCGAGCTCATTCCGTTGCAGAAAGCCTTAAGCCTTGCCGGAGCAAGCTCAACCGCACCGAGGTTGACAAGAGAATCTGCAGGCTGAATAATATGGCTCTCCAGCTCCTCATCATCCATTGAAAGAGCATCTTCGAGCCAAAGAGCATCTTCAAGTCCGAAATATCCGCTTCGAGTTCTCTCAAGTGCCGTCATCATCGCTCCGCAGCCAAGTGCCTTGCCCATATCATCAATAATCGATCTGATATAGGTCCCTTTTGAGCAGCTAATATCGAATTCGATGACTCCCTCGGAAAGATCAATCGAAGTGACCTTCATTCCTTCAAGATAAACCTCTCTTGACTTTATATCTACGCTTTTGCCTTCTCTCGCATATTCATAGAGTCTTTTGCCATCAACCTTAAGTGCAGAATAAATCGGCGGTGTCTGCGTTACATATCCATCAAAGGCTGCTGCCGCACTGATTACATTCTCCTCAGTTATCGACTCATATGAGCATGTACTTATGACATTTCCGGTTGAATCCATGCTGTCAGTTACAGTGCCAAGCTTCATCACCGCGTGATAGCTCTTAAGATCAGCGTCATAGTACTCTATTATTCGTGTAGCCTTGCCTATGCACACGGGCAAAACCCCCGACGCCATAGGATCAAGCGTCCCGGTGTGCCCGATTCGTTTAATCCCAAGCCTCCGCCTCAGCTTCGACACAACATCGTGCGAGGTCATTCCGGAAGGCTTGTTTATGTTAAGTATTCCATCTTTAATCATTTATCCGGCTCCGCATTTATCTCAACTGCCTTGGTAAGCTCTGCACCGAGTAATTTTATTGCATGCTCAATCGGTCCCTCAAGAGGACAGCCAGATGCCCTGACATGGCCGCCGCCGCCGAATTTTGACGCAACCTCGGCAACATTTGCGTATGACTTAGCCCTCATGCTTGCTCTGAAGCTTCCCTTCTCGCCTTCCTTAATAACCGCTGCAGCCTCTACCCCGTCAAGACTTCTTATTACATCTATAATCTTGTCGGCATCGCTCGCCTTGCAGCCGCATTCGTCAAGAATATCAAGCGTAAGATAAGCTATGGCAACTTTCCCTTCAGCAAAAAATCTCAAGTCCTTAACCACCGTACTCTCTACAAGAAGAGAAGCCGGCGACTTTCTCTGATACAGCAGTGCACTTAACCTGCTGGAATCGAAACCCTCCACTCTGTGAAGCCGAGCTGCAATCTCATGAGTTCTTGCTGATGTTGAGCTGTGCTGGAAGCTTCCGGTATCTGTAGAAACTGCAGTCCATAAACACTCTGCAATATCAAGTGTCAGATCGGCTCCAAGCTCATTTATTAGATCAAACACCAGCTCACCGGTAGCAGCTGCATCTGCATCGATGCATGAGAAGTCAAAATCAATAGTGGTTGATGATACAGCATGATGATCGAGGCAGCCCTTCCTTCTTCCCAGGTCGAATGCATTCTCTCTTCCTGGGATTCTACCATAAGCACCGCAGTCGAGCATCAGTGCTAGATCGTATTCTTCTGTAACACTCTCCGGCTTCGAAATGCATCCTTTCTCAAGAAAATCAATATACCTTGGTATCTCCTCAGATATGATTACGCTGCAGCTCTTACCCAGATCTCTTAATGCAAGACAAAGTGCGCTCGAAGAACCGAGCGCATCTCCATCCATATTGACATGAGTAAAGATATTAACAGTGTCAGAGCTTCTGATCAGCTCTGCCGCTTTCTTAAGGCTATCTTCCCTCATTTCTCTTAATCTCCTCAAGCAACTCATCGATATGTCTTCCATAGTCCTCAGAGGTGTCAATCTTGAATCTGAGCTCAGGAGTATATCTAAGCTTGATGTCGGCAGCAAGCTTGTTTCTTATAAGGCCCTTTGCCTTGTTAAAGCCTTCGATAACCTCGCTGTATACTGCCTCTCTGTCCTCACCGCTTAATACAAGCGGAGTAACATATACTGTTGCATAGCTTCCATCTGATGTTACCTCAACTGAGCTGATTGTAATAATTCGGCCCATGAGTCTTGGATCCTTAATTCCTCCGTTAATCAGATATGTGCTGATGTTCTTTTTTATTTCTTCGCCTAATCGGCCCTGTCTGTGTCTTGCCATTTTGTCTCCTTAAATCTAATCAGACTGCGAAACATACATAAGTGATTATATCACAGTGAAAACTCATACGAGAATACCTATTAGAGATACTCCTTCTCAGCGGTAAAGCCCTTTCCTGTTACCGAGCTTACCTTATCAAGCACGATAAAGGCTGCCGGGTCAATTTCATGAATCAGTTTCTCAATCTTATAGAGCTCTCTTGGAGCAACTACTGTATATACAATATCTGTCTCTTTATCGAGATATCCCGTCCTGCAGTGAAGCATCGTAACGCCTCTGTCTGCCTTTTGCATGATTGCATCTCTTATAGCTTCCGGATTCCGGCTTATTATCTCCAGTCTTGTTCTGCTGTCTCCTGCTGCAAGAAGCTTGTCGAGTGCAAGAGAGTATACAATTACCAGCAGAATTCCGTACAGACTTGACTGTCTGTCAGAATATGCCATCTGTCCGATAAGAATGATTACATCGAACACATAGAGGCTGACAGATACAGGGATTCTGAGGAATTTCTTCAGAAGAAGCGGAGGAATATCCATGCCGCCTGTGCTTGCGCCAAGTCTTATTATCATAGCAAGTGCAGCCCCGATGCAAAGACCTCCGAAGAGTGCACACAGAAACTTATCCTCTGTCAGAACAAAGTCTCCTGCTGCCTTCTGAAGCATGCCGAGAAGAACAGGATAACTGATTGTACTTAGAAGCGTCGTTATTGCGAACTCCTTGCCAAGGAAAAGTGCTCCTACAGCGAACATCGCCAGATTAAAGATTCCTACAAAAAGCGATATTTCTATTCCCGTCAGCTGGTTCACCGTAAGTGCAATTCCCGTAGTTCCTCCTGTAATCAGCCCTCCCGGCAGAATAAAGAACACTACACCGGCTGCATATACGAGATTGCCGAAAACTATGATTATCATGTTTCTGATTAGATTAGCATATCCTTTTGTCATGATTTCCTCCATAAAGCTTAAGCTATCTGATTATGCCAAAACAGTAAGTACCCACGGGGCATAAGGACCGTGGGTACTAAGTCTGTCAGATATCTGTCATGCTGTATAAATTATGTTATCTTTCAATCTCCACCATGTGGAAGCATTCGATGATATCTCCCGGCTTGATATCGTTATACTTCTCGATTCCAAGTCCGCACTCGTATCCTGATACAACTTCCTTTGCATCATCCTTGTATCTCTTGAGCGAGGATATGAGTCCCTCGTGGATTACAATTCCGTCTCTTACGAGTCTGATCTGCTTGTTTCTCTGAACCTTGCCCTCTGTTACATACGCACCGGCAATTGTTCCTACATTTGGCACCTTGAAGGTCTCTCTAACCTCTGCCTTTCCGAGAACCTCCTCCTTGTACTCTGGATCGAGCATTCCCTTCATTGCATCCTGGATATCATCAATGATGTCATAGATGACTCTGTAGAGTCTCATCTCAACCTCAGCGCTCTGGGCCTGGTTAGTAACTGCAGTTGTAGGTCTTACATTAAATCCGATGATGATTGCGTTGGATGTCTCTGCAAGTGTTACATCGGACTCGTTGATTGTACCTACACCCGAGTGGATAACCTTGATCTTAACCTCTGGTGTCTCGAGCTTCTCAAGTGAAGAAATGATAGCTCCAACTGAACCCTGCACATCTCCCTTGATAATAAGGTTGAGTTCCTTTGCCTCTCCCTCCTGAATCTGGCTGAAGAGCTTATCGAGTGTTGTGCTTGCATTCTTTGCAAGAACATCCTCTCTGAGCTTCTCCTTTCTCTGGTTGGCAATCTCTCTTGCAAGCTTGTCATCCTTTACAGCGTTAAATGAGTCTCCTGCCATAGGAACGTCTGAAAGACCTAGAATCTCAACTGCTGTTGCAGGGCCTGCCTTTCTGATAGCTTCACCCTTGAAGTTTGTCATTACTCTGATACGTCCGCTGCATGTACCTGCAACAACGCTCTGTCCTGACTTGAGTGTACCGTTAGTTACAAGAAGTGTTGCAATAGGACCTTTTGCCTTGTCAAGTCTTGCCTCGATTACTGTACCGAGCGCAAGTCTGTCAGGGTTAGCCTTAAGCTCGAGAACCTCTGCCTGAAGAAGGATCATCTCGAGAAGATCTTTGATTCCATCGCCCTTCTTTGCAGATACAGGAACGCTGATTACATCTCCACCCCAGTCCTCAACGAGAACTCCGTGCTCTGAGAGATCCTGTTTAACTCTGTCAGGGTTAGCACCCGGCTTATCCATCTTGTTGATTGCAACGATAATAGGAACACCTGCAGCCCTTGCGTGAGAGATTGACTCAACTGTCTGAGGCTTAACTGAGTCATCAGCAGCTACTACGAGAACTGCGATATCTGTTACCTGAGCTCCTCTTGCTCTCATTGTTGTGAATGCCTCATGTCCAGGTGTATCGAGGAATACAATTCTCTTTCCGTCGATTACTACCTCTGATGCTCCGATGTGCTGAGTGATTCCGCCTGACTCTCCCGCTGTAACGTTAGTATTACGGATAGCATCAAGAAGTGATGTCTTACCATGGTCAACGTGACCCATTACAGTGATGATAGGTGGTCTTGGCTTGAGGTCTGACTCTGTATCCTCGTAAAGCTCGAGTCCTTCCTCTTCCTCAACCTCCTCTTCCTCTGTTACAACGAAGTCCATTCCCATCTCAAGTGAGAGCATCTCAATTGCATCCTTATCGAGAGTCTGGTTAATGGTAGCCATGATACCCATCTTCATGAGTGCCATGATGATGTTTGTTACTGATATTTCAGCCTGCTCTGCAAGACCTGCAACAGTAATAGGAACTGATACAGGAATTGCTCCCTCCGGAAGAAGCTCCTCAATCTCGATTTCAGGCTCTTCCTTTACAACCTTCTTTCTCTTGCGACGCGCCTGCTTCTCAAGAGATGTGTCATCAATATATGAATTATTCTTAAAGCCTCTTCCGTGACCATCCTCACGTCTGTCATGTCTTGACTGCTTATCCTTATCCTTGTCCTTATTATCAAAGAACTTCTTGCTCTTACCTCTTGATGAAGGCTTAGTCTCTATAGCGACATCTGACTGTGATGTCTTTCTCTGAGGTCTTGAACTACTTCCCCTGCTCTCCTGATCCTTGTCCTTGTCGTTCTTTGGACCTCTGTCATTTCTGTCACCTTTGGAGAATCGGTCATTTCTGTCACCGCGAGAGCCCTTATCGTTTCTGTCGTTTCTAGGTCCTCTGCTGTTTCTTCCGTCCCTGTCCTGCTGGCCTCTGTCGTTTCTGCTTCTGTCACCGCGCACATTTCTGTCTGACTTGCCCTGGCGCTCTGTTCTTTCACCCTTGCCCTGACGGTCATTTCTTCCATCTCTTCTGGCATCCTTTTTAGGCTGAGCATTCTCCGCAGCTTTTTCCTCTTCCTTGACCTGAGTTGCATCAACAATCTTCTTGAAGCGCATTGGCTTTCCCGGAGCATTTACATACTCCTCTGCCTTCTTCGGTTCAGGAGACTCTGTCTTTTCAGCAGCAGGCTTTACCTCAGCCTTAACTTCCTCCTTCACCTCAGGCTCTGCTGATGGTGCCTTCTCCTCTTTCTTTGGAACAGGCTTTGCTGCAGGAGTCATCTTAGGAGCATCCTTCTTCATCACAGGAACAGCCTTAATTGTATTTCTGTGTGCCTCTCCGCTTACGTTCTTCTTGCCATGCATCATGTTTACTGTCTGAATAAGTCTCTCTGCCGAAGCATCATCGATGCTTCCTCTAGAGCTTTTCATCTCAATACCAAGCTTGTCTGCGTATCCCTTGAGCTCGGTAAACTCGATGGAAAGCTGCTTTGTTATTTCGCTAATCTTCCTTGCCATCTATTACCTCCGTATCGACTATATTGCCGATTACTTCCTCTATCTGATTAAGATTCATGTTCCTTCTTAATATGCGATTGAAAACCTTCTTCCTGATAACCTTCTCGAGACAGGCTTTTCTTGGGCATATGTAGTATCCTCTACCGTCTGCAGCCTTATCTCCGTCTCTGATGATTATCTCATCCTTTACAGTGAGCCTGATCAGCTCATCCTTAGGATATGAAGTCATGCACGCTATACATCTCCTCATCGGAGTTCTTCTAACATCCATGCTCTTCTCCAATTCTATTCTTCAATCTCAACTACTCCCGGAATGTCCGCATCCTCATATTCGTCAAAATCGAATCCAATCTCCTCAAGCTGACTCTTGCTCTTGATATCAAT
Source organism: uncultured Clostridia bacterium (assembly GCA_946006945.1). Classification (GTDB taxonomy): domain Bacteria; phylum Bacillota; class Clostridia; order Peptostreptococcales; family Anaerovoracaceae; genus Crickella. The sequence continues at coordinate 9,192 of CAMFZN010000017.1, read as the reverse complement.
CTTCCATCCGGATACTCTTGCAGCAAGTCTTACATTCTGACCTTCTCTTCCGATTGCAAGTGAGAGCTGCTGCTCCGGAACAACTGCTGTTGCCATCTTTTCATCCTCGTTGATATATACGCCCTCAACGATTGCAGGCTTAAGCACATTGCTTATAAGTACTGCAGGATCCTCGTCCCATACGATAATATCTATCTTCTCTCCGAACAGGTCATCAGCAATACTCTGAACTCTTGCACCTCTTGTACCTACACATGCTCCTACAGGATCAACATTCTCATCGTGCGAGTATACTGCAATCTTGGTTCTTGAGCCCGCTTCTCTTGCGATACCCTTTATCTCAACGGTTCCGTCTGCAATCTCAGGAATCTCGAGCTCAAACAGTCCTCTTACAAGGCCGGGATGCGATCTTGAGAGGAATACCTGAGGTCCCTTGCTCTCCTTCTTTACATCCATTACATAAACCTTGATTCTGTCTCCAGGCTTGTATGTCTCTCCCTTAACCTGCTCTGAGTTAGGAACGATACCCTCAGTGTTTCCTACAGACACAAGCATTGTTCCGTTATTAATTCTGTCGACCTTACCTGTGATTATCTCACCCTTCTTGTCGATGTACTCGTTATACGAGTTTGATCTCTCAGCCTCTCTAATCTTCTGAACCACTACCTGCTTAGCGCCCTGTGCAGCAATTCTTCCGAAGTCCTTAGGGTCAACCTGGTACTCGATGATGTCTCCGAGTTCATAAGCCTCATCGAAAGACTTTGCCTCCTCAAGAGATACCTCTGTCATATCGTCGAGAACCTCCTCAACAACCTCCTTGGCAAGAAGCACCATAAGCTCGCCGTTCTCTCTGTCTGTGATGCATCTTACATTGGCTGCCCCGTAGTTCTTCCGATATGCATTCTCAACAGCTTCCTCTATTGCGTCAATAATCTCATCCTTTGAGATATTCTTCTCACGCTCAAGATCCGCAAGTGCGTCAAGAAATTCCTTGTTCATTGTTTCCTCCTAAAATACTACTGCTAGATTAATCTTTGAAATTTTGTCAAATGGCAGTTCCTTGTCATCACCGTTAACATTGATTGTTACAACTCCGTCACAGAGTCCGACAAGCACTCCATCATAATTCTTTCTTCCGTCAACGGCAGTAAAGAGCTTAACCTCTACCTCTCTTCCCGCAAAACGTCTGTAATCAGATTCTTTAATCAGTTCTCTGTCAAGACCCGGGGAGCTTACCTCAAGAGTGTATGCTCTATCAATAAGATCAAGCTCATCAAGCTTATCACTGAGATATCTTGTAGCCTCCTCACACTCATTGATATCAACATATTCTGTCTCCGCCCCTTCAGGTTTATCAAGGAAAACCTTTAGCTTCCAGTCCGGACCTTCCTTCTTATACTGAACTCTGTACACCTCGAGCTCACGACCCTCGCAGAATTCTTCGAGAAGCTCTGTCACCTTCTTACCGATATCTTCCTTCGCCATGCTACCTCCGAAAAAGTCTAAACATAAGTGAAAGAGTGGGAATTCCCCACTCTTTCCGCTGATATAACGTTCGTGTAATAATATACCACATATTAGGTACAGAATCAAGTCACACCTGAATTCTTATCCCTGCGAGCTGTCGGATGATGCTGATTCCGTCATTTCACGCTTTATGCTTTCAGCATCCTCATAGAATTCAGAATGCATATTACCGCAACACCGACATCGGCAAAAACAGCCGCCCACATGTTCGCAATACCAATTGCGCCGAGTACGAGGCACACAGCCTTGACCAGAAGTGCAAAAGCAATGTTCTGCCCCGCTATTCTTACCGTCTTTCTCGCAATTCTTACCACCATCGGAATTCTGCTGAGATTATCATCCATAATCACGATATCTGCAGCCTCGATTGCCGCATCAGAGCCAAGAGATCCCATTGCGATTCCAATATCAGCTCTTGAAAGTACCGGTGCATCATTAATTCCGTCACCGACAAAGGCAAGGAATCTTCTGTTACCGATTCTTTCCTTCTCCTCAAGGAGTCGCTCGACCTCCGTAACCTTATCTGCCGGAAGAAGTCCTGCTCTGTAATCAGTTGCTCCAACAGCTGCCGCAACTCTTTCTGCTGCTGCCTCTGCATCACCAGTAAGCATAACTATTCTCTCAGTGCCAAGAGACTTAAGCTCTCTTATCACATCAGATGCCTCCGCCTTGACTGAATCGGCAACAGTGATTCTTCCAATATATCTGCCATCCCTTGAGACAAGACAGCTTGTTCCCTCACACGCCTTAAGCTCAGGAATGTTTATTCCCTGCGATACCAGAAGCTCAGCCTTTCCTACAACGACAGTCTCTCCGTCAACGACGGCACAAAGGCCCTTGCCTGCCATTGTCTGTGAATTGCTTACTCTGCTTAAATCTATCTCCCTGCCGTATGCCTCGCATATCGAGACTCCAATTGGATGAGTCGAGCCGGCTTCAACATATGCTGCAAGCTCAAGAACAAGGTCTTTGTTCTCTCCTTCTGCAGGCTCAATAGCGGTCACACGGAAGCTTCCTTCTGTGAGAGTTCCTGTTTTGTCCGTAACAAGCGTGTCTAGCTTCGCCATCATCTCGAGATAGTTCGAGCCCTTGACAAGAATTCCTCTCGTTGATGCCGCACCTATTCCTCCAAAGAATGACAAAGGAACAGATATTACAAGGGCGCATGGACATGAGATAACAAGGAATGTACATGCTCTTAGCATCCAGTCCATGAAGTTTCCAGCGAAAATCGGCGGAATGAATGCAAGCATCGCCGCAGCAATTACCACAACCGGTGTGTAGTATTTGGCGAATCTGGTTATAAAGCTTTCCGTCTTTGATTTCTTCGAAGCAGCGTTTTCGACAAGCTCAAGAATCTGCATTACTGTTGAATCCTCGTAAGCCTTGTCCGCTCTTACCCTCAGAACAGCCTCACCGTTAATACATCCCGAGATTACCTTCTCACCGGATTCAACACGCCTTGGCATGGACTCACCCGTAAGTGCAGAAGTGTTAATGAGTCCCTCTCCATCGATAACTGTTCCATCTACCGGAATCTTATCACCCGGTCTGATAAGAAGAATATCGCCCTCTTCAACATCATCCGGATCTACAGTATCAATGCTGCCGTCATCTCTAATTATATTGGCATACTCCGGTGCTATTGAAAGAAGTGCCTCTATTGAAGAACGCGATCTGCCGACGGCATAGCTCTGGAAGAACTCACCTACCTGATAGAAAATCATTACAGCAGCACCCTCTCCAAACTCCTGGGTTACAAAGGCTCCCACTGTCGCAAGTGTCATCAGAAAGCACTCGTCAAAAACCTGTCCGTTCCTTATCCCAATAAAGCAACGTCTTACAACATCTCTTCCTGCCGCAAGATAAGGTATAAGGTAGAGCAAAAACCAGGTTACAGGTCTGTCAATCTCTTTCGGCATTATCCCGGCTTTCTCAGAAATCATGATAACCGCAAGCATTATTATGGCAAAAACGATCTCCTTAAGCTCTCTTTTCTGTCTTTCAGTAAGCATTCCCATAACATACCTCCAATCAAGATACAGCTTGTTTTACATCATCTTATGCAAGCACCTTGCAGTCAGGCTCAATCTTGGATATTTCCTTCACTGCCTTCGAAAGGATATCTTCGAATACCGCGTCATCCGCAACAAGTGTCATCTTCTGTGTGAGAAAGCTTATTGACACCTCATCTACACCTTCGATTCTGCTGATTGCATCCTCCATCTTCGCAGCGCAATGTGCACAGTCAAGGTCCTGCATCTTAAACTTCTTCTTCATTTCTTTATCCTCCTGTAGTTAGTGATCTATTCTCTGTTAATCAGCACTCTTCAATATGGTCTCTTCCCATTGCTATTATTGTGCTTACATGATCATCGGCAAGTGAATAGTATATAGCCTTGCCGCATCTTCTGCCCTTTACCAGCTTAGCCGCCCTAAGCTGCTTCAGCTGATGTGAGACTGCCGACTGATTCATCTGAAGATCATCACAGATTTCTCCAACATTCTTCTCTCCGCTAAACAGGTCACACAGAATCTTGATTCTTGTTGAATCAGCAAACATCTTAAACAAATCGGCAAGCTCCAGAAGCTCCTCCTCATCCATATTGCTGATTAACTGCTCCTCCTGATCATACTGTTCCATCTGAACCTCCATTTACTGTTATCTATAAACGTTTGAACATATGAATATATTATCATATGTTCAATATTTGTCAACGCTCAATTCAATATTTCTCATAATAAACAAAAAAACCTTTCAAAGGAAGGACATCTGCCTCTCTCCGAAAGGTTTCTTATGTGTATTTGCATTATATTAAAGGTCGAATATGCTTACCTGGGCTCTTTCAGGAAGATCTGTAAACATTCCATGCTTCATAAGATCTTCTATATTGGTCTGGCTGAGCTTTGTTCTCTGTCTTACATCATCAACCGTAAAGAACGCTCTTTCTGCATATGCTTCCGATATGGATTCAGCCGCAGTTCTGCCTATGCCGTTTATTGCAAGATAAGGCAGCTTAACCTTACCGTCGACAACATGAAACATTGTAGGCAGAGATGAATCAAGTGAAGGCTCAGCAAACTCATATCCTCTTGAGAACATCTCATACATCATCTCATATACAATAAGCTGATCCTTCTGCTTTGTAGTTGCGGTGACTCCAAGCTCTTCAAGCTCCTGCATTTTCTTCTCGACAGCAGGGATTCCTCCGTTAATCACATCAGCATCAAAGTTGTCTACCTTCGATGTGAAATATGCGGCATAGAATTCCGGCGGATAGTACACCTTGAACCACGCCATTCTGATTGACATCATAACATAAGCCGAAGCATGAGCTCTCGGGAAGAGATATTCAAGGGTTTTGCACGACCATATATACCAGTCCGGAACGCCGTGATCCTTCATGAGCTTAAGGTCATCCTCCGAAAGCTCTCTGTTCTTTCTTACTGTCTCCATTATCTTGAAGGCAGAGCTGTTATCTATTCCCTTAAGAATAAGATAGTTCATGATATCGTCTCTTGCAGAGATTACCTCATCGACTGTCGCTATTCCCTGCCTGATAAGGTCCTGTGCATTTCCCGTCCACACGTTTGTTCCGTGCGAGAAGCCTGACATCTTGATGAGTGCTGACACCGTTGTCGGCTTGATGTCATCGAGCATCTGACGCGTGAAATGCGTTCCGAACTCCGGAATTCCATACGTTCCGTGCGTGAACTTGTAATCCGGATTCTTTATCTCAAGCGCATCAAGGCTCGTAAAAATGCTGATTGTCTTCGGATCGTCAAGCGGAATCTTCATCGGCTCGACCCCGGTCATGTTCTGAAGATGCCTGATAAGCTGCGGCACATCGTGGCCGAGGATATCGAGCTTAAGGAGATTCTCGTCAATCTTGTGGTAATCGAAATGCGTCGTTATCACATCAACGTCTCTCTTGTTGGCAGGCTTCTGAATCGGACAGAACTCGTATATCTCGTGGTCGTCCGGCACGACAATGATGCCTCCCGGATGCTGACCCGTGGTTCTCTTAACTCCGGTGCAGCCCTTGACAAGATAGTCTATGTCATTCTTGGTTGCATCAATGCCCTTGTCATCAACAAAGTGCTTTACATAACCGAAAGCTGTCTTATCAGCGATGGTAGCAACTGTTCCTGCCTTGAATACGTTCTTCTCTCCGAATATCTCACCTACATACTTGTGAGCTATCGGCTGATACTCGCCAGCGAAATTAAGATCGATATCAGGCTCCTTGTCACCCTTGAAACCAAGGAAAGTGGCAAAAGGAATGTTAAGTCCATCCTTATGAAGCCTTGCGCCGCACACAGGACAGGCCTTCTCCGGCATATCGAAGCCGCAGTCATACTTGTCAAGCTCCTTGGTCGGCTCGTAATAGCGACACTCAGGACATACATAATGTGGAGGAAGCGGATTAACCTCTGTGATTCCAGCCATAGTCGCTGCGAAGGAGGAACCTACAGATCCTCGGCTTCCTACAAGATATCCATCTGACATAGATTTGCCTACAAGAAGCTGAGCTGCGACGTACATTACGGCATATCCGTTTGAAATAATTGAATTAAGCTCCGTATCAAGCCTTTCCTTTATGTCCTGAGGAATGGGATCTCCATATATTGACATGCATTTCTCATAGCAGCTGCTTCTAAGCTTCTCCTCTGCACCATCAATCTTTGGAGGGAACTTCCCCTTTGGAACAGGACGAATACCGTCATCTATCATGTCAGCAATTCTGTTGGTATTCGTTATTACTATCTCTTCAGCCCTGTCACCAAGATATGAGAATTCCTCCATCATCTCATCGGTCGTTCTCATGTAGAGAGCATCTGACTCTGTATCCTTAAAGCCAATGCCGGCCATTATGATATTTCTGTATATTGAAGAATCAGAATCAGGATAATGTGAATCCGTTGTCGCAACAGTCGGCTTACCGAGCCTGTCACCGATTTCGAGTATCTTAAGATTATTATTAATCAGATCCTCCTGCCCCGATACAAGCCCCTCATTTATCATGAACTGGTTGTTGCCCAGAGGCTGAATCTCGAGGTAATCATAAAACGATGCTATCTCCATAAGCTCCTCATCAGAGGCACCTCTGAACACTGCCTGATATACCTCTCCTGCCTCACATGCGCTTCCAATAATAAGACCCTCTCTGTGAGCCTCAAGAACTGATCTTGGTATTCTCGGTCTCTTGTAGAAATAGTCGATATGAGAGCAGCTTACCAGCTTATACAGGTTCTTTAAGCCCTCCTGTGTTCTTGCAAGGAGAATAATATGATAAGTTCTGTTTTTCCTGATATCAATCTCACCGTCCGGAGAAATGCATCCCTCATCCGGATAGAGGTATCCTTCAAGACCATAAATTATTTTGATTTCCTTTCCTGCCTTAGCCAGCTTGCCCTGGGCCTTCGCAGCATCAGGAAAAGCCTGTACCACACCGTGGTCAGTTATAGCTACAGCAGGCTGCCCCCAGGCTGCTGCTGTATTTACTATATCAGCAATCTCATTGAAGCCGTCATTGTCGCTCATCTTTGAGTGAATATGAAGCTCAACACGCTTACCTCCCTGATATGTATCCTTTCTGATTTCATGACGAACCTTTTTTACAGACTTAGCCATGATGACATTGATATGCTCAAAAGTATCATATTCAGCGCTTCCTCTTACCCTGATCCAGTCACCCTCAGAAAGGTTCTCTTCAAAATCCGCCAGTTTCTTCTCATCAAGGAACATCTTGATGCAGAAGGTTCTCTTGTGATTGGCAATCAGTATTGAGTATATTACCCTGTTATTCTTTATTGGCTTATTTGAAGTGCTGAATACCTCACCTTCAACGGTAACCAGTCCCTTGTCTCCAATCAGGCCTGCTGCCTCATCAAAGCTTACAGGAATATCCTGGAAATCCCTTCCCATGATAACTGTCTCACCTTGAGCATTTGTGCTTACAGGCTCGTAAGAATCTTTCTTCTTGTATGAGCCGCCCGCCTGCCTGCCTCCGTAGTATGATCCCTGAGCCGGTGCCTCTTCTCTTTCTGTTCTCACCTGTATTCCTGAATATGCATAGTTAATTACAACTCTGTTAACTCTTCCAAGGCCTGCCTTAAGCTTCTCCTTCATCTTTCTTTCGATGTTCTTAGGCATCACAAAATTGAGCTTCATGTCAATGGTAAGCACCATGCTCTTTCTGTTAAGTGATACCATTCCAAGCTCAAGATCAAGCTCATCAGCCCTTCTTCCTGTAGCAGCCGTAAGCTCATTTATATCAATGATTTCTCCTGAAATTCTAATCATTCTCAACCAGTCGGATAAGCTCATCAATAAGCTCATCCTCTCTAACCTTCTTTAATATCTCTCCGCGTGCGAAAACAAGTCCCTCACCGCGTCCTCCGGCAATTCCATAGTCAGCCTCTCTCGACTCTCCGGGACCGTTTACGGCACATCCCATTACAGCAATCTTCAGAGGCCGCTTGCCTTCCTTCTCTCTTCTTGCTGCTATCGGCTGAAGCCTGTCCTCCGCTTCATTAGCAAGTCCTATAAGATCGATCTCTGTTCTGCCGCAGGTTGGACATGAAACAACCTCTATAGCCTTCTGCCTCATGCCTACAGTTTCAAGGATTCTCCTTGCCCATACAACCTCATTTACAGGATTATCTGTAAGTGATACTCTCATTGTGTCTCCAACACCGGCAAGAAGCAGGCTTCCGATTCCTGCCACCGATTTAACAATTCCGTTCCTTGGCGTTCCCGATTCGGTTATGCCGATATGAATAGGATAATCTGTCATGTGCTTAAGAATCATGTGAGCATCATAGTTCATCTTTACATTAGATGACTTTATTGACACAACAAGCTTATCATAGCCAAGATCCTCTATTACACGAAGTGTAGATACTCCACTCTCTGCCAGACCTGCTGCTGTAACACCGCCGTATTTCTCAAGAACATCCCTGCTAAGCGAACCTGAATTGACGCCGACTCTTATAGGAATACCTCTTTCCCTCGCTTTGTCTACCACAGCCTTCACTCTGTCGATGCTTCCGATATTGCCAGGGTTGATTCTGATCTTGTCTGCGCCGTTTTCGATAGCTGCTATCGCAAGCTTGTAATCGAAATGAATATCCGCTACAAGCGGAACCTTAACAAGTTTTTTTGCCCTTCCCAGCGACTCAGCAGATTCGAGATCCGGAACAGCTACTCTGACAATCTGGCATCCGGCATCTGAGAGTTCATCAATCTGTCTGACCAGAGCTTTAGTGTCTCTTGAATCTACATTGGTCATTGACTGAATCGAAACCGGTGCTCCGCCGCCTACAAGAACACCGCCTATATTAACCTGTTTAGTCATTGTCGCCACCTCCTGGCAAAAGTAATATCTAGAAAAGCCCCATAATATCCTTGACTGTAATAAGTATCATAAGCATTATCAGGAAAAGCATTCCCGCAACATGAACATAGTTCTCCATATCCTCAGTAATCCTTCCCCCAGACAGAAGTCTGACAATGACAAAAAGAATCCTGGCACCATCAAGTGAAGGAATCGGAAGAATATTAAAGATTGCAAGGTTAAGGCTTATCATGGCAACCAGCATCAGATACGACAAGGCTCCATAGCTTCTTGCCTCATCAACAACCTGCACAATCTTAACAGG
>CAMFZN010000016.1 GCA_946006945.1 uncultured Clostridia bacterium | reverse complement strand
GAGAAAGCTGTTTGTAAACATATATGCAACAAGCCCTTTATCTGTAGCATTTTTTCTTTCTCCGATTTGTACTCGCGTGATTTCATAATGAAGTACACTATCACCCCAATTATTATTACTAACAATAGTATTGAGATAATAGATTGTTTTATTTCCATTCACCGCCTTTTCAAATTCAAACTTACTTCAGCTTCATTATACATTCCGGCACTGGCCCCGTAAACGCAAACAATTATGCATCACCTGCAAAAGGGCAGACTTCCCCCCCTGGTGTAAAAAAGCCTGTTTCCCTTGAAATTTCAACGAAAAAGAGACCTTGATAAGGTCTCCTGGTTATGGCGGAGGACACGGGACTCGAACCCGCGGGACTGTTACGTCTTACCTGATTTCCAATCAGGCTCCTTAGCCACTCGGTCAATCCTCCGCATCAGATTAACTATCGGCTATGTCTTCCGTTTCGTATTAAGTTCGTCAAACGCCTGATTATGATACCATTTTTTGACACCTTTATCAAGTTGTTGCAGCAAATAATGCTGAATAAGCTGTTATTTTTATCACAATTTCATTGACTTTTGCCCACGCCTGGTGTTTAATCAGCATTGATATGCGGATAGTATCCTGAACTACTGAGGAACTGTACCAGCATTGATTTGACAGTATCAGATGCGACCATGAACTGATAATGGCTTCTCAAGACGCGAATACAGCATCAACCTTTCAGATTAGGAGGTGGTGATATGTTAGCAGGTTTTGTTGGAGCGGGAAAGGTAGGATTTTCCCTGGGTAAGTTTATGACGGAGAATGGAATTCAGGTGACCGGCTACTACAGCAGGCACAGAGAATCAGCCGAAGAGGCAGCAATATTTACAGGCTCACAAGCTTATTACGAGCTGGAAGAGCTTGTCAGCGAGAGCGATGCCGTATTTCTGACCGTCCCGGATGAAGCCATATCATCCACGTATGAACAGCTTAAAACATTTGATATCAGAGACAAATACATATGCCACTGCAGCGGCGCCCTTTCAGCATCGGAGACTTTCCCGGATGCGGCAGCAAGAGGCGCACTCGGTTATTCAATACATCCGCTGACTCCTGTAAGCGACAAGCATTCAAGCTACAGGGAGCTGGCGGATTCTTTATTTTGCATCGAAGGCGACCCCGAGAGAATAGATGTATGGTTCGATCTTCTTTCCGGCATATGCAAGGGAGTAAAGATTATCGACAGCACGTGTAAAAGCAGATACCACGCAGCCGCAAGCATCGCGTCGAATCTGTACTGTGCTCTCATGAGCATGAGCGTAGGGCTTCTGGAAGATTGCGGTTTCAGCCAAAACGAAGCGCTGGACGCCCTCTCCCCTCTTGTGCTTGCCAACGCTTCGGCAATTCTGCGTTATGGTCCTGTAAAGGCTCTTACGGGTCCGATTGAGCGCGGAGATGCGGATACAGTAAGAAGACACATCGACTGCCTGGAGGGAAATCCCGGCAAAGCGCTTTACCTTGAGGCGGCTGAAATGGTTTTGCACGAAGCGGAGATTAAGAATCCCCAAAGAGACTATCATGCCATGCATGAGGTCCTGATCAGAAGTAGAAGTGAGGTGTAATTATGGCAAAAAGAACGGTTCAGACCCTGCTTGAGATGAAGCGTGAGGGCCGAAAGATATCGCAGGTCACCTGCTACGATTATTCGACAATGCGCCTTGTTGAGCAGTGCGGCATCGACTCGGTGCTTGTCGGCGACAGTCTTGGAATGACAATGCAGGGATATGAGAACACTCTTCCTGTTACAATGGATGAGATGATAATCTACGCAAGAAGTGTAGCCAGAGCGGCAAGAGAAGCTTTTGTTATAGCAGACATGCCCTTCATGAGCTACCAGGTATCTGCTGAGCAGGCAGTCGCTAACGCAGGCCGCCTTATCAAGGAGACAGGAGCAAATGCAGTGAAGCTCGAAGGCGGAGCTTCTGTCACTGAGCAGATCAGAGCGATTGTAAGCTCAGGAATACCCGTATGCGCTCATGTCGGAATGACTCCACAGTCTGTCAACGCGCTTGGCGGCTTCAAGGTTCAGGGCAAAGGTGAAGAGGCTGCAGAGAAGGTTCTTAAGGATGCCCTAGCAGTTCAGGAGGCAGGCGCCTTCATGTGTGTGCTTGAGTGCGTTCCTCCCAAGCTTGCAAGCCTTATTACCTCTAAGGTTGAAATGGTTACCATCGGAATCGGTGCAGGTGCAGGCTGCGACGGGCAGGTGCTTGTATGGCAGGATCTTGCTGCAGTAACAACTGATTTCAAGCCCAAGTTCACTAAGCATTTCGGACAGGTCGGTGAGGCTCTGAAGGCTTGTTTTCGCGCATACAACGGCGAGGTTAAGGCCGGCACCTTCCCTGCTGAGGAGCACAGCTATGTCAGGTCCGACTGCTCGGATGAATATCTCGAGGAACTAAACAGAAGATACTAAACAACTGAATTGGACGACAGAAAGGAATACTGAAATGATAATTGCAAATACAATCGAAGAAGTAAGAGCACAGGTTAGAGAATGGAGAAAGGAAGGCCTTACAATCGGTCTTGTTCCTACAATGGGCTACCTTCATGAGGGACACGCATCGCTAGTAGATAAGGCAGTAACAGAGTGTGACAGAGTTGTTGCATCAGACTTCGTAAATCCTACTCAGTTCGGCCCGGGAGAGGACCTCGAAGCTTATCCAAGAGACTTCGAAAGAGACTGTGCCCTTCTTGAGGCACACGGCTGCGACATGGTTTTCCATCCTGAGGTCGACGAGATGTATCCTCAGGGAGGCGGCACAACAGACACCTTTATCGAGATTCTAAGCGAGATGCCTAAGCAGCTCTGCGGAGTGACACGCCCTATCCATTTCCGCGGCGTATGCACAGTTGTGGGCAAGCTTTTTAACATCGTAACACCCGACAAGGCCTTCTTCGGGCAAAAAGACGCTCAGCAGCTGGCGATAATTAAGCACATGGTCCGTGATCTTAACTTCGGAATCGAGATTATCGGCTGTCCTATAGTCCGCGAGGAGGATGGACTTGCCATCTCATCGAGAAACACATATCTTAATCCTGAAGAGAGGAAAGCAGCTCTCACACTTTCACAGTCAGTCAAGCTCGCCAAGGACATGGTTGCAGGCGGAGAGAGAGATTCAAAGACTGTTCTAGAGGCGATGAGAGCTCATATTGAGGCTGAGCCTCTTGCAAGAATTGACTATGTCTCAGCAGTTGACGGAATCACCATGCTTCCTGTATCAGAGCTGTCCGACGGGGTGCTTGTTGCAATGGCAGTATACATCGGCAAGACAAGACTAATCGACAACTTCACTGTAGGTGAATAATCAGTAATCACATTCAACCTGAATCAACTGAGAAGGCGGCCTTAGCGGCCGCCTTTATGCTATTTATCGACATATTTGTGAAGCGCCTTTGCTGCTTCATCCCAGCTTTCATATGCCTTATCACCTCTGTGATCCGGCATGTCTAAATGAGTTCTGAAATAGTCTGACATGTATTCAGTAAACTTTACTGCTCCTGAGTATGAGGTATGACGCTCATTGTAGAAATCCTTCTCATAATCAAAGTCTATCGCATCCACAAGCGGCTTCTGAGTAAAATCAAGTATCTCAAAGCCCTTGTCCTTGCAGTAATCAGATACGGCTCTTACATATTCACCTCTGCTTCCATCCATATCACACGGTGCCAGAGTGAATATGACACTAATTCCCTCAGCTTCAAGCTCATTGCAGTATTCAAATAAGCTGTCTAATACCTCTCTTCTTCCTGAATCAAGAGTTGTTGACTCCTTATGAACCTCAATAGGATCTATCTCCTTACGCCTTAGGGAAGGTCTTGATCCCTTGTAGGTTACGTATGAATCGTGATTAACGTAGTCTCTTAGATCTTCTTCATTAACCTCTTCGAGCCATGAGCCTTTGCCCCTTAGGATCGGGAAGTAGTAGTCCCAGGCATTGTAATCAACCTTTGCTCCGCAGGAACGGCAGTATTCCAGGAAAGACTTTATTGCATCACATCTGTCAGCGGACCATGGCATTGCATCGGTAACATTCTTTAGATGCTCGCTCTTTATACCGCCTCCTTCCTTGCTTATGTTTCTAAGCTCAATAGCAACAAATTTCAGATTGCCCTGCCTCTTCACTGCATCTCTAAGAAGATACTCTATTGAGCTTATCGGCATTGATCCGCTTGCAAGCGAATATACTGCCATGCCCTCATTCTCGTAGGCAAGAGGAGCCATCCAGAATCTGTACACAGCGCTTGATCCGATATATATGCCGTCAAGAGAATCGTTCTCTTCGAGATATAAGCCCCTTATCGAATCATAATTTGGATCATGAGCAATAGTTGATCTTTGCATGTGATGAAGGACGAAAAACACCAGTGCAAAACACAGGAGTATTGCCGTCACTGCTAATATTACTGGTTTTCTTTTATTAGTTTTTGCCAAATGCTTATATCTTCCCATATTATCGTACTTCTTACCTTCCGATGAACTGATCTATCAGGTTCTTTGCCTCCTCGTCGGGGTCGCCGGTCATATCAAGCCAGTGAATGTCTTTTCTCTTTCTGAACCAGGTCATCTGCTCCTTGGCAAGATGCCTTATCTCCATAAAGAGCTTGTCATAGAAAGCATCGAAGCTTTCGAATTCTCCGTTAAGATACATGTTAATATATCTGTACTCAAGACCCAGCGAATGAAGGAACTCATCTGTTGCTCCATTCTGCTTGAGACCTTCGACCTCCTCAAGCATGCCTTCATCAAGTCTTCTGTCGAGTCTTACTCTGATTCGCTCATACAGCACCTCTCTTGGCCAGGTTACTCCAAGGACAAGTGTCTCGTATCTCGGCTTGTTTTCTCTCTTTGCAGTATTTCCTGTTATGACTCTTTCAGCAGCTCTTTCAAGGCGTCTCTTGTTCTTAAGATCCATTCCGCTTAGAGCCTCCGGATTTCTCTCTTTCAGGAAGTCTATAAGCTCATCTATGCTCTTATCCTGAACCTGTCTTCTTACAGCAGGATCCAGGTTCTCCTTCCTGATATCATATCCGTCAACTACTGAATTGATATACAGGCCTGTTCCTCCGACAAGCATCGGAACCATTCCTCTTGATGTGATATCATCAATCGCATCATATGCCTGAGTCTGGAAATCCAGAAGTGAATAGTAATCATTAGGCTCGCATACATCTATAAGATGATGCCTTACACCCATCATCTCCTCCGGTGTAACCTTTCCCGAGCCGAGATCAAGTCCTCTGAAGACCTGCCTCGAATCCGCCGAGACGATCTCAGTCCCGTAATGACGGGCAAGCCTGATACCGAGCCCGCTTTTGCCCGAAGCGTTGGTTCCTGTAATAACGATTAATTTGTCCATGATAATTCTCCGGCATTAACGCTAATTCATTTCAATATATTCGTCATAGGTGCAGAGCTTGTCTGTAAGTCTGCCGTCCTTGTCAATCTCCATGATTCTGTTAGCTATTGTGTTTATGAACTCGTGGTCGTGCGAGGCAAAAATCATGTTGCCCTTGAAGGCTGCAAGTCCGTCGTTAACCGCTGTGATTGACTCAAGGTCAAGATGGTTGGTAGGCTGATCGAGAAGGAGGAAGTTCGAGCCGAAGAGCATCATTCTTGAAAGCATGCATCTTACCTTCTCTCCTCCTGAAAGAACGCTTACATCCTTGTATACATCATCTCCTGAGAAAAGCATCTTTCCAAGGAAGCTTCTCATGAAGGTTTCTGTTGTCTCGTGTGTGTACTGACCGAGCCAGTCGAGCATGTTAAGGTGGCAGTCGTTAAAATACTCTGAATTGTCCATAGGAAAGTACGAGGTTGAAATGGTTACACCCCACTTGAAGCTTCCCTCATCCGGCTCCATTTCGCCCATTAGAATCTTAAAGAGTGTAGTGTTGGCGATTTCGTTCTCGCCGACAAGTGCAATCTTGTCACCCTTGTTCACCATGAACGATATGTTGTCGAGGACCTTAACTCCGTCTATTGTCTTGCTTATTCCATCTACTGTAAGAATATCCTTGCCTGCTTCTCTGTCCATTGTAAAGCCTACGAACGGATATCTTCTTGATGATACCGGAAGCTCCTCAACTGTAAGCTTATCAAGAAGCTTACGTCTTGATGTAGCCTGCTTTGACTTCGACTTGTTGGCAGAGAATCTCTGTATGAACTGCTGAAGCTCCTTAATCTTGTCCTCGTTCTTCTTATTCTGATCTCTAATCATCTTCTGAACCATCTGTGACGACTCGTACCAGAACTCATAGTTACCTACGAACATTTTGATCTTGCCATAATCAACATCAACGATGTTTGTACATACTGTATTTAGGAAATGTCTGTCGTGAGACACTACGATTACGGTTCCCTGATAATCCATAAGGAAGTCCTCAAGCCAGTTGATTGCCTTGACATCAAGATGGTTAGTAGGCTCATCGAGCAGGATAATTCCGGGGTTTCCGAAGAGAGCCTGTGCAAGGAGAACCTTGACCTTCTCCTTACCTGTAAGAGAACCCATCTGCTCATACAGAATATCTCCCGAAAGTCCCAGTCCCTGTATCAGCTTGCTTGCGTCAGACTCAGCCTCCCAGCCGTCCATCTCAGCGAACTCTCCTTCGAGCTCTGCAGCTCTTAGGCCGTCCTCCTCTGAGAAATCAGGCTTCATGTATATTGCATCCTTCTCCTTCATTATCTCATAAAGTCTCTGGTTGCCCATGATTACAGTATCCAGGACAGAATACTCATCATACTCGAAGTGATCCTGCTTAAGAACTGACATTCTTACGCCCTTCTTTATGCTGACCTGACCTGTTGTAGGCTCAAGGTCACCTGAGAGAACTCTAAGGAAGGTTGATTTGCCGGCTCCGTTTGCTCCGATTACTCCATAGCAGTTGCCCGGAGTAAACTTCAGATCAACATTCTTAAACAGCGGCTCACCGCTGAAGTTAACACTTACATTTATTACATCTATCATTAATTAATCATTTCCTTTCTTTCCCGCAAGGTGCGCGAGTGAGTCAGGCACATATGCCTTAATATGAATTCCTTCTCCGGCATACTCCTCCGAAAGAAGCTGTCCGTACTTTCTTATGAGATTCAGATCAGAGGTATTCTGGTAACTGATTATTGTATCAACATAAATTCTTCCTTCATTAAGGATTCTCTCTATCTCACTTAAGAGCTTGTCTATTCCCTTTCCTGTTCTGGCACTTACCTCGCAGCATGCATCAGCCTCGAAGTCGGTAAATACCGGCTTCTCGTCCTCACATTCATCAAAGGTATCTATCTTGTTCCATACAGTAATCATCGGCTTGCCGACTACTCCAAGCTCCTCCAGAGTCTTGTTTACAACCTCATAGTGAAGACTGTGCTGCGGATTCGATGCGTCTATTACATGCATTATTACATCAGCGTATTTGGCCTCCTCAAGAGTACTTCTGAAGGCGTCTACGAGATGATGTGGCAGCTTGTTAATAAAACCTACGGTGTCTGTAAGCAGAATATCCTGTCCGCTTTCAAGAGTAGCAATTCTAGTGGTAGGGTCAAGTGTGGCAAAAAGCTTGTTCTCCGAGAGCACATCTGCCTGCGTAAGGAGGTTAAGAAGTGTCGACTTTCCGGCATTCGTATATCCCACGATGGCGATAGTCTTCGTGCTCGACTCCTGCCTCTTTTTGCGCGAGGTATCTCTTGCCCTCTTCATATCCTCAATCTCGTCGGACAGTAGTTTTATTCTCTTCTGAATGACTCTTCTGTCTGTCTCAAGCTTAGTCTCTCCCGGACCTCTCGTACCTATTCCGGCACCGAGCCTTGACATCGCCTCACCCATGCCTGTCAGCCTTGAAGCTCTGTGACGAAGCTGAGCAATCTCAACCTGAATCTTACCTTCCCTTGTTCTTGCATGTGCTGCAAAAATATCAAGAATAAGAAGTGTTCTGTCGATTACCTTGCATTCAATAACATCACCGAGGTTTCGAAACTGTGAAGGCGACAGCTCATCATCACAGACAATACCGTCTGCCTCGTGAATCGCTATCATCTCCTTTAATTCCTTAGCCTTGCCGCTGCCGACATAGGTTGCTCTATCGAAGCGTTCGAGATTCTGAACCACCATGGCACAGGTTTCCCCTCCCGCAGTGCTTACAAGCTCTGCAAGCTCCTCGAGAGACGACCATGCAGCATCCTCGTTACCTCTTGAGACTGCGACAAGTATGTATTTCTCTTTCTTTGCGATATGCTCTGTATGAAGATCCTGCATATTATCCCCCTTTAGAAAAAAAGTAGACATGGATGTCATGTCTACTTTTAGTGTCTGATTAGTTGACTTAGAGAAGTCCTCCGAACTGAACGAAGATCGGTGCGAATACAAGTGATACGATAGTCATCAGCTTGATAAGGATATTGATTGATGGACCGGATGTATCCTTGAATGGGTCACCAACTGTATCTCCTACTACTGCAGCCTTGTGAGTATCGCTTCCCTTGCCGCCGAATACACCGCTCTCGATGTACTTCTTAGCATTATCCCATGCTCCGCCGGCATTTGACATCATGATTGCGAGGAGAACTCCTGATGAAAGTGCTCCGCCAAGCATTCCGCCGAGAGCCTCAACACCGAGAACAAGTCCAACCACAACAGGTGCAACGATTGCAAGTACACCCGGAGCAATCATCTCGTGAAGAGCAGCTCCTGTTGAGATATCAACGCATCTAGCATAGTCAGGCTTTGAAGTTCCTTCCATGATTCCCTTATCCTCGCGGAACTGTCTTCTAACCTCCTGAATCATCTGGTTAGCAGCCTTTCCTACTGAGCTCATTGTCATAGCTGAGAAAAGGAATGGAAGCATAGCTCCGATAAAGAGTCCAACGATTACCATTGGGTCAGTAAGAGAGATTACTGAGATATTAGCTGCTGCTGCAAATGAAGCAAAAAGTCCAAGAGCAGTAAGAGCAGCAGATCCGATAGCGAATCCCTTACCGATAGCTGCTGTAGTGTTACCTACAGAGTCGAGTGTATCAGTGATGTTTCTAACGTCCTCAGGAAGCTCTGACATCTCAGCGATACCGCCGGCATTGTCGGATACAGGACCGTAAGCGTCTACAGCAACAGTCATTCCTGTTGTTGAAAGCATTCCTACTGCAGCAAGAGCAATACCATAAAGTCCAGCGAACTGGTAAGCAAAAATTACTCCAACGCAGATAAAGAGAATCGGCCATACTGTTGACTCCATACCAACTGCAAGACCGGAAATAATAGTTGTAGCTGAACCGGTCTGTGACTCGTTAGCAATTCTCTTTACGAACTTGTAGTTGTCTGAAGTATAGAACTCTGTGAGCTGTCCGATAATAACACCAACAAGAAGACCTGCAATGATTGCATAAGCATAATTCATTGACTGAAGCATGTTCTTGCTGAGGTAAAGAGCAGCAACAATTACGATTGCTGAGCTGATGTAAGTACCCATATTGAGTGACTTGGCAGGGTTAGACTTCTCTGAACCTCTTACGCAGAATACACCGATGATTGATGCAATGATACCTACTGCAGCAATAAGCAGAGGGAACAGTGCAGCAGTCTCAACAGTGAATGTCTCCTCCATTGTTGAAGAAGATACTGCTACTGATGCAAGTGTAACAGCTGAAATAATTGAACCTACATATGACTCGAAAAGGTCTGATCCCATTCCTGCAACGTCTCCTACGTTATCGCCTACATTATCAGCGATTACAGCCGGGTTACGTGGATCGTCTTCAGGAATACCAGCCTCTACCTTACCTACAAGGTCAGCTCCAACGTCAGCAGCCTTAGTATAGATACCGCCGCCTACACGTCCGAAGAGAGCCATTGACGATGCTCCAAGACCGAAGCATGTGATGATTTCATTAATTGAGGCAATGTCGAGAACAACGAAAACAGTTCCGAGTCCGAGAAGACCAAGTCCCGCAACGCAAAGACCCATAACAGCTCCTGATCTGAAAGCTACCTTCAGGGCTCTTGGCATTCCACTGTTAAGAGCAGCACTTGCTGTTCTTACATTACCCTTAGTTGCTACTGTCATTCCACAGTAACCTGCGAGAACCGAAAGAAGAGCACCGAGTACATAAAGTACAGCTCCCTTCCAGCTGATTGCAAAACCGATTACCACAAAGAGAGCAATAATCACGATAGCCATTGTCTTATACTCTCTCTTGAGGAATGCCATGGCCCCCTCACGGATAAAGCCTGCAATCTCCTTCATTCTGTCGTTTCCGGCGTCCTGTGAACCTACCCATGAAGCGAGGGCAAAAGCAACTACAAGACCAACCAGAGCACACACTGGTGCAACGTACATAGTCATTTGAAAACCTCCGATGTTTTATATATTAAATTGTAATTTAATAAACAGCTTTAGTTGAAAACAGTTACGATTGCAAGAGCAATTACAATGTAGATTACAGCTGAAACAGTTGTTATCTTCGAAAGAATTGCATCATATCCCTTGCTCTTCTTCTTACCGAACAGCTGCTCTGCACCACCTGCGATTGATCCTGAAAGACCATCACTGTTGCTTGACTGTAGCAGAATGCTCACAATTAGAATAATGCTTGAAATAAGAAGCAAAACCATTAATGCTGTATGCATGTTATCAACCTCCTAAAAAAAATAAACCTTGCGGTTAATATATTTGTACTAAAAAAATACATTGTTTGACATCGTTTGATATTACCACAGACCTGACTTGATTGTCAATGAAATGACACAAAAGTCTAAGCAAAAGGATGCCTGAGCATATGCATTTCATATGCTCAGGCACCTGCATCCAACTGTTTTAGTTTCAGAAGTCTACAGCTTCGAGAGTCGGTCTGCTTCTATGGCAATTTCTGCGAACTTATCGACTTTAAGACTTGCTCCTCCAATCAGTCCACCGTTTATTGAAGGCTGTGACAGAAGCTCTTCTGCATTCTCAGGCTTCATGCTCCCGCCGTATAGAATCTTGACACGGCTCATGCACACTTCTCCAAACAGGCCCTCTATCATCCCTGAGATGAATCCGCACATGTCGGCTGCCTGCTCCGGAGTCGCAGTTACTCCTGTTCCGATTGCCCAGATTGGCTCATATGCGATTACAAGATGTCTTACCTCATCCTCTGTAAGTCCTGCAAGGTCATGTGTCAGCTGATTGCCGATTACAATCTGAGGCATCCCCTGATTTCTCTGCTCAAGTGTCTCTCCTACACACAGGATAGGAGTAATCCCTGCATCGATTAGAACCTTCAGCTTCCTGTTAACAGTCTCGTCAGTCTCTCCGAAATACTGTCTTCTCTCAGAGTGTCCTACAACACAGTAGTCTACTCCGATTTCCTTCAGCATATCTACAGAAATCTCGCCGGTATAAGCGCCCTCCTTCTCATAGTGAACATTCTGCGCTCCAACCTTAATACCGGTTCCTTTAAATGCTTCTACAAGGGTGTCGAGCTGAGTAAAAGGTGCCATAATAGCTACACTCGAAGCATTAGGCAGGTTCATTGCCTTAAGCTCCTCGGCAAAAGCTCTTGCCTCAGCCTTAGTCTTGTACATCTTCCAGTTACCTGCAATTAGAAATTCCTTCATTACTTGTAAGCCTCCAATTACTTATCCTCTATGCATGCAATTCCAGGGAGAACCTTGCCTTCAAGGAACTCAAGGCTTGCACCGCCACCAGTTGAAATATGTGACATTCTGTCAGAAAGACCGAACTTAGCTACAGCTGCTGCTGAATCTCCGCCACCGATTACTGTGGTTGCATCTGACTCTGCAAGGCACTCAGCAATTGCTCTTGTGCCATTCTCAAAGTTGGACATCTCAAATACGCCCATAGGTCCGTTCCATACGATTGTCTTAGCCTCAGAAAGAACCTTAGTGAAGTTGGCAATTGTGTCAGGTCCGATATCGAGTCCCATCCTGTCATCAGGAATTGAATCAATAGGATATACATCAAATGCAGCATCATTTGAGAATGAATCTGCAGCGACAACATCTGTTGAAAGCATCAGCTTAACGCCCTTCTCATCAGCAAGCTTCATAATCTCAACAGCCTTATCAAGTCCCTCCTCGTCAAGAAGTGAGGTTCCAATTGAGTAACCCATAGCCTTAAGGAAGGTGAATGTCATTCCACCGCCAATTACGAGAATATCTACCTTGTTAAGAAGATTAGTGATTACCTGAATCTTGTCCTTAACCTTAGCGCCTCCCATGATTGCGGCAAAAGGTCTTTCAGGATTATCCACAGCATTGCCAAGGAATGTGAGCTCCTTATCGATAAGGAATCCGCTTACTGCAGGGATATAATCTGCAATGCCCGTTGTTGATGCATGGGCTCTGTGTGCAGTTCCAAATGCTTCCTGAACGAAGACATCTCCAAGCTCTGAAAGCTCCTTGGCAAAGCCTGGGTCATTATCTGTCTCTTCAGCTCTGTATCTTACATTCTCGATAAGCATAACGCTTCCTGCTTCAAGACTGCCGGCAGCCTTCTTTACTTCCTCATCAACTACTGCATCTGACGGACAGAAGATAACATCCTTTCCGATGTACTCTGACAGTCTCTTCGCAACAGGCTCAAGACTCATTTCCTTAACAGGCTTGCCCTTAGGTCTTCCGAGATGGGACATGATTACGATTGAAGCACCCTCTCCAATCAGATACTCTATAGTAGGAAGTGCAGCCTTTATTCTTGTATCGTCAGTGATAACACCATCAGCCAGCGGAACGTTGAAGTCGCATCTCATAACTGCGGTTTTGCCCGCCCATGCTATATCTCTAACTGTTTTCTTCATTGCATTCACCTCATTATTCATCAAAAACCGCCGTACTGCAATGCAGTACGGCTTATCGTCTTAAGTAATTTATCTGCCATCTACCTTAGCCATGTGGCTTATCAGGTTAAGCATCTGGTTGCAGTATCCATACTCATTGTCGTAGTATGCAACAAGCTTGAAGAACTTGTCATTGAGCTGGATTCCCTGGTTGGCATCAACGATTGAAGTGCATGGCTCACCGATGAAGTCTGTTGTTACAAGAGGATCCTCAACGTAACGGATGATTCCCTTAAGATCTCCCTCTGAAGCCTCCTTGAGCTTAGCCATGATCTCTTCAATTGAAGTTGACTCCTTGAGCATGATGTTAAGGTCAACAACCGATACATCAGCTGTAGGAACTCTGTACGCAATACCTGTCATCTTGCCTGCAATCTCAGGAATTACAAGACCAACAGCCTTCGCAGCTCCTGTTGTTGTAGGAATGATGTTGCCGAATACGGATCTTCCGATTCTCCAGTCCTTGTTGTTTCTGTCATCTACAACCTTCTGCTTTGCAGTTGCGGAGTGAATTGTTGACATGAGTCCCTGCTCGATTCCCCAGTTGTCATTAAGAACCTTGCAGATTGGAGCAAGACAGTTGGTTGTGCATGATGCATTAGATACAACGTCGTACTCTGTCTTGTAATCCTCATGGTTAACTCCATAAACGAAGGTTGGTGTGCCCTTATCCTTAGCAGGTGCAGAAATAATAACTTTCTTGCCGCCTGCATCAAGATGTGCCTGAGCCTTCTCTGTAGTATTGTATGCACCGGTACCCTCCATGATGTAATCAGCACCGATGTCGCCCCAAGGAATATCCTTGGCATCATTATTAAAGAATACAGGAATCTTCTTGCCGTCTACAATGATTCCCTCAGAATATTTCTCAACAGTTGCAGGGAATGGACCAAAAGTGCTGTCATATTTGAGAAGATATGCTACATAATCAATATCTGCATTACGCCAGTTAATGCCTGCGAATTCTATATCGTCTCTTCCAAGTGCAGCCCTCATCACAGTTCTGGAAATACGACCAAAACCGCTAATTCCAACTCTTGCCATTTCACTTCCTCCTTGATGTGAATTAGAAATAATAATCTACAACTATCTTAACAATTCCGATAAGGATTATCAATAGATAGGCATAATTCTTTAATTCCGCATTCGTCACATTTTGGATTTTTGGCTGAACAACATCTCCGCCCATGAAAAATCAGAAGGTGGTGCATTCTGGTCCAGCTGTTCTCAGGCAGCACATTCATAAGAGCGAGCTCCGTTTTCAGAACATCCTTCTCACATACCAGGCCGATTCTGTTTGAAACACGAAAAACATGAGTATCAACAGCAATTCTCTGCTTGCCGAATGCCTCTGAGAGAACTACATTTGCTGTCTTTCTTCCAACACCCGGAAGCTTGACAAGCTCATCATAATCACCCGGCACCTCACCGCCGTAATCATTAACAAGGGCCTTCGAAAGCGCTATGATATTTGCACTTTTGTTCTTATACAGGCCAATGTGTCTTATTATCGACTCAACATCTGACTGCTCTGCCTCCGCTAGCTCATGCGGACCCGGGTACCTGGCAAGAAGAGTCGGTGTCACCTTGTTGACACTGACGTCTGTAGTCTGGGCAGAGAGAACAACAGCTATCAGGAGTCCGAACCTTGTATCATAGTTAAGAGCACAGCCCGCATCAGGATACATTTCCTCAAGCTTAGCCATTACTATAGTTATTTCATTATTAGATAGCGTTTTCATTCATATCTCCTATTGACTTTGAAAAACATGGTTTTATAATCAAAGTATACAAAGAATCTATTGTATGATTATACATATATCATTTTAGGTCAGAAAGCCGACCTGTGACAACAGTATTTTGCGAAAAGAGGTTTATTAAGAGAAATGAATACAAATCCCATTGACCAGAACACCAATGCACCTCTGACAGATCACCTTTTTGCCGAGGTACAGAAATGGATTCTCTCGGGAGAGCTTCCAGCCGGAAGCAAGCTCACTGAGAAGGATCTGTGCAAAAAGCTTAATGTCAGCAGAACTCCGATAAGAGAAGCCTTCAGACAGCTTGAGTCAGAGGGTCTTATCGAGAAGATTCCTAATAGAGGAGCATTTGTAGTGGGTCTATCCAACAGAGATATATCTGACCTGTTCGATTTAAGACTCCTGTTCGAGGTACAGGCAGTTGAATGGGCCATTCAGAGAATGACCGACGAAGAGATTTCTTCGCTCAGGGAGATAATTGAGTTCATGGAATTCTACACTGTTAAGAATGACATCGACAAGGTTCTTCAGTTCAACAGCAATTTCCACAACACAATCTATGTAGGAACGCAGGATAGAATGCTTCAGAAGACACTTGCCGCATATCAGACTTATCTTAAGCACTCGGCTCCTCCTCGCACATTTACCGGTGATTATCTCGACACCATTCTGAAGGAGCACAAGGCTATCTTTGAGGCTTTTGAGAGCAGAAATGTAGCTGCAGGAAGAATCGCTATGCAGCATCACATGAACGAATCGAAGAAGAGAAGAATGTCCAAGTTCTTCTAACACTATGAGAATATGATATTTTGATATCTTCCATCACTTAACAGAACACCCGATGTATTCCACAAGGAATCATCGGGTGTTCTGTTAATTATTATCATTCACATAAATTTCTGATTATCACTGACAGTGCTTCTGCAATTGCCCTGTGCCCTTCCGGAGTCAGATGCTCACAGTCTACAGGCGACACCTCAGTTACCTGTCCTGCATCAAAGAAAGCTGTGCCATATTGACTCGCAGCCTCTCTATACAGTTTAGAAAGCTCCCGGGACTTTGCTGCGCTCTCAAGATCACACTCATGCTTCCACTCAGAGCTTACTACCGCATCGTCTATAGGAACAGGTGAGCAGATTACTATCCTGGTATCAGCAGACTTCTCTGCAAATACACTTTCGGCTTCCTGAGCCAGTCTTATCATGCTGTCTCTTATCATCTCCGGAGACTGGTTCATATAGAACTTGCAGTCATTTGTTCCAAGCATAATGACAAGGCAGTCAAGCGGCATATGAGACAGAAGACATGGTCTTAGATAGTCAAAGCCGTTCTTCCATCCCTCCTCAGCGTTATCTCTTCCTGCGGTTCTTCCGCTTAAGCCTTCTTCTATCACGCGATAATCATCGCCTAGAAGCCTGGATAGAACCCCGGTCCACCTGGTTTCTGAATCATACCTTCCGTGAGTACCCGGTATATATCCGTACGTATTTGAGTCACCGTAGCATAGAACAGTTCTTGTCATTGTTCTTCCTCTCTATCTATTCTGCCTTGAAGGTAAGCCTTCCTTCGGACTCATCTATGACAACTCTGCATCCGTCAAGAATCTCTCCTTTGATTATCATTGATGCAATCTCATTCTCAATGCTCTTCTGGAGGAATCTCTTGATAGGTCTTGCTCCATAGTTTGGATCATATGATTCGTCTGCAATGAGAGAAAGTGCCTTGTCAGTTACATCGAGTCTTATCTCTCTGTCCTGAAGTCTCTTCTCAAGATTCTTAAGAAGCAGCCTGATGATATCCATTACCTGTACCTTTGTAAGAGGACTGAAGATAATAATATCATCAACTCTGTTAAGGAACTCAGGTCTGAATCCTGCCTTAAGTCTGTTGTTTACAGCCTCCTCAGTTGCCGGATCAATTGTTCCGTCATCAGTCATATTGTCAATAAGAAGGTCACTTCCGATATTTGAAGTCATTATAACAATAGTATTCTTGAAGTCAACCGTTCTGCCCTGATTATCAGTTAATCTTCCGTCATCAAGAAGCTGGAGGAGAATGTTAAATACATCAGGATGCGCCTTCTCAATCTCATCAAAGAGAATAACGCTGTAAGGCTTTCTTCTTACTGCCTCTGTAAGCTGTCCGCCCTCATCGTAACCTACATATCCCGGAGGAGCTCCAACAAGTCTTGACACTGAATGCTTCTCCATATACTCAGACATGTCAATTCTTACAATATTTCTCTCTGAATCGAAAAGTGATTCTGAAAGAGCCTTGGCAAGTTCAGTCTTTCCTACTCCTGTAGGACCAAGGAAAATAAACGAGCCAATAGGTCTGTTCTCATCCTTTAGTCCAGCACGAGCTCTTATTATTGCCTCACTTACTGAGGTTACAGCCTTATCCTGTCCTATTACTCTTCTGTGAAGAATCTCAGGAAGATGCAGCAGCTTCTCTCTTTCTGTTTCAACGAGCTTTGCTACAGGAATTCCGGTCCAGCCTGATACAACCTCAGCAATCTCCTCTTCGGTAACCTCTTCCTTAAGAAGCCTGTCCTCTTCTGCCTTCTCTGCGAGTGCCTTCTGATTCTCAAGCTTTTTCTCAAGTTCAACAAGAGTACCGTATTTGAGCTTGGCAAGAGTCTCAAGATCATAGTTTCTCTCAGCTGTCTCCATCTCATGCTTAACGTTCTCTATCTCCTGCTTGGTCTTCTTCAGATCTGTGATAGCATTCTTCTCCTGATCCCATTTTGCACGAAGTCTGTCGTTCTCATCCGAGAGTTCTGCAAGCTCCTTCTCAAGGTTTTCGAGCCTTACCTTGGATGCATTGTCAGTCTCTTTAGATAGTGCCTGCTTCTCGATCTCAAGCTGCATTATTCTTCTTGAGATCTCATCAAGCTCTGACGGCATACTGTCAATCTCGGTTCTGATTCTTGCTGCAGCTTCATCCATAAGGTCTATAGCTTTGTCAGGAAGGAATCTGTCGCTTATATATCTGTCGCTTAAAGTTGCACATGCAATCAGTGCTCCATCAGTGATTCTTACACCATGATGAATCTCAAATCTCTCCTTGAGTCCTCTGAGAATAGAGATTGTATCCTCAACCGAAGGCTGATCAACCATAACTTTCTGGAAACGTCTTTCAAGTGCGGCATCCTTCTCTATATACTTTCTGTACTCATCGAGAGTTGTAGCGCCTATGCAGTGAAGCTCACCTCTTGCAAGCTTAGGCTTGAGAAGATTACCCGCATCCATTGAGCCTTCAGTCCTGCCCGCACCGACAATGTTATGTATCTCATCAATGAAGAGTATAATTCTGCCCTCTGACTTCTCAACCTCATTAAGAACAGCCTTCAGTCTTTCCTCGAACTCACCTCTATACTTCGCACCCGCAATCAGTGCGCCCATGTCAAGTGCGTAGATTGTCTTGTCCTTTAAGCCCTCAGGAACATCTCCATTCAGGATTCTCTGAGCCAGACCTTCGACAACCGCAGTCTTTCCTACTCCAGGCTCTCCGATAAGAACAGGATTATTCTTAGTCCTTCTAGACAGAATCTGAATTGCATGTCTGATCTCCTGGTCTCTACCTATAACAGGGTCGAGCTTGCCTTCTCTTGCCATCTCAACAAGATCTCTTCCGTACTTATCAAGAACCTCATAGTTGTCCTCCGGATTATCACTTGTTACTCGCTGATTACCTCTGATTCTAGACAGCTCTTTAAGAAACGCTTCTCTGGTGATTGAATACTTGCTGATGAGTTTGGAGCCTGGACCGCTCTTCTCATCAATGATTGCAAGGTACACATGCTCAACACTTACATACTCATCCTTAAATGATCCCGCAATCTTCTCTGCGGCCATAAGAACCTTTGTAATCCTTCGTCCTGAATAAATGTTGTCACCGCCTCCGGAAACCTTAGGAAGCTTATCAAGCTCCTCATTAAGATCCCTCTTAAGAGAATCGACATCAACTCCAATATTTCTAAGAATCTTAGGAATAAGTCCATCCCTCGCCGAGAGGAGTGCCATATGAAGATGCTCTACATCAACCATCTGGTGTCCCATCTCAATCGCAATATTCTGACAGTCCATCAAAGCCGACTGCACGCTTGTTGTATATTTATCGATGTTCATTAATACAACACCTCCTTCATTAACATTGCTTATGTATAAACCACTTACGATCTTTACAAGCAATATGATAAACCCTGTTTGACCAAAGTTCAAGCATTTTTTAGCACTCACCTGTGAAGAGTGCTAATAATTTCTGTGAAGGATATGTGACGATAGAATC
>CAMFZN010000015.1 GCA_946006945.1 uncultured Clostridia bacterium | reverse complement strand
GGGAGCCGGAGAGTGAGCCTGCAGCTGTGCTTCAGATTGTGCACGGTATGACAGAGTTCGTCGGCAGGTACAGTGATTTTGCATCATACCTTGCGGACAGGGGCTTTCTCGTAGTCGGAGAGGATCATCTCGGTCACGGAGGATCGGTCTCGGATGACAGGGACTTCGGATTTTTCGGTCCTGACGGCAACAGAAACATGATTAAGGATATTCACAAGCTTCGTCTGATGACCCAGCTTGAGAATCCCGAGGTCCCATACTTCATTCTCGGACACAGCATGGGCTCCTTTCTGACAAGGCAGTACATCACCGAGCAGGGAGGCCACTATGCCGAGAATCTTGCCGGAGCTATTATCATGGGAACGGGACATCAGCCAAAGGCTGCTCTTAAGGCGGGCAAAACGCTTGCTTCAGCAATAGGCAGAATCCGCGGAGAGAGAGCTCACAGCAAGACCATTGAGAAGATGGCCTTCGGAGTATATCTCAGCAGAATTGAGAATCCGAGAACTGACAAGGACTGGCTTACAAGGGATGAGAAGATAGTCGACTGGTACCTCGGTGAGGACTGGTGCAATTTCTCGTTCACGGTAAACGCATACTACAACATGTTCAAGGGCATGGAGAAGGCTCATGACAAGAGCAGGATGAAGCTTCTGCCTGCAGGGCTTCCGCTTCTGTTTATATCAGGTGCAGAGGATCCTGTCGGAAACTGGGGCGAGGGCGTAAGAAAGACCTGGGAGCTGTACGAGAAGAATTCAAGTTGCCACCTTGATCTTAAGCTTTATGAGGGAATGAGACACGAAATACTAAATGAAATAGGCAGGGAGGAGGTCTATGAGGACATCTGGACCTGGCTGAAGGAGGTTATGGATGAGCAATAGATATATGGATGAATACAGAGCAAAGCTGACAACACCTGAAGAGGCTGTCAAGGCAGTAAAGAGCGGAGACTGGGTTGACTACGGCTGCAACCAGGGCTTTCCGGTGCTGCTTGATGAAGCGCTGTCCAAGAGAAAGGATGAGCTTCATGATGTAAATATCAGAGGACTTCTCCTAGACAGACCTATCCAGGCAGTGCTTTGCGATCCTGAGCAGGAGCATTTCAGATACAACTGCTGGCACATGATCGGCTCAGAGAGAAAGCTTAGCGACAAGGGACTGTGCCACTTCATCCCTATGCTTTTCAGATACCTTCCTACATATTACAGAAGATATCTTACAGTAAATGTTGCAATGCTCGCTGTAACACCGATGGACAGACACGGCAACTTCAACTTCTCATTCAACAACTCAAATGCTAGGGCAGTATTTGATGTTGCCGATATTATTATTCTCGAGGTTGATGAGAACCTTCCAAGGGTTCCGGGCTTCCAGAACACGATCAATATAAGCGAGGTCGACATGGTTGTTGAGGGTCCTCATGAGCCCCTGAAGGAAGTCTTCACTCAGCCGCCTTCAGAGGTGGATCTTCAGATTGCCAACCTACTTATTCCAAGGATTGAGAACGGCTCATGCATCCAGCTTGGAGTAGGAGCTCTTCCTGATACAGTGGGAACGCTTATTGCAGAGTCAGACCTTAAGGACCTCGGAATCCACTCAGAGCTCGTGGTTAACGCTCACCTCGAGATGGCAAAGGCGGGCAAAATCACCAACAGCAACAAGAAGGGATTATTCCGCGGCAAGTCGGTATTCGGTCTTGGCTACGGAACAAGAGAGCTCTATGACTGGCTCGCAGATAACGAGACTGTAGTAAATGCGCCTATGGATTTCGTCAACGATCCTAAGGTGATTGCGGACATAGATAATTTCGTATCAATCAACAGCGCAATAGCAGTTGATCTGTACGGTCAGGTAAGCTCGGAGTCTGCGGGTGCAAGACATATAAGCGGAACGGGCGGACAGCTTGATTTCCTTAACGGTGCTTTTGACAGCCCTACAGGAGCAAGCTATATCTGCTTCACATCAACATATAAGGACAGACAGGGTAACGTTCACTCAAGATTCGTTCCTACCTTCAACGGTGACATTGTAACAGACCCAAGAAGCCAGACTCAGTATCTTGTAACAGAGTACGGAATTGAGAATCTCGCAGGTGCATCTGTATGGGAGAGAGCAGAGAAGATTGTAAATCTCTGTCATCCTGACTTCAGAGAGGAACTCATTCGCTCTGCAGAGGAGCTAAAGATCTGGAGGAGAACCAACAGGCTCAGATAATGACTCAATATACTATTGGAATAATAATCAAGGTGCTTGTTGCCCTTGCTACAGCAATAATACTCGGTAACGGAGCTGTCGTATTATTCAACAGGATTCCGGTTAACTGGTTCGCTGACTATAAGGACGATGAATCAGAAGAAAGAGTGCTTCCGGAGAAGCTCCTTATAAGCATAGAGGAGGGAAGACAGAGAATACCGAGCACGCCATGGAAATACATTTTTGCCGGATTCTTCGGAATATCCGGCGTATTTCTTGCGGTTACTGATGTGCTTAGCTATCAGATCGGAACGGCGATTGTTCTTGCAATTGCTCTTGAGATGGCAATTGCCGACAGACTCTATCAGGTCGTTCCGGACCAGTTCAGTATACTTCTGGCACTGTCCTCGGTCGGATTTGTCTCCTTCTTTGATAACTGGTGGGAGCCGGCTGCAGGACTTGCTGCAGCGGCCTGTCTTATGGCGGCAGAATACGGCATAGGAAGATTGATATACAGAAAAACCGTAATCGGAGGAGCCGATATCAAGTTCTTTCTCGCAATAGGCTGCGTGAGCGGAAGAGCGGGAGTGATATGCATCTTCGTGCTTACAGCAGTCTTTAACGGAATCTCGGTATTCTACGCTAAACATATTCAGAAGCTTAAGATAGAGAGAATTCCGATGCTTCCGGCTGCATGGCTTGCCCTGGCAGTATATATGCTGTTTCTGTGGAACAGACTTCAGATGATAAGTCTATAGGAGATTAATGAGAATGGGACAGAATGTTCTTCTTACAATTGAATATGATGGTTCGGGCTTCAGCGGCTGGCAGAAGCAGAATACCGGTGTCAGGACTGTCCAGGGGGAGATAGAGCATGTCCTTAAGTACATAGTGATGGAGGATGTGACTATTCAGGGAACCTCAAGGACGGATGCCGGAGTCCATGCGCTCGGGCAGTGTGCGAGCCTTGAATGGAACAGCACTCTTCCGATTGAGAAGCTCCCTATGATAATGAACAGGCGCTTTGGTGCAGGAGGACAGGGTCGCCAGGGTGCTCCGGGCGATATAAGGATTATCTCTGCAGAGGTAATGCCGGAGGGCTTTCATGCCAGATATTCATGCGTCGGCAAGACATACAGATACGTTATCGACCGAAGCGGCGATATTTTCTCCAGGAAGCATGTATATCAGATGACTGAACCTCTTGACCTTGATGCGATGAGGGCGGCGGCTAAGTATATAGTAGGAACGCACGATTTCAAGTCCTTTGAGACTGCCGGAGGAACGCCCAGGGAGACTACGGTGAGAACCATCTTTGATCTTAGAATAGATCAGGATGGAGACAGGACAGCCATCGAGGTAACAGGTGACGGATTCCTGTATAACATGGTAAGAATCATGACCGGAACTCTTGTTGAGGCAGGGCTTCACAAGAGGACTCCGGAATCGGTAAAGGCTGCAATAGAGGCCTGCGACAGGCAGAAGGCCGGCTTTACGGCACCTCCGCAGGGGCTTTATCTAAAGAAAATATACTTCGAGGAAGATGAATTATGGAAAAGTGTACATTCAGAACAATAGAGGTTAAGGGCGATGCTTTAGTGATGCTTGATCAGACGCTGCTTCCCCTTGAGGAGAAATACATCGAGGCTTATACGGTAGAGGATGTGTATGACTGTATCAAAAGGCTTGCGGTAAGGGGTGCCACTGCGATCGGCGTTGCGGGCGGCTATGGAATGTGGCTCGCAGCCAAGGAGGTGCTTCAGGGCTTAAGTGACGACAAGCCTCTAAGTCCGGAGGAGCTCTATGTGGTATCAATCGCGCTTGATGAGAGGGCAGCCTATCTTAACAGCTCAAGACCTACAGCTGTTAACCTTTCATATGCAATCGGAAGAGTAATGGATGAGTACAGAAGACTTGAGGAGTCTCTTTCATCCGATAAGGAGGGCATTGCAAGGCAGTATGTCACTGCCTCGGATATTATAAACACAATCTTTGATGCTGCAGACAGAATCCGAATTGAGGATGACGAGTGCTGCATGTCGAAGGGAGAATATGGTCTTACACTTCTAAAGCCCGGAATGAGGATACTGACTCACTGCAATGCGGGAGGTCTTGCGACTACCGGTTTTGGCGGAGCTTTTGCGCCTATATACATGGGGCAGGAGAGAGGCTATGGCTTCAAGGTATACTGTGACGAGACCAGACCTCTTCTTCAGGGAGCAAGGCTCTCGAGCTGGGAGCTTAGCAAAATGGGTGTCGATACGACGGTAATCTGCGACAACATGGCTGCAACTCTCATGAGTCAGGGCATGATTGACTGTGTAATCGTCGGCTGCGACAGAATGGCAGCCAACGGAGACGGCGCCAACAAGATAGGAACTCTAGGACTTGCGGTTCTCGCCAAGGAGTACGGCATTCCGTTCTACATGAATGTGCCTACATCGACTCTGGATATGAATACTAAGACAGGTGCAGATATTGTAATTGAGCAGAGAGCTCCCGAGGAGGTAACCGAGCTGTGGTATGAGAAGAGAATGGTGCCTGAGGGAGTTAAGGTATTTAACCCTGCCTTCGATGTTACTGACCACAGCCTTATTACAGCAGTAATAACAGAGAAGGGTGTGCTGTATCCTCCTTACGAGGAGAGCATAAGAGCCGTTATGGAAGGTGACAGATAGGTGTATAAAGTAAGAATCAATCAGTTCGAGGGACCATTTGACCTCCTGGTGTATCTCCTTGAGAATGCCAGGATGGATATCTATGATATAAAGGTCGCTGAGATAACTGAGCAGTATATTTCATATCTTAAGGAGATGGAGAGCCTCGATGTTGAGGTCGCCAGCGAATTTATTGTGCTCGCTGCAATTCTCATAAGACTTAAGTCACACATGCTTCTTCCGAGGGTTACGGAGCAGGGTGAAGTTGCCCTTCTCGAGGATCCGAGAACAGAGCTTGCCGGAAGACTTGCGGAGTACGTAAGGGTTAAGAAGCAGGCAGAGCTTCTTTCCGAAAGATATGAATACTACAGCGCTGTTCATCAGAAGCCTGCAGAGGATCTTTCGGAATATACAGATGAGGCCGATGAGATACTTATGGCAACCGAGGCTCAGATGGTTAACGCCTTCAGGCTTTTCCTGACCAAAAAGCAGAAGGTCTGGGAGGTAACCGAAAGATACCAGCGTCCGAGAAGGAGAAAGGAGTCTGTTGAGGAACGGCTTAAGGCAATGCAGCTTATGCTGGACAAGGGTTTCAGTGAGAGTGATGAGGTTCTGTTCAGCTCGCTTCTTCCTGAGAAGCCTGACAGAGCAGATGTAACGCTTTCCTTCATGTCGCTGCTTGCCATGATTAAGAATCAGGAGATTACGGCAGAGCAGAAGGAGGCTTACGGAGAAATAGTTCTTAGAAGGGGATGCACAGATAATGTACAGTAGAAAGACAAAGAAATCGGCTCTCGAGTCCATGATGTTTGTTATGGGTGAGGCAATAGAGGTAAAGGATGCTGCTTCAATCCTTGAGACAAGCAGGGAGGAGATTAGAGAGCTGTTTAATGAGCTTAAGGACGAGTATGAGATGGAGGGCAGAGGAATACGCATCAGACAGCTTGATGATTCCTATGGCTTCGTAACTAACATAGAGAATGATGTCTTCATAAGGAAGCTGTGCACACCTGTAAGAATCAAGAGACTGTCACAGGCAGCATTGGAGGTTCTTGCCATAATAGCGTACAGACAGCCTGTTACAAGAGGTGAAATAGATTCAATCAGAGGAATCAAAAGCGAGAGAGTAATTGAGGGACTCTCTGACAAGGGCCTTGTTGAGGCAGTCGGAAGATCTGAAGGAGTAGGAAGACCTGTTCTATATGGAACAACAAAGGAGTTCCTTGCCAAGTTCGGCTTCAGCTCGCTTGATGACCTTCCTGAAATAGAGGAGCTCGAGAGTGATAAGGAACGCAGCGGACTTGAGCTTCATCAGCAGCTTACACTAGACCAGGATGAAGATTACGAAGAGGTGGAAATAAATGAGGATTAACAAGTATATTGCGTCGGCTGGAGTATGCTCCAGACGTAAGGCTGATGAGCTTATCAGCGAGGGAAAGGTAAAGGTGAACGGACAGGTGCTTAAGAACCCGGGATACCAGACCGAGGACGGAGATGTTGTTGAGGTTCAGGGAATGGTTATTAAGCCTGCATCAAAACTTGTCTACTATCTTCTCAACAAACCTTGCGGCTATGTAACCTCTACAGCGGACAAGGAGGGAAGACACCTTGTTACAGAGCTTGTTCCGGATGATATCAGAGTATTTCCTGTAGGAAGACTTGATTATAATACATCGGGACTCCTTATCATGACTAACGACGGAGAGCTTGCCAACAAGCTTATGCATCCATCCGGAGAATTCGATAAGACCTATGTTGCGAGGGTTACAGGAATTGTAACCAGGGCAGAGGCTGCAAGGCTTGCAAAGGGAATCGACATCGGAGGATTTGTTACCTCACCTGCAGAGGTTAAGCTTCTAAGGCACGATAGGAATTCAACAGTTGTTGAGATTACTATCCACGAGGGCAAAAACCGCCAGGTTAGAAGAATGTTTGAGGCTCTTGGACATGAGGTCACCGAGCTTGAAAGAATCAGGCTCGGCAACCTTACTATTGGAAAGCTTGCGACCGGACAGTGCAGAAAACTCGGTCCGGGAGAGATAGAATACCTTAAGAGAGTATAATCACGGGATAAGATTGTCATCTCCTATGCCGTGATAATCCTTAAACAGTCTGATGAACTCCCTTGTTATCGGACCAATTCCGTCGAAGGACGGAAGGGCAATGCCAAGGACTCTTGACTGAGGAGGATCAAGAGGGCGAGCTACTATACTCGAATCCTTGTAACAGTCAAGAATCATCTGGGGCAGCATTCCTATTCCAAGGCCGTTTCTTACCATCTGAATCTGATGGAAGTCGTTTGAGGAATATATGCTGACCTTAGGGGTAACATTATTATCTCCAAATACACGGGTAATATCATTATCATAGTCTATACTCGATAATATGAAGTCGTAGTTCTCTATTTCTTTAACAGGAATTCTCTCGTAGGCTGTTAGAGGATGGCCCTTAGGGAGAATGGTGACGATAGGATCCTCATATAATGGAAGAAACTCAAGGTCTTGAGTGAACGGATTGCTTATGAAGCCGATATCAAGTGTTCGTTCCTTAAGGCCTTGTCTTATTTCCTGCCAGCCTGTCTCAGAAATGTTTATTGATATGTTAGGGTACATGCTGTGAAATACCGAAAGCACATCCGGAAGCCAGTTAACTGCGCAGCTGAGATAGGTGCCGAGCTGAAGACTTCCCACTCTGAGCCCGTTAATCTCAGATACCTTCTCAAATACATGGTTCTTATCCTTGGAGAGCTGTCTTATTGTCGGGAGAAGATTAAGTCCTGCTTCTGAAAGAGAAGACCCGAAGTGATCCTTAATAAACAGCCTGAAGCCAAACTCTTCCTCGAGCGCCTTCATCATCTGTGTTATTCTTGACTGGGTATATCCAAGATTATTACCTGCTGCCGTAAAGCTTCCTGTCTCTGCTATCTCGAGAAAAACCTCTATCTGCTGAAGATTCATGTCTGATGCCTCCTCATGTCAATTATTAAGTCGTTATTGACTGAATTGATGCCTGCAAGATTGTGTATAAAATAACGATTTTATACTTATACAATAAGTTTCCTAAAAATATTATACATTAGTAATATTTATGGATAACATTATAACAAGTAATTTTACATATGTATATAGCAATGGTAATATAATGTCAACCTAAGTAATTAATAAATAACTTCCGAAAAACAGCAGTCCCCCGAAACTGTTGTTTTTTACTATCATGACACATAGCAGGATGCATGAAGAAGGACCGCCCGTAGAGACAGGTACACATTGTACTTATCTCCAAGGCGGTCCTTAGTATTAATCTTTCATGTCAGACGATACGGAGGATTACATATCTGTAAACAGATCCTTGCCTGCTGAAGCCTTTATCATTGTCTCAATAATGCTTACAGCTCCATCAATTCCTGTGCGGCTGGTATTGATGCAAAGATCGTAGCTCTCCTTGGCACCCCACTTGTTGTCTGTGTAGAAATCGTAGAATCTTCTTCTCTGCTTGTCCATCTGCTTAATCTTCTTCTCCATTGCAGCCTCGGTCATTCCCTCAGCCTCCTCAGGAGAAAGAAGGGCAAGCTTCCTCTTGATTCTGTCCTCTATAGGTGCAAAAACAAATACGCTTACATGTTCCTCATCTCTAAGCACATAATCTGCAGCATGTCCGATGATGACACAGCTTCCCTTACTTGCTATATCCCTAATAAGCTTGTGCTGTTCGAACTGAATATTATCGTATGGAGTAGACTGATAAATGTCTATTCCTGAGAAGTAGGAACCGATTGAAAGCTCCGGAGCCTTCTCGTCGTTGGCCTTTACGTAATCCAGGTTGTAGCCTGTCTTTGATGCAGCCTCTTGGATAAGCTCATCATCATAGAGAGGAATACCAAGCTTAGCTGCAAGTCGCTTTCCAACCTCATGACCTCCGCTTCCATACTCTCTTCCTATTGTAATAATAACCTTGTTATTCATGATTCCATTATCCTTTCGTTCCAGATACCTTATTATAACACAGTTTTGCATACAAAGTCTGTGAAAGCTTTGACATCAGCCTTTGACGGAAAGCTGATTCTTGCGTTATCAGGTCTTCCGCCCCCGCGCCCGTTGAACCTAGGAGCATATTCCCTGACATACTCACTGCAGCTTACATCACCCTTTGAGACAAGGATTATCTGAGTCTCTGATTCAGACGATAGAGCAATAAGGGCTCCATCAGGAAGCTTCTGTGCTGCCCTGAATCCAAGCTTCAGAAGCTCGGAGGAAGAAAGCAGCTTTGAGAAGTATACAGCAGGATAGGATCCCTTATCAGCCGGAAGCTCTGTGATAATTCGTTCATATTCAGTGTCACAGCAGAAGGCTGCAAGCTCAGATGTCCGAGTCTTCTGCTCAGCAAGCTTTGCACGCTCAGCTTCAAGTCTTCCAAGAAGATCATCTCTTCCACAGGAGTAGCTTGCGGCTGCTTCAAGAACAACCCTTCGGTCTCTGATGCTTTCATAAAGAGCATTTGAGCCGCAGTCAAAGAACACTCTTGTCATACCCTTGTTCGGCTCGCTCTTTCTTATGCTTACAAGACCTATCTGTCCGGTTGATGATACATGAGTGCCGCAGCATGCTATACAGTCAGCTGGACTTTCCTTATCACCTATCAGGACGACCGTAATCTCACCCTCGTGATAAACCTGCTTTCTTGCAGGCATTACAAGTGATTCCTCGTATGAAGGAAATGAATACTGAGTAACAGGAAGGTCCATCCAGATAAGCTCATTAACTCTCATTTCAGCGGCAGCTACCTCATCCTCTGATAGGATCCTTCCGTCAAGGTCAATGTCAATGGCAATGTAATCCTTGGACATGTGAAAGCCCTTGTTGACGCCTCCATACATTGAGTGAAAGACACCGCTCAGAAGATGTTCTCCTGTATGTCTCTGCATGTTGCTGAATCGTCTATCCCAGTCAATTGAGAGTGATACCTCATCACCGGCTTCGAAGGTTCCATATGGAGCATCGGTAATGTGCTCCACAGGAGCCTCGGTGGATGAGGCCCTTACATCTGTAACATTAAAGGTGCCCTTGGAAGAGGTGAGTGTTCCGATGTCACATTTCTGTCCTCCTCCCTCGGGATAGAACACCGTTTCCTCTAAAACAAGCACATCGCAACCATCCTTGCATCTTACTTCGGAGACGATGGAATTTGTAGATTTTAAATAAGGATTCTTCTTATATAGTCTCTCCAAAACAAAAAACCTTCCTTTCAAAAAAGAACAGAGCTTACTGTTCAACAATGACAAAAATATGTGGAAAACTTCTATTGACAGACTCGAGAAAGTCGAGATAATACTGAAATTTCAGCATTATCTCGACAAAAGTTTTCCACATGGATAAGTGGATAATAATGTATACAATTATCAAAAATCCTGTGGATAATTCGTCAATGCCTTGCGGTTAAAGGATTTCTGATTGTTGAAATGTTCACATTTCAAAAAAGAACAAAACCGTGGAATTAATGCAGGATTGTATTTTTTTGCTGCACATGCATTTACTCATCATCCGGCATGCTGATCATATCCTCGAACATTGCACCTGTGGTTTTGCACAGCGTTTGAAATACCGGCTCATTGACCTGATATCGTCCCTTGAGTATGAGCTTGTCTCCATAGTATGAATTCTCAATTGATGTCTCGACGCTGTTAGCATCAAACAGTCTTGAGGACATTACCACGAGTTCGCCTGGGATCGATACAAGCGCTGTTGCAGAAAGATCTCCGTTAATCCTGTAGATTGGAAGGCGCAGGTGATAGTTGTCTTTGTTATACACAGGAAGAAACCATCCGTTGTCAATTACTCTTGGGCTGACATTCCTGAAATAATCAATCTCTCTGATCTCGAAGTCAGAAAGAACCTGATCGGGAATGTCATATACGGTTATGTACTCAGGAGTGCTGAGTGCATAAGCTGTCTCAGTCTGAGAAAGCGGCTTGCTGAATCCGGTATACAGTGATGTTACCTTCGGGTTAACAGATCTTCTGCCGCCGGACAGCTCGATAACGGATGTGAAGAAATAGTATTTGAAATCAGACATAGTTATAGTCTCAAGCGCAAATCTATCTGATTCTGAGGCTGCGTCTGCCGGCGTTCCGATGCTGTTCTTCATCAGGCTCTGAATTCCGAATGATGCAATCGGTGACCTTTCAAGCTCTGACCTGTCAATTGTTGAAAGAAAAGCGGCCGCATCAAAGTCTCTATCTGCAAGTCTCATGATGAAATAGTGAATTACCTCATATGCCTCAAGAACCTCAGGAATAACAGCTCTGATAGCATTCGCTGTGCTGCAGTCTTCTTTCATAAGACCTGCATCTGAGAGCGCGTCCCTCATAAGCCTGATTCTTGAAAGTGCACCTGATCTGAAGTCTGCGTACTCATCAAAGCCGGTCATAATATTCTTTCTCGCAACATCTATTGCGTCGTAGATGAGATGGACAAAAACATCAGGCTCAAGTTCCACAAGCTTTCCTCCGAGATCCTGATAAATATGTCTCCATGACTCCTCGGCATCCTCTGCACTGACACCGCTTTGTGGACTGTCAGGTGATATTTCAAACTCCTGAAGCTCGTCAATGCCATACTCTGAATAGTCAAGATGGAGGAGCAGCTGATATGTATGCTGCGAATCTGACGGATCTTCCCAGATTATACGCATAGCAAGCACACCCATCAGTCGAGTATCTGTACATATGCAATTCCTGAACCTGAATTCACTGAAATGATTATAGGATTCGGACAGTCTGCCTTCGATTACCTGGAAGTTTTGCATGAAGCACCTCCTTGTTTATTAATTGACTATCATTATATCATCTCATTTTGCTTGACTCTACCTAAGAATTGACTATAATTAATGTACTACCTTATTAAGAGCGAGGGAGGGAATGGGCCCAATGATCTCGCGGCAACCTCACAGGAGTGAAGGTGCCAATTCCCACGAGAGTCAGCCATCTCTCGGCAGATGAGGAGTACGAGATCTCTCTGCTTTTTGGGCAGCGGGGATTTTTTTTATGGCTGAAAGTTGGTTTTGCCCGTATCAAAGGGCGTTATTTATAGGAGGAACATATATGAGAAAGCTTTTTACTTCAGAGTCTGTTACTGAGGGACATCCTGACAAGGTCTGCGACCAGGTATCAGATGCTATCATCGATGCAATTCTTGCACAAGATCCTGATGCGCATATCGCCTGTGAGACTGCTACAAAGACAGGTTTTGTAATGGTATTCGGTGAGATTTCATCAACTGCAGATGTTGATTACGAGGCAATCGTAAGAAAGACTGTATGCGAGATCGGTTATGACTGCGAGGAGGCCTGCTTCGACGGAAACACCTGCGAGGTAATGGTTAGAATTGAGGAGCAGTCACCTGATATCGCAATGGGTGTTGATGAGGCTCTTGAGTGCAAGGAGAGCGGAGATACAAGCGACGAGCTTAATCTTATCGGCGCAGGAGATCAGGGTATGATGTTCGGATATGCGTGCAGAGAGACAGACTGTCTGATGCCTATGCCTATCGAGCTTTCACACCAGCTTGCAAAGCAGCTTGCCAAGGTTCGTAAGGATGGAACTATCGACTACCTTGAGCCTGACGGAAAGACACAGGTTACATGCGAGTATGAGGACGGCAGACTCGTAAGAATTGATACCGTGCTCATCTCAACACAGCACAAGGCTGAGGCAAATCTTGAGCAGATCAGAAAGGACATGATAGAGAAGGTTATTAAGCCTATCATTCCTGAGGAGTATATCGACGAGAACACCAAGTATTTCGTAAACCCTACCGGAAGATTCGTAATCGGAGGACCTATGGGAGATTCAGGTCTCACAGGTCGTAAGATTATCGTAGATACCTACGGTGGAAGATCAAGCCACGGAGGCGGCGCATTCTCAGGAAAGGACCCTACAAAGGTTGACAGAAGTGCTGCTTACATGGCAAGATACATCGCTAAGAACATAGTTGCTGCAGGTATCGCAGAGAGATGCGAGATCGAGCTTGCATATGCAATCGGTGTTGCCAAGCCGGTATCTGTATATGCAGATACCTTCGGTTCAGGCGTAATAGACGATGAGAAGATTGTTGAGCTTGTTAAGGAGCATTTCGACATGAGACCTGCTGCAATCATCAAGCAGCTCGACCTCAGAAAGCCTATATACAGAAAGCTTGCTTCGTACGGACACTTCGGAAGCAATGCTTCTGGCTGCAGATGGGAAGATACTGACAGAGCAGAAGAGCTTAGAAGAGCGGCAGGACTTGAGTAATCAGGCGAATATGGATTGACACTTGGAATGACCGGCTCTTTATAAAGACCGGTCATTCTTGGCGCAAAGCAGAAGAACTGGAGGAGATAATGATAGATGTTGCAATTGCAGGCGGCGGACCCTCGGGCATGGCTGCCGCACTTGAGATTAAGAAGCGTGCGCCGGAACTTAAGGTTGTAATCCTTGAGAAGAACGAGGCTGTAGGCCGTAAGCTTAGAGCGACAGGAAACGGCAGGTGCAATATTGCCAATACCGAAAGTGAGGGCTATGCTCTGGTATCGGATTTTCTGATGCGGGAGGGCATAGCTTTTCGTGTGTATGAAAACGGTCTCGTATATCCGTTTTCTGAGTCTGCTGCTGACGTAACGGACAGGCTCGAGGAGAGGCTTAAGGAGTCAGGCGTCATGGTAAAGACAGGCTATGAGGTAAAGACGGTTGAGAGAGTACAGAAGTGCTTCGTCATAAACGGAAGGCTTGAGTCAAGATATCTTGTGCTTGCTCTCGGCGGCAAGGCTGGTCCTGCCTTCGGTACAATCGGAGACGGCTACAGACTTGCAAGAAAGCTCGGCCACAGCGTGATTACTCCTGTACCTATTCTGACTCCGGTGGAGATTGACGGCTTCGAGGTAAAGGGCCTTAACGGAATACGCGCCAGGGGAAAGGTCAGTCTGATAAGAAAGGGAGAGACTGTTTACTGCGAGTCGGGTGAGATACAGTTCACGAAATATGGTCTTAGCGGAATATGCATATTCAATATGACCAGGCATATGAGGTATGATAAGGAGGAAGGTCTGTCATGCTTCAGGATAAGAATTGATCTAGACCCGGAGAGGATGCTTGATGCTTTTGTTAAGGATGAAATAAGAAGAGTCAGGGAGAATGGCGAGGCAATAAAGGCTGATGAAGAGCGCAAAACAGCTAAGCCGTATGAAGCTGCTGAAGCTCTTCTAAGAACAGCCTTCAGACCGGCTCTGTCAAGAGAGATTATGAGGCAGGCAGGAATCCCTGAGGATATCACAGCAGAAGATCTTTATGACGAGGCTTCAGAGTCTATAGTTTCATCATTCAGAGCTCTTGAATTCACTCCTTCGGGTATCAAAGGCTGGAAGGATGCGCAGTGCACGATGGGAGGCGTAAGTCTTGAGGAGGTTGATGCCGATACATCGGAATCAAGGCTTATCGATGGACTGTATATTACCGGAGAGCTTCTCGACTACGACGGGCCGTGCGGAGGCTACAACCTTGCCAATGCGTGGCTTACCGGAATTAAGGCAGGAAAGGCGATAGCAGATGATGCATTACAGAATTAATCAGATAAAACTGAATATCGGAGATTCTCTTGAGCTGCTTCCTTCTCGCATAGAGAAGAAGCTTCGCCTCAGGCCAGGCACCATCAGGTCATGGGAGGTCAGAAGAGAATCTATAGACGCGAGGGACAAGTCTGCAATCAGACTTGTATACACCGTGGATTTTTATACTGAGTCAAAGATCTCATCAAAGCTTGTGTCCGAGGTGGATGATGAGCTTGAGAAGCCTTTTGAGCCTGAGACGGGAAGTCACAGGATGACGGGTCGCCCGGTGATTGCAGGCTTTGGGCCATGCGGAATTTTCGCAGGGCTTGAGCTTGCAAGACGAGGATACAGACCGATAATTCTTGAGCGCGGAAGATGCATGGATGAGAGAGTAAGAGATGTGGAGCTCTTCAGAGAAGAGGGAAGGCTGGATGAGGAATCAAACATGCTATTCGGTGAGGGCGGTGCAGGAACTTTCTCTGACGGCAAGCTCACAAGCGGAATCAAGGACGGCAATATAAGAAAGGTGCTCAGAACCTTTTGTGATGCAGGTGCCGGCGACGATATCATGTACCTTCACAGGCCTCATATCGGAACGGATGTGCTGAGAGAAGTAATAGTCAATCTTAGGGAAGAGATTATTAGGCTCGGCGGAGAGGTTAGATTCTCCACAAAGCTTGTAGGAATAGAGGAAGAGGACGGAAGGCTGTGCAGGGTTCGTGCCGAAGGACCTGAAGGCGAATACGACATTGAGACAGAAGCGCTGATTCTGGCAATAGGACACAGTGCGAGAGATACCTTCAAGCTGATTAACAGTCTTGGAATGGAGATGGAGCGAAAACCGTTCTCAATCGGCGTCAGAATGGAGCATCCTCAGTCCCTTATTGACAGGGCTCAGTACGGAGACGAGGACAGGCTTCCTCCGGCGGATTATAAGGTTAATTACCACGCCTCCAACGGAAGGGGTGTATACTCGTTCT
The DNA here is from genome assembly GCA_946006945.1 of uncultured Clostridia bacterium. Classification (GTDB taxonomy): domain Bacteria; phylum Bacillota; class Clostridia; order Peptostreptococcales; family Anaerovoracaceae; genus Crickella. The sequence goes on along the minus strand of CAMFZN010000015.1, from coordinate 4,855 downwards.
GCATGTGCCCTGGCGGAGAGGTTGTTGTCTGCTCGAACAGAGACGGGGAGCTGTGCGTTAACGGAATGAGCAACAGGCGAAGAGACAGCGGTATGGCTAACAGTGGAATCCTATGCGATGTAAGAATCGATGATTTCGAGGGCGATGATGTGCTTGCCGGAGTGCGCTTTCAGGAGAAATACGAGAAGCTTGCGTTCATAAACGGCGGAGGAGGCTTCAGACCGCCTACAACAACCATGAAGCACTTCCTTGATGGGGACAGCGAGGCTCTCCCGGTAATCAATTCACTGCCGGACTTTGCGGCAGATGCGATAAGAGAGGCTGTGCCGTTTTTTGCACGAAGAATAAAGGGCTATGACAGTCCGGATGCTGTAATAAAGGCGACGGAGACGAGAAGCTCATCTCCTGTAAGAATCGTCAGAGATGCAGAGCTTCAGAGTAATATTAGAGGCATCTATCCTGCCGGTGAGGGTGCCGGCTATGCGGGTGGAATAACCTCTGCGGCATGTGACGGAATAAAGGCTGCGCAGGCAATCATTAAGGAATATGCACCGGAGGTGAGATAAATGCTGCTTACTACATTATGCTATGTTGAGAAGGACGGCTGCTACCTCATGATGCTCCGCAATAAGAAGGAGAACGATCCAAGCGCGGGCAAATGGATAGGTGCAGGCGGCAAGGTAGAGCCCGGCGAGACGAGAGATGAATGCGTTGTCAGAGAGGTTCTTGAGGAGACAGGGCTTAGACTTAACTCTGTAACCTACAGAGGCGTGGTGCATTTTCACTCGGAGATATGGGAATCCGAGGAGATGTTTCTTTATACCTCGGATGATTTCGAGGGGGAGCTGTCCGATGACTGCGACGAGGGTGATCTAAGATGGGTTCCGATAGATGAGATACTGGACCTGAGTCTGTGGGATGGAGACAGGATATTTCTTAAGAAGCTTTTTGACGGCGAGGACAGCATCGAGCTTACATTCTATTATGACAAGGACGGAAGTCTGAAGCTGTAAGATGTAGTGCTATTAATATATAATTCTTACAAAGGAGTTTAGTACATATATGACATTAACCAGATTCAGCAACAACACGAAGCTGGCCTTATTCTGTGCGACTCTCGGAATGGTATCGGGCGGAGTGCTTTGGATTTTCCTAAGACTTGTAAGAGAGGGTACCAGACTGATATGGAATCTGATTCCGGCTCAGGCGGGTTCACCTGTATGGTACCCTGTTTTGGCCTGTGGACTTGGAGGCCTGATAATAGGACTCTTCAGAAAGAAATTCGGGGACTATCCGGAGAGTATGTTTGAGGTAATAGGCAGGGTTAAGAAGACAGGAACCTATCCTTACAGTAAGATAGGAATCATAATGATTGCAGCACTGCTTCCTCTGATATTCGCAAGCAGTGTCGGTCCTGAGGCCGGCATGGTAGGTATAGTAGTTGCGCTCGGTTGCTGGGTTAAGGAGAATGTAAGCTTCGCAGGAAGAAACACGGTTATAAGTTCAAGACTCGGGCTTGCCGTATCGCTTTCGGTTCTGTTCTTTTCGCCTCTTTTTGGGCTCTTCTCTGCAATCGAGGAGGATGAGCTTCCGGATGAGCTTCTTGACGAGATCGGAAGAGGGGGCAGCGTCAAGTCAGGGCGAATCAGGCTGATGGTGGTATATGGTGCCTCGATATGCGGAGCTCTTGGCGTTATGTTTGTTCTGAACAGTGTTTTTGGCAAATCAATGGAAGGCTTTCCGAGCTTTGAGAACGCTGTTCCCGGGAAGGCTGATCTTCTGATGACGGTTCCTTATCTTGCAATCGGAATATTGCTTGGTCTCTTCTTTGAGAAGACAGAGCATGTTATGGATAAGCTGTCAGCTAAGCTCCCTCCTGTAATAAGTGAGCTAACGGCAGGACTTGTTCTCGGACTTGTATCCGTATGGGTTCCTATGGTTAGATTCTCAGGAGAAGAGGAGATGGGAATTCTTATCAGGGATTATGCGGATTATGCTCCCTGGGCAATGATCGCCATGGCGTTTCTTAAGATTGTCCTTACATGCATGTGCATAAAGCTTGGAATGAAGGGAGGACATTTCTTCCCGCTGATATTTGCAGCGGTATGTCTCGGCTACGGAACATCTCTTCTGATATTCCCGCTTGACAGCTCTTCAGCGGTGTACGCTGCAGCCATAGTTACGGCTGCTACCCTTAGCTCATCTATGGGCAAGCCTCTTGCGGTTACATGTCTTCTGTTCCTGTGCTTCCCTGTAAGGATGGGCATATGGATATTCATGGCGGCGTTCATAGCGAGCCAGGCAGCTTCAAGGAAGGGAGGTAAGAAGGATGCAGCACAATAAGGCCAAAAGAAAGAGAGTTCTCAGAAGGGTTCTTCGACAGACCCGCTTCTTTGAGACTCTCGGTGTATACTTTATAGTTTTTTTCGCACTTGCCTATCTGATCTTCAGAAGAGAGGACGTGTTTGAAACCTACGGCAACGCTCTATGGTACTGCTTTGAGCTTGTGACGACGATAGGCTTTGGCGAGGCTGTTGCTGTGACACCTGTCGGAAGACTTCTAAGTATTATTCTGTCCATGTACTCTATAGGAATGATAGCAATAATTACAAGTACAGTTGTGACATATCATCGTGCGAAGCTGCGTACGATGGAGGAGGACAAGCTTGAGCTGATGATGGATAAGCTCGAGCGACTCCCTGAGCTTAGCAGCGAGGAGCTCAAGGAAATATCGGAATCAGTGAGGAGATTCAGAAGCAGCTGATGCCCAGTTATGCGATTACTGTTTATCAAGGAAATCTCTTCTGAACTGCGAGGGCGTTACGCCTTCGCTTTTTTTGAAGGCCTTTGTGAAAACCCTGTAATCTCCGTAGCCTGATTCTTCGGAAATCTCACCTATTGAAAGTGACGATGCAAGGAGCAGCTTCTTCGCATGTTCCATTCTGATATTGGTAAGGTAGGCAAGAAATCCTACTCCCATCTCACTTTTGAAAAGCTGGCTTATATACTGCGGATTCATGTGGAACTCATCAGACAGCATCGACAGACTGATATCCTCTTTGAGATGCTCCTGCATGAATCTCATTATGCTGTGAATCGGTCTTTCTTCGAACTCTTCGTCATCGGCCTGATTTCTGATATGGTTTCTGAACATCGAGATCTTAAGATTGTCAATGCATGTTCCGAACTCATCGTAATTGACAGGCTTGAGGATATAATCGGTAATCTTAAGTCTTAGAGCTTCTCGGCAATAAGAGAAATCATCGTAGCCTGATACGATAATAAATGCGATATCAGGATGCTTAAGTCTAGTCATCTGAATGACCTTTAGACCGTTCATGATTGGCATGTTGATATCAATAACTACTATGTCCGGTTTTAGATCGTCAATCTTTGAGATGGCTTCCATTCCGTCAGCAGCCTCTCCAATAACATCGCAGCCGTGAGCACCCCAGTCGAAGAGCTTCTTGAAGCCCTCGCGAATCATTATTTCATCGTCTACGAGAAGAACACCAAGCTTCTTCATGATATCATCTCCTTTATTTTGTCATAGGCAGTGTAATGTGTGCAGTTACTCCACCGTCAGGGTTGTCCGTATAATGAAGGCCATAGTCCTTGCCGCAAAGAAGTTTGATTCTCTTCTGAACATTAAGTACTCCAATGCTCCCCCCGGTGAGCTTAGGAGGCTGTCTGTCGTAGTTAATCAGCATGTTGTCGATTATTTCTTTTTTGCCCGTATCAAAGCCTGTTCCGGTATCCTTGATGCTGATTATAAGTCTGTCATCTTCTTTACTGCATGAGATATCAATCTCCCCGTGATAACCTTTGTTCTTGAGCCCGTGGAGAAGGCTGTTCTCTACAAGCGGCTGAAGGATGAAGTTGGGAACCTGCTGCTCTCCAAGCTCAGGATCTATGTCATAGCTGCAGCTAAGCTCCGGATAGCGGTAACACATTAGGTCCATATAGGCCTCAAGAAGCTCCATCTCATCATCAAGTGTGACCATGGGACGGTCAACCTTGACACTCAGCCTGAAGAAATCCACAAGTCTCATCAGAAGGCTTGCTGTCTGATTATCACCGTTCAGCTGTGCCTGTATTCTGATTGTGTCAAGAGTATTGTACAGAAAATGCGGATTGACCTGACTCTTAAGGTACAGCATCGAAAGCCGCTGTTCCGTAAGCTCACGCCGAAGAGCTTCTGGATTCTCAAGTGTGAGATAAAATGACAGAGTCATCAGGGTCATTCCAAGACCGCTTATGAGCCATGTATGGTTGAGTCCCTGAAGTATCGTGAAGGCTACCTCGATAGCAAGAGCAGTGCCGATTATGTTTCTTTTTCTTGGAGAAATTTCCCTCCGGTTAGCCACAAGAAGTCCTATGCAAAGAGACAGATAGAATGCAACTGCCGCATAAGGAACGTACATATATGGTCCTGAGGAATAATTCCCGTGCTCTGTGACTGTATATTCAATCGGAAGCAGAAAATTGCCAAGAAGCGCAAGCACCAGCATGGCGAGGGCGATGCTGTCGAGCTTCCTTGGCTTGCCGGTCTCGTCCTGCACAATTATCGCAATATAGCGATAGAAAAGAAATATCACAGCCACCATGCTGCCGAGGAAAAACCTGTGCACCACATTGTTCAGAAGAAGGGGCACTGTATTAAGGTTATTTACCGTGTATACGGTTATTCCATCAAAAAGCAGGTTGGCCATAACACATACAATCAGCCCCTCAAAGGCCTTGTGTAGTAAAGCTTCATCCTTCTCTGCCGTAAAATAGTTAAACGCTATAAATGCCACTACGAGCAAAAGCGCAATCTCCATTCGAAGCATCCCGCAAGCCTCCTTATATTCTA
>CAMFZN010000014.1 GCA_946006945.1 uncultured Clostridia bacterium | reverse complement strand
GTCCCCTGCTTTGTTGTTTGCGATAAGGTCCACGCCGTCCGGCGTGCCCTGTCTGTCTGTAGAATCAATCCTATAAACCCTTTATGAATCAATTCCGATTATGTGCGGCTCAGTAAACTGACTGCACCTTTAATCGTTTAAGAAATGAAACCGTGGTTTATACAAGACCCTGCTGCATCATTGCAGAAGCAACCTTCTCGAATCCAGCGATGTTAGCACCCTGAACAAGAGCGTTCTTGTTTCCGTAGTACTTCTCACCAGCAGCAGCACAAGCGTTGTAGATGTTTCTCATGATCTGGTGGAGCTGAGCGTAAACATCCTCGTGCTGGAATACAGTGTGTCCTGCGTTCTGACCCATCTCGATACATGATGTAGCAACACCACCTGCGTTAGCAGCCTTAGCTGGTCCAACTGCGATCATGTTGTCCATCAGGTAAGTAAGAGCGTCGTTAGTTGTAGGCATGTTAGCACCCTCGCAGTAGAACTTGCAGCCGCCCTCAACGATCTGCTTAGCATGCTCCATGTGAACGTCGTTCTGCATAGCGCATGGGATGAAGAGGTCAACCTTGCATCCAGTATCCTGGAATACGCCCCAAGGCTTCTTTCCAGCGAAGAACTGTGCACCAGGGAACTTCTCTGCGTAAGGAGCGCAGATGTTCTTTCCTGAGTTTCTGAGCTCGAGGAGGTAAGCAACCTTCTCTGGAGTGCTGATTCCGTCTGGATCGTAGATGTATCCGTCTGGTCCTGAGATAGTTACGCACTTAGCGCCGAGGTCCATGAGCTTCCAAGCAGCTCCCCAAGCAACGTTACCGAATCCTGAGATAGCAACTGTCTTGCCCTCAAGCTCCTCACCGTTAGCCTTGAGCATCTCCTCAGCGTACCATACGATACCGAATCCAGTAGCCTCAGCTCTTCCAAGGCATCCGCCGTACTGAAGTCCCTTACCAGTAAGAACTCCGCCGTCGAATCTGTCAACGATTCTCTTGTACTGTCCGAAGAGGTAACCGATCTCTCTTCCGCCTACACCGAGGTCTCCTGCAGGAACGTCAGTGTGTGGTCCGATGTGTCTGTAAAGCTCTGTCATGAATGCCTGGCAGAATCTCATGATCTCTGCATCTGACTTTCCGTTAGGATCGAAGTCTGATCCACCCTTACCTCCACCGATAGGAAGACCTGTCAGTGAATTCTTGAAGATCTGCTCGAATCCGAGGAACTTGATGATTCCAGGATATACGTTTGGTGCGAATCTGAGACCACCCTTGTAAGGTCCGATTGCTGAGTTGAACTGGTATCTGTAACCCTTGTTAACCTGTACCTTACCGTTGTCATCAACCCATACAACTCTGAAAGTGATTCCTCTCTCAGGCTCAGTAAGTCTCTCGAGAAGAGCGCACTCCTCGTACTCAGGATGAGCATCCATTACAGGTGCGAGTGAAGTAAGAACCTCTTCAACTGTCTGGTGGAACTCAACCTCACCTGGGTTCTTCTGCTTGCAGAGCTCAATGACTCTTTCAACATAATTTGACATAGTTTCTTCTCCTTATCAAAAAACACTATAGTGAATGTGCATGAATACATGCATCAAATAAATGATAACACCTATCCCCCAAATGTCAACATCTTAACAATTATTATATTGTTTTTTTGCACCCGAAGACGGGCTCTATCGCCGCATTCTTCCGCGGGCAAAACCGCTTTTCGCCCTGCCGGAGAAACCCGCTTCGTCCGCCGGTTCAAGGCAGGCCACAGGCTACGGCTTATCTAACCGCCAGGCTGCGTCCCTCCATCTCAGAAGGTATCTCTATTCCAATCAGGTCGAGAAGCGTTGGAGCAATGTCACAAAGGCTTCCGTTCTCAAGCTTAACGTCGCTGATTTCGTCAGAAATCAGACAGAGTGGAACCTGTGATACGGAGTGCTTCGTAACAGGATTGCCCGACGCATCAGCCATGTAGTCCGCATTGCCGTGGTCAGCTGTGAGGAGGACGAGGCCGCCTCTTGCCTTAATCGCATCGCAGATTCTTCCCACAAATCCGTCGAGAGTCTCAAGCGCCTTGACGCAGGCATCGAAAACACCTGTATGGCCGACCATGTCAGGATTTGCAAAGTTCAGTATATAAACATCGTATTCGTCAGCCTCAATCTTCTCGAGCACCTTCTCAGTTACCTCAGGAGCGCTCATCTCAGGCTGAAGATCGTAGGTTGCAACCTTAGGCGAAGGAATGAGGATTCTGTCCTCATTCTCGTATGGAGCCTCCTTGCCGCCATTGAAGAAGAAGGTTACATGAGCATATTTCTCAGTCTCGGCGATTCTAAGCTGTTTAAGGCCCGCTGCCGCAAGAGTGCTTCCAAGCGTTACCTCGATATCCTCAGGAGGAAATGCGAGCTTTACATTAGGCATCGACGCATCGTACTCTGTCATGCATACGTATGTGAGATTCTTAAGAACCTTTGCTCTCTCCCAGCCGCTGAAGCTCTCATCTACAAGCGCTCTAGTAATCTCTCTTGCTCTGTCAGGTCTGAAGTTGGCAAAAACAACCGAGTCTCCGTCCTCAATCGGAATTGCGTTCACAACGGTAGGCTTTACGAACTCGTCTGTCTCATCCTTATCGTATGAAACCTCTACAGCCTCTGAAGCAGTTGCCGCCTTAAGCCCCTCCGAAAGAGTAAGTGCATCGTACGCGAGTCTCAGTCTCTCCCATCTGCTGTCGCGGTCCATTGCGTAGAATCGTCCGGATACCACGCCGATGCAGCCGCAGCTGTACTCCTTCATTGCCGCCTCGAGTTCCTCGATATACTTAAGCGCGCTTTTCGGCGGTACGTCTCTTCCGTCGAGGAAGCAGTGAACCACCGCATTCTTTACGCCCCTTCTTGCAGCCATCTCCACAAGAGCCTTTATGTGAGTCATGTGGCTGTGAACGCCGCCGTCCGAAAGAAGTCCCATGATGTGAAGCGTATGTCCATCCGCCGCATTATCCATCGCCTCGCAAAGCGCAGGATTCTCAAAGAACGCTCCGCTCTCTATTGATCTCGTAATCTTAAGAAGATTCTGATATATGATGCTTCCTGCTCCGATATTAAGGTGTCCTACCTCAGAGTTGCCCATCTGTCCCTCCGGCAGGCCGACGTAGGTGCCGCTTGCCTCGAGCCTCGACATCGGGCAGTCTCTCATGATTGAATCAAGAACCGGAGTATTTGCCGCCTTGACAGCATTGCCCTTCTCCTCATCTCTAAGGCCGTAGCCGTCGAGAATCATAAGCATTGCAGGTCTGTTTTTCATGTGTTCCCTCCTCGCTTTATTCTTCCATTATTTCACTCTATCCGGGCTATTATATCACAGCTTTAGCCTAACTGGAATTTTGCAGGCTCGTATTGTACAATTTAGCCAGCAGAGAAAGGATACTAAGCCATGGCAGATGTTAGATTCACACCTGCTCAGCAGCAGGCAATAGATACAACAGACAGAAGCATACTCGTCTCAGCCGCGGCAGGCTCGGGCAAAACAGCAGTTCTCATCGAGAGAATCATCAGCATCATCCTCGACGGCAAGGCCGATGTGGATGAGATTCTTGTCGTGACCTTTACGAATGCGGCAGCATCCGAGATGAGGCTCAAGCTTACAAGAGCTCTCAGGAAGCGCATAAAGGAGCATCCCGAGGATGCGCCTAAGCTTAAGGAGCAGCTCGGCAGGCTCTACAGGTCATACATATCGACATTCAACAGCTTTGCAATCAGAATCATCAAGGAATTCTTCTATGAGATAGATATCGAGCCTGTATTTCAGGTGTGCGATGAGGTTAAGAGCCAGCTTCTGATGAGCGGGGCGGTCGACGCCCTGTTTGAGGAGGGTTTTGCACGAGATGACTTTATTGAATGCGGCTCCTTCAGAGCATTTCTAAGAAGATATTCAAGCGACAGAAGTGAGGCGGCTCTAAAGTCTGAGATAATAAGTGCTTACGGCAAGCTCCGAAGCATGCCTGACTATTTCGAGTGGGCAGAGGAATCAGCCCGCGTTCTGTCATACAGCAAGGAGGAATTCCTCGCATCAAGGCAGGGCAGGCTCATGCTCTCTTATCTTGAGAATAGAATCGAGGAAGCCTGCGAATACGAGCTAAGGATAAAGCAGCTTCTCGAAGCAGCGGGGCTTGAGGATTTCTATACGAAGAGCACGGACAAGGTGCAGTCGCTGGAGCAGGAATATGCTCAGCTTCTTGAGGTCAGACAGGCTCTTAGGGACGGCAGGAATGCGGAGGAAGTAATCAGACTCGCCGGACTTATAAAGTTCGACAGGATGCCGACTCCGTCCAAGGAACAGAAGCCTGCATACGCAGAGTTTAAGGAAGAAATCTCAGAGCTTCGGAGTGAGGTTAAGAAGCTTATCGGTTCATGGCTAAGCTCATACTGTCAGCCTGACCTTGACAGCAGAATTGCAGAGATGAATGAGACCTATGGATACACAATGTATTTCATAGAGCTTCTAAAGCGCTTCGAGGCTCTCTATGAGGCCGGCAAGAAGGAAAGCGGCCTTATGGACTTCGCCGACATGGAGCATAACGCTGCACGAATTCTTAAGAACCCCGACATCGCAGACATCCTGCGGAAGAGATTCAAATATATCTTCATCGATGAGTATCAGGACACCAACAATCTTCAGGAGCACCTGATAGGATGTTTTGCACGCGAGGACAATGTCTTCAAGGTTGGCGATGTAAAGCAGAGCATATACAAGTTCAGACAGGCGGAGCCTGCCATCTTCGAGAAGACGAGGGCGGACTACTCCTCTCCTGACAATGAATCGGCGATTTCGATTGATCTTAATCAGAACTTCAGGTCCAACAGCAGGACCATTGAATATATCAATTATATTTTTGAGCAGGTAATGGAAGGCTACGACGAGGCGGCAAGTCTTAAGCCGGGTCTGGACTTCGGTGAGGAGCTTGACAGGTTCAACTTCATTCCGGAGGTTCATATTCTTACGAACGACAGCGGCAGTGACTCAGAGGCTGGCGGAGAGGAGACCAGTGCATCAGAGAGCGATGGCTGGGAGGATGAGATCATAAACCTTTCTGCCGAGGAGGCCGAGGCTGCCCATGTCGCTTCCGTAATCAAGGGAATTATCGGCACAGAATTCTACGACAGCAAGGCGGGAGTCGTGAGGAGGGCAACTGCAGGAGACATTACGATTCTCCTAAGGTCTACCAAGATAAAGGGTTCTGTATTCTCAAAGGCTCTTCGCAAGGTCAGCGTGGATTCGATGATTGAGGAGGATTCCGACTACTTCGATACAATAGAGGTTAAGGTTGCAACCTCCCTTCTTCAGGCAATCGACAATCCGATGAAGGATATACCTCTTATATCTGCTCTCCACTCTGAGGTGTACGACCTTAGTGCCCGCGAGCTTGGAGTGATAAGAGCAGCATTCAGAAGACACTGTCTCGAGGAGGCTGTCAAAGGCCCGACAAGATTCTACGATGCCGCAATCTATTACAGAGCGCATGGCGATGATGAGGCTCTAAGGCTGAAGCTTGATAAGGCAATGACAAGCCTCGAGTACTACGGCAGCATTTCCGGCGCTATGCCTCTTGAGCAGTTCATATGGAAGGTTCTTGTCGAGACTGACTACTACCTCTATGCCGGTGCGATTTATAACGGCGAAAGACGCCAGGCCAACCTTCGCGCCCTCGTCGACAGAGCGGCTGCTTACGCCGGGGATAACATTGCAACGCTTGGGGATTTCCTCTCTTATCTTGAGGTGCTCCAGACAAAGAAGATTTCGCTCGGTCAGATGGGTACCGGCGGAAGTGAAGAGGAACTTGTCCAGATCACAACCATTCACAAGAGCAAGGGTCTCGAGTATCCGTTCGTTATAGTTGCGGGGCTTGGTTCAAGGCTTCACAGGAGCAGCTCCGGCAAGGGCTTCTCCTTCGATTCAATGCTCGGTGTAGGTCTTTCTTATGTGAACACCGAGTACGGCTACTGGCGCTCGACAATACTTCAGAGGCTGATTCTGGACCACCTTATTGAGGATGAATACAAGGAGGAGCTTCGTGTCCTCTATGTTGCCCTCACCAGAGCCAGAAACAAGCTGTATCTTGTGGGCACCGTTAAGCCGGACTTTGAGAGCTCAAGCTCAATTCATAAGAAAACATCATTCTTTGAGATAATTAAGGACAGGCTGTCATCTCCTTACAATAAGACTCTTCATCTGATATCAGAAAGAGAGTCAAGACAGGAATACGGTTCAGATGTCAGCAGAATACTTGCTTCCATAAAGAAGCTTCCGGGAGATAAGGTTGCCGAGGAGCTTAAAGAGGTCGAGAGGCGGCTTGACTTCGAGTATCCTGACAAGGATATGCTTACGCACAAGTCCAAGTTCTCAGTATCTGAGCTTAGAAGAGCTTCTCTTGAGGCCGCTTCTTCCGGCGACAGCGCTTCCGCTGAAGATGATGCGGCTGCCTCGGCAGCTCGCACTGAGGAGGCTGCGGAGCATGCTCCTTCCGAGGACGAGCTTTATAATCTCTGGAAGGCTGCGGAGTACCGCAAGACTAAGGCATCGAAGGCAGATATCGGAACGGCATATCACCGCGTTATGGAGATGGTGGATTTTGCCCGTGCAGTAGATGATGATGGCTTCGTAAACACTTCGTATATAGAGGGACTGGCGGCAGAGCTTCTTGCCGGTGGTGCGATTTCGCCGGAGGTCTTCAGCATGCTTAACCTTGACAGAATAAGCGCCTTCTTTGCATCTCCTCTCGGCAGAAGAGCGGCGAAGGCTGCTTCCAAAGGTCTTCTTATGAAAGAAAAACCCTTCACGCTGAAGACTCAGCATGAAGGGAAGTCTGTTCTTGTTCAGGGTGTCATTGACTGCTGCTTCGAAGAGGATGGCAGAATGATCCTTATCGATTACAAGAGCAGCTATATCAGGCGCTCAGCTCCTCTCGAGGATGAGCTTAGACGCCTTGAGGATGAGTACCGCGTACAGCTCGAGCTGTACGCGAAAGCTCTCTCCGAGGGTACCGGGCTCGAGGTCTCGGAGACTTATCTTTATCTTTTCACTCTCGACAGGGAGCTTCGGATTATCTGTTAAGGAAGCCGTAAAGTTCTCTGGCCTTAGACGCAATAATACTGAATTCATCCGGAGTAATGGACTGCCTTCCGTCGAGGGCGGCCTGCTCCGGATTATTATGCACCTCTATCATAAGCGCATCAGCTCCTGCTGCAACAGCGGCAAGCGCCATCGGGCCGACAAGCTCCGATCTTCCTGTTCCGTGACTCGGATCAACGCATACCGGATAATCGGCGAGCGACTTAAGCGCCGGAACCGCTGCCAGGTCAAGAGTATTTCTCGTATACTGCTCGAAGGTTCTTATTCCCCTCTCGCAGAGAACAACATTAGGATTGCCCTCGCTTAAGATATACTCTGCGCTTGCAAGGAATTCTCTATAGGTCGCAGCGAAGCCTCTCTTAAGAAGCACCGGCTTGCCCGATCTTCCAAGCTCCTTAAGAAGCTCGTAGTTCTGCATGTTGCGGGCTCCGACCTGAAGCACATCTATGTTCTCGAAGAGATCCAGGTCTCTTATGTCAACAATCTCCGAGACTACCCTAAGGCCGGTCTCAGCCTTAGCCTTCTCGAGAAGCCTTATGCCCTCTGCAGCCAGACCCTGCCAGTCATGCGGCGAGGTTCTCGGCTTGAAGGCGCCGCCTCTAAGATAGTCTGCCCCCGCTTCTTTTATTCTGATGGCTGTCTCCACTATCTGTTTCTCTGACTCGACTGCGCATGGCCCGGCGATAATCACAAGGTCGCCAGCGCTTCGGTCATTTCTGTTTATCTTCATGGATTCCCTCCTACCGGCGCAGTTATGCGCAAAAAAATGGGTAGACAACAGCCTTGATTCCCAAGCCTTGACTCCCCATTCCTTCCAGTAATATTGCCCGAGACTACTCCTCTATCTCAGTTTCTTCCTCTCTTGAGTAAGTAATGAGATCATCATAAATCTCTTTTGAAGCCTGACTTACTGCTCTCTCTGACTCTGTCTCTGTGAGAATTGGCTTGCCGTCGATAATGTCTCTTGCTCTCTTAGCTGCGAGCATTACAAGTGTATACTGTGAATCTGTCTTCTCCTGAAGCTCGTTGATTGGTGGATAAAGTAGCATTGTGATTCTCCCTCCCTGTTACTCATATCTGCTGACAATCGGAGCAACCTTGGCAGGCACTCTCTGACCCTCAGCTCTTATTATTCCTTTGACCTCGTCGATTGCAGTCGCAAGATCATCATTAACAACGTAATAGTCATATTCGCCAAGCAGCTTGATTTCATTAAGAGCTCCTGCAAGTCGCTTCTCAATAACCTCCGGGCTGTCAGTTCCTCTTCCCTCGAGTCTCTGTCTAAGCACCTCATTGCTAGGCGGCAGAATGAATACGAGAATTGCCTCAGGCATGGCCTTCTTAACCAGAAGTCCGCCCTGAACATCAATCTCAAGAATCACATTATGTCCCCTGTCGAGACGCTTGAGCACGGCATCCTTAGGGGTTCCGTACATGTTGTCAAAGACAGTCGCATACTCGAGGAAATTATCCTTCTCGATGTTCTCAAGGAACTCCTCGCGGCTGGCAAAATAATAGTGCTTGCCGTCGACCTCTCCCGGTCTCGGAGCTCTGGTTGTCATGGATACAGAAAGATCAATTCCGTCTTCCTTGACAAGCTCAGCACAGATTGTGCCCTTGCCTGTTCCTGAAGGTCCCGATATTACGAAAAGATTGCCTCTGCTGTGATTCTTTCCCATACTCCCTCCTTAAGTCGATTAATTATTATATCACAAAGCTTCCGGCTAAGTCCAGCCGTTATCCTTATTCAATATTCTGAACCTGCTCTCTGATCTTCTCAATCTCAGCCTTGAGCTTAAGCATAAGAGATGTGATCTCCTTGTCGTTCGACTTAGAGCCTATAGTATTGGCCTCACGGTTCATCTCCTGAACGAGGAAGTCAATCTTCTTGCCGATGCTTCCCTCCTCCTCTGTCATGAAGGCTCTCAGCTGATGAATATGACTTCCGAGTCTTACAATCTCTTCTGTTATATTGGCCTTGTCCGCGAAAACAGCTGCCTCAAGAAGAATTCTGTCCTCCGGAACCTCAACCTTGTTCTCAAGAAGCTCCTCAAGTCTGTCCTTAAGCTTTAGCGCGAACTCCTTCTCAAGCATAGGAGCTCTCTTTGATATCTCCGCAACAGTCTCCTCTATTATGTCGGCTCTCATGAGAATGTCCTGGGCCAGCTTCTCTCCCTCAATCTCTCTCATCCTGCAGATATCGAGGCAGGCATCTGACATGGCAGCTGTCATCTGTCCGAGAAGCTCCTCCTCGTCTTCCTCAGCTGCAGCAGTAGTGATAACATCAGGCATTCTTGTAAGCATCGACAGTCCTATTGGATCATCAATTCCGAACTCATCCTTAAGCTCAGTAAGTGCATCGTAATACTTCCTTGCGAGCTCCTTGTTAAGCCTGATGTCTGTCTCTGCAGCACCGATATTCTCAACCGATACCGATACCTCTATCTTGCCTCTTAGAATATGCTGCTTTATTACAGCCTTAAGCTTCTCCTCTGCGAAGGAATATCTCCTTGGCATCTTCATGAAGATGTCGCAGTATCTGTGATTAACCGCTCTGATTTCAACAGTGATTGTTCTTGCTTCATCAGAATAAATGCCTCTTCCGAAGCCTGTCATGCTTCTTACCATTAATAACCTCTTTCCCGAAAGCCTGCTACTGCCATCCGGCCCATCTTTCGCATGTGACTATTGTAACACATATATGTTATTATATTAAAGTTACATAAAGGAGATAGAAATGGCTTTTGACGGAATAATCACCTTCGCGATTGCGCGTGAGCTTAGCGAAAGACTAACGCTAGGCAAGATAGAGAAGATATATCAGCCCGGAAGCGAGGAGCTCGTGTTCCAGATTCACACCAGGGAGGGCAATGTCAGACTCTTCATGTCTGTCGGCAGCCAGTCCGCAAGAGTGTGCCTGACTGACAACAAGTACAGAAACCCTGAGCAGCCTCCGACCTTCTGCATGCTTCTTCGCAAGCATATCCAGGGCGGCAGGATAACGAGAGTCGAGCAGTACGAATCCGAGAGAATAATAGAGATGGACATCGAGGCTCTTAACGAGCTCGGTTTTACTGTGTGCAAAAGACTCATTATCGAAATCATGGGCAAGCACTCCAACATCATCCTGATTGATATCGAGTCCGGCAGGATTATCGACAGCATCAAGAGAATATCCATCGACGTCAACAGGTACAGACAGCTTCTCCCGGGTGTTCAGTACAAATATCCGCCGGCTCAGGACAGGATTCCGTTCAAAAGCATAACTCAGGACACCGATATCCCAAGAGATGCCAAATCCATTCTTCAGACTGTCGGCGGAATCTCGCCTGCCGTTGCAAGGGAGCTTGAGGAGAATCCATCTCAGTCGCTTCCCGAGATCACAGCCTCTGTTTCCTCCGGCACAGCAAGGCCTAGAATCTACCGCGACGATACTGCTCCGAGGGAGTTTCACGTCTTCGACCTTACGGAATATGAGTGCCTTGAGAAAGTGTATTTTGACAGTGTAAGCGAATGTGTGGAGCATTTCTTCTATAACAGGGACTGTTCGAACATGGTAAGACAGAAGAGTGTGCCGCTTACCAAGTCTGTCCAGTCGTCACTCGACAAGGCGCTTCTTAAGAGAAAGAAGCTCGGAGAAGACCTGCTTCGAGCTGAGGACTCTGACAAATACCGTCTCTACGGCGAGCTTATCACTGCAAATATCCACCTGATTAAGCCGGGTGCGCGTTCTGCCGAGGTAATAAGCTATTATGACGGACAGCCGGTTACCATTCCTCTCGACGAGAAGCTGTCTGCCGCCAAGAATGCTCAGCGTTATTTCAAGAAGTATTCCAAGGCAAAGACTGCAATTCACGAGAAGCAGGCTCAGCTTGAGGAGAATGAGGCAAATATAGAATATCTCGAATCGGTTCTTCACAGCTTAAGCTGCGTAGACAAGGAGGAGGACATCGATGCTATAAGGGAGGAGCTTGTTGAAGCAGGTTTTCTCCGCTTCAGAAAGGTGTCGGGACGAAAGAAAAAGTCTAAGCCTCATCCTGCAACATACACTCTAAGCGACGGCACAACCGTATATGTCGGAAGAAACAATATCGAGAATGACTACCTGACTCTTAAGCTCGCATCCAAGCAGGATGTGTGGCTTCACACCAAGGATATACCCGGCTCTCACGTTATTGTGAGAATGGAGGACGGAAGAAACGTGTCTGACCTTCCTGCAGAAATCATATATGAGGCTGCATCGATTGCGGCTTATCACAGCAAGGCACAGTCATCATCCAACGTTCCGGTAGACTATGTGCCGGTCCGCTACGTGAAGAAGCCTGCCGGCGCCAAGCCCGGCATGGTAATATTCACACACAACAGAACGGTATACGTTGACCCCGCGATTCCGGGCGCAAAAGACAAATAACAGCCATTTCGGCTGTTATTTTTTGTACGCTGTTATTTCTTCTTTCCTCTGGAAGGTCTTTCGGAGTTCTTTCGCTTTGACGCGTCGAGCCTTCTTCCTGTCTCTCTTCTTCTTCCAGCCGCTTCTCTGGCCTTTCTCTTTATGGTTTTGGCCTTCATGATGGAGAAGCCGAAGAAGCCGAGCTTCTCTCTGTGGAGCTTGTGGTATTTGCCGTGATTGTAGCAGATCAGGTTCATGTCTGAGAAGTCGTAAGCTCCGTCCTCTCCGATGTAATCCTCTGCAATGTGAACCTTAACAATCTCTGCCATGAACATGTCGTGGCTCGGAAGCTCCTTGACTTCGAACACCTTGCACTCAAGGCTTACCGGTGCCTCTGCAATAAGCGGAGCATCTACCAGCTCTGCCGGAGCCTTAGTGAGGCCGAGTTCCTTCCACTTGTCGACATCTCTTCCGGACTTTACTCCGCAATAGTCAACAGCCCTGGCAAGATCCTCGCTTACAAGATTGATTACGAACTCGCCGCCCTCCTTAATCAGAGAATGTGAATGCCTGCTCTTCATGACCGATACATAGGTCATTGGTGGATTGGTGTTGATAATTCCTGTCCAGGCTATCGTTATTATGTTGCTCTCGTCACCTGAGCCGCAGCTTACCATAACCGCAGGAAGCGGATACAGAAGCGGACCTGGCTTGACAGGTGTTTTGTTATATTTCTTCATTCTGCTTGAACCTCAGTTTCTGTCTAGTCTGTCAAGGATTTCTGTGAAATACTCAGGAAGCTCGCTTCGGAATTCCATGTACTCGCCGGTTGTCGGATGCAAGAAGCCAAGCACACCGGCGTGCAGCATCTGTCCCTTGACAGGCAGCGTCTGCTTCTTTGGTCCATATAGCTCATCTCCTACGAGCGGATGCTTGATATATGACATATGAACTCTGATCTGATGAGTCCTTCCGGTCTCAAGTCTTGCCTTGATAAGAGTGTATTTGCCGTAGCGCTTAACCACTCTTATGTGAGTTACTGCCTCCTTCGGGTTGCTTCCGAACACGGCACGTCTCAGGCGGTTCTTCTCGTCCCTTCCGATAGGCCTGTCAACAGTCAGCTCATCTTCCCTGATGTTGTCGTATACTAGAGCCGTATATTCTCTTGTGCAGGAATGCTCCTTAAGCTGTGCTGCAAGAGATTCATGGGCTATATTGTTCTTCGCTATCATAAGGAGGCCACTGGTATCCTTGTCTATTCTGTGAACAATTCCCGGCCTTATGGTCCCGTTGATTGAAGACAGCGTATCTCCGCAGTGATACATAAGGGCATTGACAAGTGTTCCGTCGAAGTTCCCCGGGCTTGGATGAACCACCATTCCCCTCGGCTTCTCGACAACTATTACATCATCATCCTCATAAACTATCTCTATCGGAATATCCTGAGGCTCCACGTTCAGAGTCTCGGGCTCGGGGTAATCTATTTCTATCGAGTCTCCTGATTTGACTTTTGCCTTCTTCGAGAGTTCCTCCTTGCCGTTAACCGACACGCAGCCTGATTCTATTATCTGCTGTGCATAGTTTCTTGAAAGTTCTTCTATCTGAGAGGAGATATATGCATCAAGCCTTGTTCCGCCTGAGTCTTCAGAGACAGCAAGTGTAATTATTCTGTCCTCGTTCATCAGATTTCCTCCTTTCCTGTGATGATAATCAGCATCGTCAGAAGGCAGCCGGCAACTATTGCGATATCAGCAACGTTAAACACAGCAAAGCTTCCGAACGAAAACATATCAGTCACATAACCGAAACAGAGTCTGTCGAACAGATTGCTCACTCCTCCCGCAATTATCAGCATCATGCAGTATGATACGAGACTGCTTCCCTTGCGGCGTGATGCAATAAATACGAGGATGCATATTATTATCAGTATTGATGTCAGGCCGACCGTAACCAGAGTGTTATTCTCAAACATACTAAAAGCCGCCCCTTCATTCCGGACAAAGGTCAATCTGAAAAAACCCGGAACTATAGGCAGGCTTTCGCCGGGCATAAGCCCGGCGCGAATAACGTATTTAACTATCTGATCGACGGCGATAACGCCTGCAAAGATCAGTGCTGCTATCATGCCTCTTCTCTCTTGCTACTTGAGAATAATTGTCTCGCTGATTGAAGGCTGTCCGTTAGCCATCTTCTTCAGGCTGTCAGCAAGGTCTGATACTGTCGCATGCTCAAGGTCTGTAACCTTTGTCTCAGCAGGAGCCTCGTCCTTAACTACAAGAGTCTCCTGTGTAGCCTTGTCAGCTGCAGGCTTAACCTGCTCCTCAGTGAAATGTATGTCGCTTCTGTCCAGGTCAGGAAGGAGCTCGTACTCATCATTGTTAAGCTTCTCAAGCTCGAGCTCAAGCATCTTTCTGTAGTTGCCTGTAAGTCTCTCAACCTTAGTCTTCAGAGTGAGATGATCCTCGTTGAGCTTCTTAACTGTCATCTTTGCATCAAGAATCATGTTCTCAGCCTCAAGCTCAGCATCTCTCATGATAAGCTCGGCTCTTCTCTCTGCACTTGCCGAGATATCAGCCATGAGTCTCTTGGCAGTCTCAAGTGTCTCAAGCATTGCAGTGTCAGATCTCTGAGCCTCTGCGAGCTGCTTCTCGAGAGCCTTAATCTTGTGAGCCATGCTTCTGTTGTCATTGAGAACTCTCTCATAATCAATGACAATCAGGTCAAGGAACTCATCAACCTCTCTTGAGTTGTAGCCTCTCTTGTCTCTGGAGAACTCCTTCTTGTCAATATCAATCGGCATAATCATTGGACATGCACCCTACCTTTCGTAAAAATGTATATTTGTGTTTAGAAAACTATGTGAACCAGCGAAATCAGCAGGTTGGCAGCAAGCCTTACTGCGAAAAACGCTATAAGTACCGAGAAGTCTATCATTCCCGTATTGAATCTCGACATCATCTGCCTGATTGGAGCCACAATCGGCTCTGTCATGGTCAGCGTGAAGCCGTAGATGCTTCTTACCATATTGCCGCCTGCCTGAACGAACCAGCTTAGAATGGCTCTTAGTATAAGAAGCCAGATGATAATCTCGGCAAACATGTTAATGGCACTGCTTAAAACATACTCCATCAAAAACCTCCCTATCTCCAAGGGCTGCTTCCTGACTTGGATGACGGAGCCTCAGTATTTCTTCCAAGCTTTGCAGCAATGTCAACATTGGCAGGAGCGAAAATGAAAATATTCTGTGTTACCCTCTGCACATTGCCGCTTAGAGCGCATGTTGCACCGCTCAGGAAGTCAAAGATCTTTCTTGCAAGATCCGTCTCAACATTCTCCAGATTGATAATAACAGGCTTTCTTGCCTTGAGATTGTCAACCAGCTTGCTGCACTCCTCGAAATTCTTTGGCTCGATAACTATCATCTTGAAAGCGCCCGATGCGTTCATCGAAGGCTGCTTAGGCTTCGATGCGAAATCGTTCTGTCTTGAAAGAAGTGGAGCAACATCAGCATATGAATTATCTACTCTGAAGCCTGAACTCATAGGTTCTGCCGGAACTACCGGCTTGCTGCTCGGAGCTGCACTCTCGAGCTTCGCTCTCTCCCTGTCTATCTCCTCCTGAGTAATCTCCTCATCATAGTCGATATCATCGATTCCTATGAACTTCTTTAGTGAATCACTAAATCCCATCTGTCTGTCCTCCACACTTATCTGTAGTTTCTTCTTCCGAAAATCGAGCTTCCGACTCTCACAAGAGTCGAGCCCTCCTCTATTGCAACCTCAAAGTCCCCCGACATTCCCATCGACAGAGTGTCCGGACAGTAAAGGTCGTTATCGTATTCAAGGGTCTTCATCTTCTCAAACATCTGCCTTGCACGTGCAAAATACTCCCTCGCGTCCTCAGGGCTGTCCCCCGCAGGAGGAACACACATGAGCCCCCTAACCCTGACATTACGGCAGCCCGCCATAATCTCGTCGAGCATCGGGAAGAACTCGTCTACCGGTGCGCCTGTTTTGCTCGCTTCGTCGCCAATGTTGACCTGCAGAAGCACGTCCATGACTATGCCTGCTGCCTTCGCCCTCTTATCTATCTCCTCGGCAAGTCTGACAGAATCTACCGAGTGAATCATCACAACCTTGTCGATTATGCTCTTCACCTTGTTCCTCTGCAGATGGCCGATCATGTGCCATCTCACAGGCTTAACCTTATCGTACTTCTCAAGAATCTCCTGAACCTTGTTCTCTCCGATATCGGTTGCACCTGCACTTATTGCCTCGTTAATCTCCTCAGGTCCATGTGTCTTGGTGACAGCCACCAGCAGCACATCATCCCTGTCTCTTCCACTTCTTACAGCTGCCGCATCCTTTCTCTCAGAAACACTTATGAAATTCTCTCTGACAGACATTATGCCGCCTCCTTGATATCATTTTTGCTCGGACTGGACAATATCTCGTCATAGACCTTGACCGTCTCGACGAAATATCCCTTCTCGTCCATGTAATAATCCTCGGCTACAGCGCTCGTCTCGCCGTTATCCGCCTTGACATATATCGGCTTGAATACGTAGCTGCCTATCTTGTTAACTACGATTACGCCTCTCTTCTTGTCCTTTGTAACTATGCTGTCATTGTCTATGAGCAGCCCTTTTGCTGAAGCCAGTGTAATCTTCGCCTCAGCCTGCCGCATCTCAAGATATCCGTCAAGGTAGACATTGCATCTCAGGATAACCCTGCAGCTTCCGCTCTTATCAGGCTTGGATACAGACTTCACATATGCTCTTACGGTCTCGTCGTTTATTGTAACCTCGACTCTTCTGCCCACGGTATACGGCTCTGTCTCGTCCTTGGATACGAAGAAGACAATCCACCATTCTCCGTTCTTTGTTACCTTAAATATCGGCTCGCCCTTAGACACCTTCTCTGACAGTTTCTTTACAGATCCCGAGGTGTATTCCTTGAACTTCCTCTCATCAAGCTTGCCGATAGATTCAGCGGTAAGTCTGTTCTCCGCTCCATCTATGACATAGCTGACATATCCTGCGGTAGCGCTTATTCCGCTCTCAGCCTTCCTTGCATCCTTGCCGAGGGTCTCGGCAATTCTTGAGATGTCAGCGCCCATCTCTTTCCTTCCATTACCGGTCAGCTCGACAACTCTCGAGCCTGCCTTGGTAAGCTCGCCTGCCTTCACAATTCTGTTGACATCGCCGGCCTTGTCGCTCACATACACGGTATCCTCTCTGACTATGTAAGCATCCACCGTCTCGGCAAGCTCAATCTCGCCTGGCTCAACAACATAGGACTTCTTGAGAAGACCCGCAAGCGAAGGAACCGCGTAGATTATGACCACGCAGACAATGATTGCCACTATATATAATATGAGTAACTTGTACTTTGCCTTCATCGTCAACCTCTTCGTAATATTCTACAATAAAAAACACTGCGGTACAATATATATCAACGCAGTGAATTATAATGGCTTATCTTGTGTTTTTTTCAAGAATCATCCTCTCGCGTTTACTGAATTCTCTTCCTGATTTCACATATTTCTCAAGCATTTCAGGTCTTCTTTCGGCTGTAAGCTCGACTGCCTTCTCAAACCTCCACAGATCAATCTCGCCGTGATTTCCCGAGGTCAGAACCTCAGGCACCTCAAGGCCCTCAATCTCTCTTGGCTTGCTGTAGTGCGGATACTCAAGAAGCCCCGAATACACAGACTCCTCCATCGCAGACTCCTCGCTTGCAAGCACGCCCTCGATAAATCTTGCGACCGTATCGATAAGAACCATCGCAGGAAGCTCGCCGCCCGTAAGAACATAGTCCCCGATAGATATCTCCCTAGCATCAAGAAGATCAAGCACTCTCTGATCAACGCCTTCATAATGTCCGCAGAGAATCGTAATCTCATCGAGTCCCGACAGCTCCTCTGCAATCTCCTGTGACAGGATCTCACCCCTTGGAGACATGTATATCACCTGTCCGCCCATGTCACTTCCTCTGTAGGCGTCGAGAATAGGCTGCACCTGCATGACCATGCCGGCACCGCCCCCGTAAGGTGTGTCGTCCACCCGCTTGTGCTTGTTGGTTGTAAACTCCCTGATGTC
Source organism: uncultured Clostridia bacterium (assembly GCA_946006945.1). Lineage (GTDB taxonomy): Bacteria > Bacillota > Clostridia > Peptostreptococcales > Anaerovoracaceae > Crickella. Next base: position 3,168 of record CAMFZN010000014.1, on the reverse strand, counting down.
CACAATATTGAACTCGAGAATCCCCTTCTCCTCTGCTCTTCCGAGCATGCTCTCACGAAGAGGAGCGAACATCTCAGGAAAAATCGTAAGAATATTAATCTTCATCTTCTACTCCAGGAACCCCGGAATCAGCTCAACCTCGATGGTCTTGCTCTCCGCACTAATCTCTCTGACAAAAGCATCAACATCCGGTATGAGAATCTGCCTGCCGCTCTCATCTGTTACCTCCCATAGAGGCTGCGATCTGTTGGCGAGGTAGTCGCTTACTCTTCCGATAACAGCCTTGCTGTTTCTGTCGAAAACCTCGAAGCCTATGAGGTCTCTTATATAGAACTCACCCTCTCCAAGTTCCTCAAGGCTGTCAGCGCTTATATAAAGCTCTGCGTTTCTAAGAGTCTCAACTGCTGTTCTGTCAGCATATCCCTCGAGCTTGATTACCGGCTTTCCATTCTGGTATCTCACAGAGGTCACCTCGACAAGCTCCTCCCTGCGTCCGAGGCAGATGCCTACAGTCTTACCCTTCTTCAGGTTGTCAGACTCACCCGCATACAGCACCACTCTGATCTCGCCGCGAATACCTACGGCCGATGCGAGTCTTCCTATATTGATGTATTCTGGATTGTTTGCAAATGACATTTTTGCCTCCTTTTGCTTCTGCCTGTCAAACCGCAAAAGAGCATGTAGGCTGTATCAGCTTACATGCTCGCAGATTGCTCTTTATGTTGGGTTTACCTAGTCCTCAACAATTTCAACTGTGACTCTCTTGTTAGCCTTGATTGCGGCAGCCTTGACCACGGTTCTCATCGCCTTGGCGATTCTTCCCGACTTGCCGATGATCTTACCGATGTCATCCTTGTCCACACTCAGCTTTATCACAATATTCTTGCCGTCACTAACTTCAGTAACTTTGACTTCTTCAGGCTTAGACACCAGTGCACGAGCAATCGCCTCAACTAGACTAGCCATACTTTATTCCTTCCTTACTTAATAGCGCCGGACTTCTTGAGAAGAGCTCTAACAGTGTCAGTAGGCTGAGCTCCGTTAGCAAGCCATCTTGCAGCTGCCTCATTGTCGATGATGATCTCTGCAGGATCCTTGAGTGGGTTGTAAGTTCCGATCTCCTCGATGAACTTTCCGTCTCTTGGAGTTCTTGAATCTGCAACTACTACTCTGTAGAAAGGCTTCTTGTGTGCTCCCATTCTCTTAAGTCTGATCTTTACCATTGTTTAGTTCCTCCTAAAAATATTAAATGTAAAATTGATAACTTGTCATATATATCAGAACAATCCTCTGAAAAGTCTATTCTTCCTGAGCTTGTTCGGATTAGCGAATTGCTTCATCATCTTCTTCATCTCATCGTATCTCTTGATGAGCTGATTAACCTGAGTTACAGTCTGTCCGCATCCCGCTGCGATTCTCTTTCTTCTGCTCGCATTGAGAATTGACGGATCCGCTCTCTCAGCCTTCGTCATTGAGAGTATTATCGCCTCCATGCGGGCAAAATCACGGTTCGCCTCATCGAGGTCAATCTTCTTCTTGTCGGCAGCGCTAAGTCCCGGCATCATCTCGAGCATTTTGCCAAGGCCGCCCATCTTGTTGACCTGTCTTAACTGCTCAAGGAAATCGTCAAGATCGAAGCGGTTCTTTCTAAGCTTCTCCTCAAGCGCCTTAGCCTCCTTCTCGTCGAAGGCCTGCTCAGCCTGCTCGATAAGAGACATGACGTCTCCCATTCCGAGAATTCTCGAAGCGATTCTGTCGGGGTGGAACGGCTCGAGTGCGTCATACTTCTCGCCTGTACCCATGAACTTGATAGGCTTGCCTGTAACCGACTTAACCGACAGCGCGGCTCCTCCTCTTGAGTCACCGTCCATCTTGGTCATGATTATTCCATCAACGCCGAGCGCTTCATTGAAGCCTCCTGCGATGTTGACTGCGTCCTGTCCTGTAAGAGCATCGACTACGAGGAGAATCTCGTGTGGTCTTACCGACTTCTTCAGAACCTTCAGCTCCTCCATGAGGGCCTCATCTATCTGCAGACGTCCGGCAGTATCGACAATCAGAACGTTGCAGCCTATTCTCTGAGCTTCCTTAAGTCCTGCCTCTGCAATGACCTGTGGATCGGATGTCTCTCTCTTTGTGAACACAGGCACATTTACTGCCTTACCTACAACCTCGAGCTGGTCGATGGCGGCCGGTCTGTACACATCGCATGCGCACAGCATAGGCTTCTTGCCTTGTGTCTTAAGGTATGCCGCAAGCTTACCTGCAGTAGTTGTCTTACCTGTACCCTGCAGTCCGACAAGCATGTATACTGTGAAGCCGCTTGGTGAATATGTGAGCTTGCTGTTCAATCCGCCCATCATGTCCACAAGCTCGTCTCTTACAATCTTGATTACCTGCTGTCCCGGAGTCAGACTGTTCATTACATCTGCTCCAAGCGCCTTCTCCTTGACTGTAGCGACGAAGCTCTTTACAACCTTGAAGTTAACATCCGCTTCAAGGAGTGCGAGCTTGACCTCTCTCATCGCAGCATCGAGATCTTTCTCTGATACTGTTCCCTTACCCCTCAGGTCCTTAAAGGTTTCCTGAAGCTTCTCAGATAATCCTTCAAATGCCATAAATTACTCCGTAATCTCTTCTATTATATCGAGAACTCTTGTAAGCTTCTCTTTCTCTATACTGTTATCATCGAGCCCGGCGAGAGTCTCATTAATCAGGCCCTCAGCCTCTTTGGCTCTTCTGCTGTTCTCGTCATATCTTCTTATAAGACCGAGAACCTCTTCGTACTTCTCAAGGCTTGACTCTGCCTTCTTGAGTGTATAGTGCACAGCCTGCCTCGTCATCCCAAGCTCCTCTGCTATCTCCGAAAGGCTGAGATTGTCCTCGTGATAGAGGTCCATTATCTCAAGCTGCTTCTCTCTAAGCAGACCGCCATAGAAATCATACAGCAGACTTGCATATTGTACATTTCCTACTGTTTCTTTCATACCTTACGAAGTATACCACCGCCCGCGGTCTCTGTCAAACATTTTCTTTGACAGTTTCGTTATTTATCCTTTCTTGACTTCAGTGCCGAAACCGCCTTTCTTGCAGCGCTTCCTGCATCCTCCGAATAGATATCCGCGCCTATGTCATCGCAGAATCCCTGTGTAACAGGAGCTCCTCCAA
>CAMFZN010000013.1 GCA_946006945.1 uncultured Clostridia bacterium | reverse complement strand
CCAACCTGCTGATTACAAATCAGCTGCTCTACCGTTGAGCCACACCAGCATATTATTGATTAAAGAAATTGGCGACCGAGAACGGGCTCGAACCGTCGACCTCCAGCGTGACAGGCTGGCATTCTAACCAACTGAACTACTCGGCCACATCTTCTGCTGAACGAACCAGCTTTATTATTATATATCAGTCGCTGTTCTTTGTCAAGCATTATTTTTAATTATTTTTAGAAGTGGTGGGCGTAATAGGGCTCGAACCTATGACCCCCTGCTTGTAAGGCAGATGCTCTCCCAGCTGAGCTATACGCCCACATCTGCGTCATCGTTTCTCTCGATGACGCCTCATTATATTAACACAACCCATAGTAGGTGTCAACACATTATTTGCATTTTTTCGCAAATATATTGTGACTTATTTTTATACGAGTTTCTTCATCAGGGTTTTCTCTGATGATAACATACAAATGGTGCCCGCTGTAAGATCAAGAAGCTCACTTTTGAGACTATCCTCATCCTCAGCAAGACAAATAAGCTTTAGTTCAACCTTTTCTCCATACTCAGAAGATGCAATCTCAAATCGTCCATCCTTGGCCTTATTCTGAATCTTTGCAAGGTATGAGTAATCAATGCGGCACTCAATTACTACACCCTCGTACACCTCGCATATTCCTGCTTCAGCAACAGCAAGCTTGGCGGTATGTGTATATGCTCTTACAAGGCCTCCTGTGCCAAGCTTTATTCCTCCGAAATACCTGGTAATCACAACAACAAGATTCGTAAGGCCCTCGTCAGCAAGCATATTCATTACAGGAAATCCTGACGTGCCTCCCGGCTCGCCGTCATCGCTTGCCCACTTCAGTTCCTGCTTGTTACCCACAATAATCGCAGGAACATTATGTGTTGCATCCTTGAATTCCTGTTTAATCTGTGAAACATAATCCTGTGCCTCCTCATATGATGCAACAGGAAGTGCCCTGGCGATAAACCTGGATCTGTCAATTATGTATTCTGCTTCTCCATATGAGAATAATGTCCTGTATAAATGCATAGTTATCTATTAAAGAATATATTTATCAACGTCAACTTCCTTAATCTTCTGTTTGAATCTATCCTTGACGAATTCTCTGTCAATTGTAATACACTCAGTCTCATCGTCGGGAAGACTGAAGGAGATATCCTCAAGAAGAGATTCCATTATTGTATGCAGCCTTCTTGCTCCTATGTTCTCAGTCTCCTCATTCATGAGATATGCGAGACCGGCTAGCTCATCAATCGCATCCTCTGTGAAATTGATTTCTACACCCTCAGTTTCAAGAAGAGCCTTCTGCTGCTTAATGATTGCATTTTCCGGCACTGTAAGAATCTTGACGAAATCTTCCTTATCAAGGTTCTTTAGTTCTACACTTATAGGGAATCTTCCCTGCAGCTCAGGAATCAGATCTGTAGGCTTTGATACATGAAAAGCTCCTGCTCCAATGAAAAGCATATGGTCAGTCTTTACAGGTCCATATTTAGTATTTACAACACTTCCCTCAACAATTGGAAGAATATCCCTCTGTACACCCTCTCTAGACACATCCGCGCCTGATCTCATCGATGATGATGAGGCTATCTTATCAATCTCATCAATAAATACGATTCCGTTCTGTTCAGCATTCTCAAGAGCTTCGTCAATCACAAGATCCATGTCGACCATGTTCTGAGCTTCCTGCTCTGTCAGAATCTTTCTTGCATCCTTAACCTTAACCTTGCGCTTCTTGGTCTTCTTAGGCATCATGCTGTCGAAAATATTGCCGATTGCAATACTCATTCCCTCATTCTGCATATCAAGCTGGTTGAGCTTAGGTGTATCCTCAATCTCAATCTCTATTACCTGATCCTCAAGACTTCCCTCTCTGAGCTGCTTTCTGACCTGATCTCTGGCCATCTCTGTTTCTGTTGCTTCCTGTGAAGAAATAGACTTCTCCTTCTGTTTTTCTTCATACTCCTGCTTCTGAGTCTTGTAGGGAGCATTATTCATAAAGCTGTCAAAGATGTTTCCTATAGGTGCCTGAGATTTCTCCCTGCCCGGAATGATTGCCTTAACGATAAGATCCTCAGCCACCTTAGAGGCTGCTTCTCTGTTTTCTTCAATTCTGACCTGCTTAGACAGTCTTACGGATGCCTCTACAAGATCTCTTATCATAGAGTCAACATCACGTCCAACATATCCAACCTCAGTAAACTTAGTCGCCTCCACCTTGACAAAAGGAGCATCCATTATCTTTGCAAGCCTTCTCGCTATTTCAGTCTTACCAACTCCTGTAGGTCCCATCATGAGAATATTCTTTGGAGTTATCTCCTCTCTCATTCTCTCATCAAGCTGACTTCTTCTATATCTATTCCTAAGTGCGATTGCAACGGATTTCTTTGCTTCATCCTGACCAATTATGTATTTATCCAGTTCAGCCACAATCTCCTTAGGTGTCATGCTTTTGATACTATTGCTCATCTGTTACCTCCTCAAGCTTTTCAACAGAAATGTTGCTGTTGGTAAATACGCAAATATTTGATGCTATCTCAAGAGACTTCCTTACAATTGTTTCTGCATCAAGGTCAGTATTCTCAAAAAGCGCTACTGCCGCAGAATATGCATAGTTGCCGCCTGAACCAATAGCAATAACATCCTTGTCCGGAACGATAACCTCTCCGTTTCCTGATATTACAAGCATGTCGTTTTCATCAACAACAATCATCAGAGCCTCGAGACTTCTTGTTGCCTTGTCATTCCTCCAGAACTGTGCAAGATCCACAGCCGCTCTTTTGAGATTGCCAGAATGTTCTTCAAGTTTATTCTCGAACTTGTCAGTAAGAGAGAAGGCATCAGCAACAGAGCCGGCAAAACCGGAAAGCACCTTGCCGTGGTATATCTTCTTTACCTTCTTGGCACCGTTTTTCATTATTGTTGACTCACCCATAGTCACCTGACCGTCTCCGCCAATGGCTATGTCCCCATTCGGCCTTCTAACAGCACATATTGTTGTTGCATGAAACTGAACCATATCTATTACTCCTTATACTTGCAATTTGGATTTGAGCATTTCTTGCTTGTTTTCTTGTTATTGGTTTTCACCATCATCTCACCACATTCAGGGCACTTCTCTCCGGTAGGCTTATCCCAATAGGAGACATCACAATCAGGATATCCCTCACATCCGTAGAATACTCTTCCCCTTCTGCTCTTCCTTTCGAGAATATCCTTTCCGCATTTTGGGCACTTAACACCAATCCTCTTTACAATAGGTTTGGTATTCCTGCACTGAGGGTATGATGAGCAGGCTATGAATTGACCGAACCTACCTTCCTTTATTACCATTGGAGCACCGCATAGCTCGCAGTTTTCTCCTGTAGGAATTACCTCTTTCTCAATTTTCTCAACTTCAGCCTCTGCAACCTTAAGTTCCTTGCTGAAATCATCATAGAAATCGCCGATAACCTGTTTCCATGGAATCTCCCTCATTTCTATTCTGTCAAGGTTATCCTCCATCTCACCTGTGAACTGCACGTCAACAATATCAGAGAAATACTCTGACAGTATTCCAATTACATCAAACCCAAGCTTGCTTGGAACAAGAGTCTTCTTCTCTCGCTTAACATATCTTCTGTCTATCAGAACAGAAATAATTGATGCGTATGTACTTGGTCTTCCTATGTTCTTGTCTTCGAGTTCTTTAACAAGACTGGCCTCGGAATATCTTGCCGGAGGCTGCGTGAATTTCTGTTCCTTAAGCAGCTTCTTAAGTTCAAGAACGTCTCCCTCATTAAGCTTTGGAATGTATGATTCCTTCTCCTGCGTAACAGGATACACTTTTCTCCAACCGTCGAAGGTCATTCTTGAGCCTGTTGCCCTGAATTCATACTTGCCATTTAATACTGTAACTGCAGATGTATCGTAACGCGACTCTGCCATTTGAGAAGAAACAAACCTCTTCCATATCAGTTCATACAGCTTAAACTGATCTGAGGTAAGAGATGATGAAATCAGCTCTGGTGTCAGATTTATGTCAGAAGGTCTTATTGCCTCATGAGCATCCTGCATCGCTCTCTTCTTATTGGCAAAAACATTATTACCCTTATACTCAGCTCCAATTCTCTCAGTAATGAATTCAGCGGCAGCCTCTCTTGCACTTTGAGATACTCTTGTAGAATCTGTTCTGATATATGTTACAAGACCTCGCGCTCCTATACCTTTGATATTCACGCCCTCATATAATTGCTGAGCTATCTGCATAGTCTTCTTTGTAGAGAAGCCAAGTTTAATAGATGCATCCTGCTGAAGGCTTGATGTTGTAAATGGTGCATAAGGCTTAACCTTCTTGTTCCCATTCTTTATTGAGTCAACCACATAGCTTCCTCCCTTGAGTTCCGCTTCTATTGTCTCGGCGGTCTTGCGATCCGATACTGATGCCTTCTTACCATTCACCTTATAAAGCCCGGCAACAAAAGAATCCCCGAAGTCTGCAGAAATGTCCCAGTATTCTTCCGGAATGAAATTCTGTATTTCCTCTTCTCTGTCACAAACAAGCTTAAGCGCTGCTGATTGAACTCTGCCCGCCGAAAGACCTCTTGATACCTTTTTCCACAAAAGAGGGCTAATCTGGTATCCAACAAGTCTGTCGAGAACTCTTCTTCCCTGCTGCGCATCAACAAGACCCATATCAATAGGTTCGGGATTCTTTATTGCCTCCTTGACAGCTTCCTTATTAATCTCATTGAACTTGACTCTGCAAGGTGTAGAAATATCAATACCAAGAAGATATGCAATATGCCATGATATCGCCTCGCCCTCACGGTCAGGGTCGGTTGCAAGGAGAATTCGTCCTGCTGCCTTAGCTTCTTTCTTAAGTTCCTTGATAATATCGCCCTTACCTCTGATATTGATATAATCAGGTTCAAAGTTGTTATCAATGTCAACAGCAAGTCTGCTCTTTGGAAGATCTCTTACGTGACCAACAGATGCAACAACCTTGTATCTGCTCCCCAAATACTTTGCAATGATTTTTGCTTTTGAAGGAGACTCCACAATTACTAAAGTCTTCTTTGTCGTTGTAGCCATATCATATTTCCTTTGTTATTTCTTTCGGAGAATTACTATAAACCTAAAGAAGTTATTTTGCAAGAAAAAACTTTCCGGCGCTCTGAACAGTAATTCCTTTAATCTCAAGTACGGTAAGTATAGCACTGACAGAGGATACTTTTCTGTTAAGAATAAGTGAAATATCATCAGCTCTTATTCCATTGTACATGCGTATCACATTCACTATTTCCTTTTCATCCTCATTAAGATCCGGCAGCCTTTCTTCTATATCGAGTATTGTCACTCCAAGATCATTTAACAAATCATCAATTATGAAGAGAGGGGTCGCTCCATCACGAATAAGCTGATTTGTTCCTGCACTGAAGTGGCTGTTGATATTACCCGGAACAGCGTAAATATCTCGACCCTGCGCTGCAGCATACTGAGCAGTTATCAGAGCCCCGCTGTTCGAATTTGCCTCAACCAGAACAACAGCCTCACTCAATCCGCTGATAATTCGGTTTCTTCTTGGGAAAGACCAGCTCTGTCCCTTGAAGTCAGGTTCGTATTCACTTACCACTGCACCGCATGCAGCAACTCTTTTCATTAGAGACAGATTAGAGCTTGGATACATTCGTCTGATTCCCGATCCAAGAACTGCTATGGGTGCATATGGCATTTCCAAAGCTCCTTCATGTGCAAAACTGTCAATGCCTATTGCCAACCCCGATATCACGCTTAATCCGCATTCCGATAACCTTCGACCAATCATACGAGCAACATTTTTGCCATATATGGTGAATTTTCTTGAGCCAACAACCGCAACCCCAAGATTATTAAGAATATCCGTGCGTCCAAGGCAGTAAAGCTTCGAGGGTGGATCTGCAATGTGACGCAGTCTGTACGGATACTCGGAGGAGCTGTAATCGATCACCTCAATCTTTCTTTCTATGTTATCAAGCATTACAGTTTCACTTCTCATGCAGCACCATCCGTTTCTGAAAATATTCTGTAGCTTAAGGCCTCTGCAAGGTGAGTTTCATTAATATCTCTACACTCCTCAATATCAGCTATGGTCCTTGCAACCTTTAGAATTTTAATATATGAGCGAGGAGACAGCTTCAGCCGATCATATGCCTTTTCCATTAATGACCTGCAAGAGTCATCTAGAACACAGTGCATTTTGACATCCTCCTCCGAAAGTTCACCATTAGGTCTGGTCCTTCCCTCAGACAGAGCAAACGCTCGTCCCTTCCTAACCATCTGCGCCATGTCCGCTGAGCTTAATCCTTCTCCGAACTCACCTGAAATCTCCTTATACTCAACCTTCTCCATTTCAATCTTAATATCAACTCTGTCCATCATCGGTCCGCTTAGCTTTCTTCTGTACTGTTCAACCTCTCTTTCCGTACATGTGCACATCTTCACATCACTTCCATAATATCCGCACTTACATGGATTTGATGCCATGACAAGCGAAAATCTGCATGGATAATAATACTGGTAACCATGACGGAAATGATTGATGAATCCATCCTCGACCGGTGTTCTCATGGCCTCAATGCTTGATCTTGAGAATTCGCCAATCTCGTCAAGAAACAGTATTCCGTTATGCGCAAGTGACAGTTCGCCGGGAACAGGATATGAGCCTCCTCCAATCAGTCCTGCCGGGCTTATCGAGCTGTGTGGAGATCTGAACGGCCTATCTTTAACAAGAGCCTCACCTATGTTAAGTCTGCCAGCTACAGAGTATATTATTGATGTTTCAAGCATCTCTTCTCTGCTCATATCAGGCATTATTGATGGAATCCTTTTGGCAAGCATAGTTTTCCCGCAGCCTGGACTACCAACCATCAGAATGCCGTGACGCCCTGTTACAGCAACTGCGATGGCCCTTTTGGCATTCTCCTGCCCGAAAATCTGATTAAAATCCATATGAAAAGGATCAGATATCCCTTCATTTCGCGGCTCTATTCTTCTTGGAAGCAGTATTCCATTAATCAGACCTATACACTCTCTAAGAGTAGAGCACGGAACAATCTCTGCTCCATCAACCAGCGATGCTTCATAATAATTATCTGCAGGAACAATTATTCGTTTGATTCCAATCTGATTAAGCTTTATTACCATTGGAAGGACTCCGTCTACACCATTAACTCTTCCGTCGAGCGCAAGCTCGCCAAGTATACCGATGCTTTCCGCATTAAGGGGATTGACTGCTCCAGTCTGAACCAGGAGTCCAACAGCAATTGGAAGATCCAGATGACTTCCGGTCTTCCTGAGATTAGCGGGAATAAGATTAACCGTTATTTTGCCCCTAGGGAATTCATATCCACAGTTCACAATGGAAGATCTTACTCTTTCTCTCGATTCGAGAATTCCCGTAGACGGAAGACCAACTATGCTGAATCTGGGCACACCCTTTGCCACAGATATCTCAACAACCGTAATATGACCTTCAATACCTGTATAGATTGCCGTAGTTATTCTGCTAAGCATTTTGACCTCCTACGCAACATCCCAGATAACATCTGTGCTTATTGCAAACACATCAAAGCTGATATCTCTCCAGCCCGGTCTTTTCCTTCTAATATAATCATCTGCGGCCGCCTTCATTCTTTCGAGCTTTCTGTCATCTACAGCATCCTCCGGCGCTCCGCAGCTGTCAGTGCTTCTCGTCTTAACCTCGATAAAATGCAAAGTGCTGCCTTTTTTGGCAATAATATCTATTTCTCCATGCCTCGCTTTGTAGTTTGTGTCATGAATTACAAATCCCATCTCCATTAGAACTCTAACCGCAAATTCCTCCCCAAACGAACCAAGACATTTGCTGTATTCCATGTTGCCACCTCCTTTAACAATCTTCCCAATCCTTTCATACAAAGATAAACACTAATCGTTTCATCCTTCAACCATCTTAAGATGAACAGTGTTCCTGATGACTCATAAAGTGTTTCTTACGTGCAAAATCATATTTCGTCAGATCAAAGTATAGCGGCAATCAGACATCACGAGCCTTATCCGATATCAGCACACATTATTACTCATAAGAAAAAGAGGTCCTTGGACCTCCTAATAACCGATTATAATACAGTTCTATCTTCCCAGAACAAACCTGTCTATGGCCTTAGCCACTCCATCATGGCTGTTATCGTCTGTGATATAGTCTGCATATTCTGTTGTTTTGCCCCATGCATTACCCATGGCAACACCAATACCGGCGAATTTTATCATTTCTATATCGTTTGGAGCATCACCGATGCACATTACCTGACTTCTATCAAATCCAAGCATATTCATCAGAACTTCAATCGCCTTCTTCTTTGACGTATCAGGACCTCCAACCTCAAGATTGACCGGAAATGACATTGTTATCATTGCATCCGGAATAGCTTCAATCTCATCTCTATATGTCTCGAGAATCTCTGGGGTCGGGAAGAAAAAGTTAATGTTTTCAATAATATCTTCGTGTGCATACATCCTATCATAGATGTCATCACAAGGAATTCTGGTTTTTAACACATATTCTCTGTTTCTGTACTCACAGCCGTTTCTTTCTATTTCATCGTAAAGAGATCTGTCTATGTATGCCAAGCCGTCATAGAAAGCCTCTATTGTAATGTTTCTGTCTCTTGCTATTTCAATGGCCCTATACAAAGCATTTCTAGACAAATAATCACCATGTATGCATTCTCCGGTTCGAAGGTCTGTTATCCTAGAGCCGTTCGACGTTATTGCATATCTTATAGAATCAATATTCTTTACACAATCCGGAAGTGCGCTCTCCACTCGTCCGGTTGAAATCACGACATTTACTCCACGCTCACTTGCTTCTCTTATCGACCTAATATTCTCATCACTTATCGCTCCGTCAGGACTTAGGGTTGTCCCATCAAGATCGAGTGCTACAAGCCTGATATCCAAAGCCTCGCCCTCCTTGCATTGATATGATTAAGGTATTATAATTCATAATTGCATATGGATTATAGAATGATTATAACTCATTATTCAGATTAAAGGATGTATTATTAATGAAAATAGCCATTCTCGGAGCTGGTAAGCTGGGGTTAAGAATTGCAGAAGCTCTTCTTAACAATGATAGCTACGATATTACAATAGTAGACACAAATGAAGGTAAGCTTGAGCAGATATCGCAAACACTCGATGTTCTGACATTTGTAGGAGATGCCAAGACATCTGACACTCTTAAGCAGATTAAGATAAAGGATTTTGATTTTCTTCTGAGTTGCACCTCTTCTGATGATACAAATATTATAGCAGCATCAATTGCACGAAGCCTCGGATGCAAGAAGACAGTTGCTAGGGTATGTGAGCCTGAGCATATGAATCAGCTGGATTTTCTCTGCACTCACTTCGGTATCGATGCAGTAATCAATCCGGATATGCTGATAACGGGTGAAATATACAGATATCTCATTGACAAGTATTCCCTAACCAACGGGATGTACTGCACCAAGAGAATTGCAGTAGTAGAATTTGATGTAAGCAGAGATCCTAGCCTCATCAACATGAAGATGACATCCTTCAGAGAGCATCTTCCTAACTTCTTCGTTGTCGGAATGTCAAGACACGGTAAGATAATAATGCCTAATGGTAATGATGAAATACTGCCTGGAGATATGCTGTACATTATCGGAGAGAAGAACGAAATTCTTGAATACTCAAGAAAGCTTCATCCTAAGAGAAAAAAAGTCGAAGCTCACAAGGTAATGATAGTCGGAGGCGGGAGGACTGGATTCTATCTGGCAAAAAAACTGAGTGAGTACGGAGCGTTTGTCAAAATCATCGAACACAATCTGAAGAGATGTCACTATCTCACATCTCATCTTAAGAACGTTACTGTTATTCACGGAAACGGAACTGATATTGACCTCCTTGAAGAAGAGAAAATCAACGAAATGGATGCCGTAGTAACTGCAACAGGATTTGATGAGGAGAATCTCCTCGTAGCAGTAACAGCAAAGAGCTTCGGTGTTGATGATGCAATCTCCAAGGTAAGTCACGAGAGCTATGATGAGCTGATTTCTAAGCTCGGAGTTGATATTGTGCTTAATCCGCTTGACATCAGTGCAAGTGCAATACTCAGAATACTGAACGGTTCTGAAAGAGTTCTCTCTGATGTTCTTCTTCAGGGTCAGGCACAACTGCTTCAAATTTATACATCACCTAACATGTACCTTCTCAGTAAGGATATTCAGCATCTCAACCTGCCTGATTTTGTTAAGATTGCAGCCATAAACAGAGGCAACGAAACGATTATCCCAACAGGTAAGACAAAGATTAAAGCGGGAGATCATGTAATTCTAATATGCCTCCTTTCCAACATCGGATACATCGAGAAGCTGACTCAGATAATGGAATAATACCTTTGAATTAAGGCCCGCCATGTGGCGGGTCTGTTTTAATGCTTTCTGTTATCTGTGCAAGTGTTCCATGAAAAAAGGATGCCCTAAGGCATCCTTTAATATCTGTATTAAATCAGAGACAAAAACGGAAGAATTACTCCTCGTCTGCTGCCTCCTCAACTGCCTCCTCCTTAGGAAGAGCAGCTTTGATGCTGAGGCTGATTCTCTTAAGTTCAGGATCTACCTCAACAATCTTTACGTCAACAACCTGACCAACTGAAAGCTCATCTGATACAGTCTCAACTCTCTTGTTAGCAATCTCTGAAATGTGAACGAGTCCATCAAGACCTGCCTCAATCTCAACGAAAGCACCGTAGCCCTGAAGCTGTACAACCTTGCCCTGAATAACATCTCCTACATTGTACTTTGTACCAACGAGTGACCATGGCTCTGGCTTATTGAACTTGTATCCAAGAGAAATCTTTCCCTGCTCCTTGTTGAGAGCAAGAATCTTAACGTTGATGATGTCACCAACCTTGAGAACCTCTTCAGGATGAACAAGCTTACCCCATGAAATCTCTGAGATGTGGAGAAGTCCGTCGAGTCCACCGATGTCAACAAACGCACCGTAGTTAGTGAATCTCATTACCTTACCCTCAACAACATCTCCAACATTGAGGTTGCTCCAAATCTCCTCTGCAGCTCTCTTCTTCTCTTCTGAAAGAGCAGCCTTTCTTGAGAATACAGCCTTGTTCTTTCTTGCGTCAACTCTGAGAACCTTAACATCCATTGACTGTCCGATGTAATCATCAGCCTTCTCAACAAATCTGTCTGAAAGCTGTGACATTGGAATGAAGCCTGTTACCTCCTTGTATCCGGCAATTACTCCACCGTTAACAGCTCTAAGGATAGTAACGTTGATGCTTGTCTTGTTCTCCATAGCCTCAACAAGCTCATCATAATTCTCCTCTGCAAGAAGTCTCTTCTTAGAAAGAAGAATTCCACCTTCTCCATCATCTGACTTGATAACCTTTGCCTGAATGCTATCGTCAACCTTGTATAGATCACTGAGAGTCTGACCCTCCTCGAGCACAACCTCATCAGCACGAAGGATACCGTCCTTCTTACGTCCCATGTTTACGATAACCTCGTTGTCTCTTACCTGGACAACAGTTCCCTCGATAATCTCACCTGGCTTAGGCAGACGTAGAGACTCGTCGATGTGATCCATAAAATCCATCATAGAAATGTTTTCTTCATTAATTGTCATTCTAGAAATAACCTCCTCGATAATCCATTCAGGCGTTGATGCACCTGCAATTATACCTATTTTATTATATTTTTTTATACAATGCAACTCTAATTCATCTGCATTTTGGACAAAGTACGATGACTTGCAGTATCTGGATGCAATTTCATATAGTTTTTTAGTGTTAGAGCTATTTTTGCCTCCAACTACTATCATCGCATCTACCCTTGAAGCAAGCTCGGCGCAACTGTCCTGTCTGTCTTTTGTAGCATTGCAGATTGTATTCTTTATAATGTATTCCACATCATTTTTTTCAAGTATTTGAAGAATAGAATCGAGCAGCTCAGCTCTTATTGTAGTCTGACATACAACAAGAGGTGCCATGCCGGTTTCTTCAGTAAGTCTTTTGATTCTTCTTATTGATTCTATGGCCTCATCCGGATTCTCAATTATTACGGCATTATAACCACACCATCCATTAGTTGCCACAACCTCCTGATGATTTCTGCTTCCAACAATGATTACCGGCCGTCCTTCTTTAGAGGCCTCATTAACAAGCTTATGGATTTTTGCCACGAAAACACAGGTTGTATCAACAAGACGTATTCCCTTTTGATCTGCCATCTTGTAGAATTCCTCTGGTTCACCATGCGATCTCACTATTACAGTATCGCCATATGACGCCTGATCAAGTGAATCAATAATTGCAACGCCCTTGCTCTCGAGATAATCTGTAACAGCATGATTATGTATTATCTGACCGCACGTGAAAAGCCTCTTTTCTCCAGATGCCTTCTCCGCCTCCTCAAAAGCTGCATCTATTGCCCGCTTAACTCCAAAACAGAAGCCCGAATGCTCAGCTCTAATTATCTCCAATTATACACCTCTCAAAAAACAAGATAACCGAGCAGGCGATGCTGCTCAGTTACTTGATATAGTATTAGTTAAATAATTTCTTTCCAATGAACTTGGCATTTCTTCCAAGTGCATCCTCTATTCTGAGAAGCTGATTGTACTTAGCAACTCTCTCAGTTCTTGCAGGTGCACCAGTCTTAATCTGATAAGCATTCACACCTACAACCAGATCTGCAATTGTAGTATCCTCAGTCTCTCCTGATCTGTGTGATACTATTGTGTTGTATCCATTCTTCTTCGCAAGTGCGATTGTCTCAAGAGTCTCTGAGATGCTTCCAATCTGATTAAGCTTGATAAGAATTGCATTTGCACACCCAAGCTCAATACCCTTTGCAAATCTCTCAGGATTTGTAACGAAGAGGTCATCTCCGACAATCTGGATTCTGTCTCCAAGCTTCTCAGTCATAAGCTTCCAGCCGTCCCAATCCTCTTCATCCATTCCATCCTCAATAGATGCGATTGGATATCTGTTGCAGAACTCCTCCCAGTTAGCAACAAGTTCTTCTGATGTGAATGTTCTTCCTGACTTAGGCATTCTGTACTTTCCTACCTCATCAGTCTTCCACTCACTAGCCGCTGCGTCAATTGCAATTACGAAATCCTCTCCTGGCTTGTATCCTGCATTAGTAATTGCAGAGATGATATAATCCATAACCTCGAACTCATCCTTAAGGTTAGGTGCAAAACCGCCTTCGTCACCTACTGATACAGCATATCCATCCTTCTTAAGGTCCTTCGCAAGCTGATGATATACCTCTGAACACCATCTGTAGCACTCCTTGAAAGAAGGTGCTCCAACAGGCATGATCATGAACTCCTGAACATCAACTGTATTTGATGCATGAGCACCGCCGTTAAGAATGTTCATCATTGGTACAGGAAGAGTATCTCCGTTTACTCCGCCAAAGTATCTGTATAGAGGAATACCGATTGATGCTGCTGCAGCCTTAACACATGCGATAGATACAGCAAGAATAGCATTAGCTCCGAATGTGCTCTTATCCTTGCTTCCGTCTGCCTCAATCATGATTCTTTCAATCTCATGAATGTCAGCTGCGTCCTTGCCAATAAGAAGATCTCTTATAACAGTATTAACATTGTTTACAGCCTTTGTAACACCCTTTCCACCGTAACGTGACTTATCTCCGTCTCTAAGCTCGAGTGCCTCGTAGATTCCTGTTGATGCTCCGCTTGGTGTATCTCCGTATGCAACGGTTCCATCCTCAAGATGAACCTCAGCCTCAACAGTTGGATTACCTCTTGAATCGAGAATCTCGCGTCCGATTACTTCAACAATTCTTGTAGACATGATTAAAAGCTCCTTTTATAAGAATTTCACTCACTCATGTTATTATACTACCTTTGCAAGTTTGAGTCTATCTATATTCTTTTCCAGAACTCTTCTTGCCATATAGTTATCACCTTCGAGAACATATCTTTTGAACTGTTCAATAATCTGTTTTTCATCTGTGCATGATTCTTTAAAGAGCTTATCAGCGAAAGAACAAATCTTTATATCGAAAGACCGCTCCATTATATCTGGATAATATAGAAGTTTTATCGTTCCATGCTCAACTCTGTCTCCTAGTGAATAAATTAGCTCAGGTTCAAGAAGATAAAACTTCGCCGAGATAAGCCACTCCTCATTTTCAAAATTCATAGTCATAATAGTAAGGATGAGTTCCATTTTGTCGGCCGATGACAGTCTGCCGATATTAAGCTTCGTTCTTGCTCCTGTTTCATAATATAGAGATAATCTTCCACCATCACTTACTATCGTCATATTCAGAAATGACGGGCAGTACCCATTACACAGAATATCTCTCATATACATTGGCAGCTTGCAATCAACTACTGTCTGTTTCAAGCTTTTTCTCATCAGTATTCACCACCTTCGATTTATCCTCCACACTTGAGGCAAGGAGTATAGCCTCTTTTGCGTGCTGTTCTTTTCATTATTTCAATATAGTTTCTGTCAAGAGCCTTGCACGAAGGAAGATGATATGCTTCACCGGAGCTTGGGAACACATACACCAAGGATCCGTTTCCCGTTCCCCCGCTCTTGCATATTGAACAGGAGGAATATGTCTTTCTAACACTCTCTGTCAGAGCAACAGCCTTTGATGCGGCTTTAAGAACGTTACATCCTTTATTGTGATATCGTTCTCCTGCCTTTGGAAAAACAAAAACTGTCTCATCTCCTGTTTCTTCAAATTCCTCTGCAGACATCGGTTCGTACTGCCCTATCTTACCTACATAAGCTCTTGTGACACATGATAGTGTGCTTTCTGCCTCCGAAGCTATCCCTATAGGGTTATCAGTCCTCAAAAGCAGCCTTAATCTTATCAGAATTATTTCATCATTATTTAGGAACTCTTTTCTATATCCGTATTCATCAATTCGGATGTTGCTAACCTGAGAGTGTGCCTTTATTCTCCTTATTATTCTTCCTGGAACAATCGAGGCCTCATCTCCAAGCAAAGCCTCACAAGATGCCCTCCTAAGCTCTGTAGCAATAATAAATGTTGAGTTTTCAATGCAGGCATACATGAGAATAACTGAAGACATCACAATGATCGCAATAATGAATATAGGAAGGCTGATAGATGCTTCAGTTATGTAGCTTCCTCTTTTATTCGTAATTCTCTTCAAAATCATACTGTCTGCCATTTGCTTTTATACTGAAGCCTACTCCTGTGTGATATTCCGACATATTGAAATCCTCATAATAACGGTATCTCATGTTTATTGATATGAGGTCCATTATCCTGAGTATTCTTGTATTGCTGCCGGTCATTGAAAGCAATATAAGCAGGTATTCCTCATATCTCAATCCGTTACTGATACTTTCCCCTTTTCCCTTCTGATCATCTGAGATCTGATCGATATTCTCGTTTAGAAGTTCCTTTGCCTCATCGTCAAGCTTACCTGTTACATCATCACTTTTTAGTACACTCCTGATATCTGTCTTCCATGTATCATCACTTTTCATTATCGGAACCCTTCCGTTTTTATCGAGAGTCCTGATATCCTCTGCAGCTTCAATAGCTGCCCACGCCTCCGCAATGATTGCCTGAGTTGCAGCTGCAGCCGGTCCTGGTGTAATAAGCTCAGACACTGTAATAATAAGCTCCCTTTTGCCAGAATCCTTATAGAGATACGCGAGATTCAATGCATTTCTCATTACAAAAAGCTTATTCTTCACACTCTTGTAATTTCTTGCATCATCAGCCTTGCCACATATGATATACTCCCACTCATTGCGAAGAAGAGTAGGTTTATCGCCTGTGCACTCATTATGGCTTCCGAAATACTGATAAATATATGCCATCTCAATGGCGCTATCTCCAAGAGAACCGAGGAAATCTGTCACTTCACTTTTGTCCT
The DNA here is from genome assembly GCA_946006945.1 of uncultured Clostridia bacterium. Classification (GTDB taxonomy): domain Bacteria; phylum Bacillota; class Clostridia; order Peptostreptococcales; family Anaerovoracaceae; genus Crickella. The sequence continues at coordinate 7,473 of CAMFZN010000013.1, read as the reverse complement.
CAGCTGTATCTTCGAATCCATCGAGATTAACTGACGAGGAATCTCCCCGTGAAGGAAGTGAATTCAACACAGCTTTATTTCTTATTACTCTTCTGCCGAAGAGTTCATCTTCAGAAGCCGGTCTGCTGTGTCTAACCCCGCTTCCGAGAAGAGCCGAAATCGATGAGCTTAACTCACTGTTCTTTAAACTCATTCTGAAATTATCCGGATCCGTTAGCTCCATTCCATACAGATTAGTATCTATTCCTGATATTTTTGCATTCATTAGCCCTTTCATCGAGAAATCTGCATAATCCTTAAGCTTTGAAGCTATTTCACAGTCAAGGCCCCGATATGCCAGTATTCTGTAGTCTTCGACCAGATGTCTGTCATATTCACTTAGAACTGCCCCTGACCATACTCTTCCATATGAGTTCACCTCACTCTTGACGGCAAGTCTTCTTGAAATGTCAATAGCTCCGGCCATGCATAATGCAAAAGCAAGAAAAGCGAGGGACAGCATGATTATCGTCGAGCCGCCTTTATTACTCCATACCCTCTTCAACAAGCTTACCCCTCACAATTCTGTCTTCGTTGTAGAAATATGCTTTTACCTCTAGTCTTTTGATTAGTCTTTCATTGAATAAACCGCCCGGAATCAGACTTATCTCTGCATCATGTGAATACACCTTTATTCCGACACCATTGTACCTGTCCATCTCTTCCATTGCCATGATATGCTCTGAAACCCCAAGATTGACTATCTGAAGGTAGAAAACAAACACTCTTAGCAGAAGAAGCACAGTAATAACAGCAATAGGTGCTGAAATACTTGCTTCCACAAGCTGACTTCCCCTCTTATTACTTCGCATCATGAATTTAGAAATTAGCCGAATTAAGGCCACTGAAGATTTTATTCACGAAATCTGTAATCTCAGTTTTAAATATCAGTCCAACAGCTATGGCGATTGCAACAAGAATTGCTACCTGAACCATTTCCATTCCACTTTTATTTCTCAGCACTTTAATAATCTTCATTTTCTTCCTCCAATCATTAATATTTTTTTATTAACCTTCATGCAATAGCTCTGACTGCTTCAGCTTACATCGTCAGCATGGCTGGGGCCATAGTTATTACAATCAGCAGAATAAGCAGTATGCCTAGAGGATAGGACATCTTTGTATCAATAATCTTGCCTCGCTCCTTTGCAACTATTTTTCTGTCTTCCCAAAGGTAACTGCTTTCTCTGCTAAGATTGTCGATAATACTGCAGCCTCTTTTTTCATTCTCATAAAGAATTGCTGCTACTCTCATGAGTTCCTTTACTTTAGTTTCTGCAGCAAGCACGTTAATTCTTCCGGCTGCAGATATTTTGCTTTTCTCATGAATATCATTTATTTCAATAAGCTTTCTCTCGAAATACCCTCGCTCATCTTCCGGAATAATCCTGTAGCTTGTGCATATTGTCTGTAATGAATCACTTAGAATCATTCCGGAATTCATCATCAGAAGGAGCTGGTTAACAAATCTGGGAAGGCCCTTAAGAATCTCCTTCCTAATCTGTTCCCCCTCGCTTACGGGAGCTTTTAACTTATCGATAATCAGAGCTGCAATAAGACTCAGATATGTTACGGAAAGAATAATGAACCCCTTTTCATCATCTTCAGCACAGCTCCATTTAAGCCTTGTACCATCCGATAGACTAAGCGGAAGATTCAGCCTTCTGTCTTCTGACAGCTCAAGCTCAGAGACAATTCCTGATATCTCTGCATCGATCAGAGCTTCTTTGTCATCCGCGTCTGTCTCAGACTTCTTTTCTTTTCTTGACTTGGTTATTTCAATTAGCCTTGTCTCGTCTCCGGACTCTTTGCATATTGTCAGATTCATTCTGAATACCTCAGTCTTATCCTTGCTTCTTCTCTCAATACCTATTATGTTACCCTTAGAATCAGCAATATATGTTCTGCTAGAGGAAATATCCTTAACAATCATCAGCAGCAGTAGAATCGCAAATGCAAGACTGATGGAGTAAATTCTCTTAATCAGTGTTTTGTCTGACAGTACTTTTTCAAATGAATCTCTGATTTTTGTATTCATATTTCCACCCTGACAATTTTCTGAATTATGCCATAAACCGCAATGTTTCCAACAATAACGATTGTCATTACTATTCTTCCCTGCAATGTTGTGTAGAGCGGATCAATATAATCCGGAGCACACATATTTAGAAAGAGAACAACAAGGGTTGGCATCACAAAGATTACTATGCCCTCTTTTTTCTTTCTTATTACAAGCTCTTCGATTTCTCTTTCGATTGTGATTTTATCCATGATGATGCTTGCAGCTCTGTTTAGAGCAAGAATAAGATTTGCACCTGTTGTCTTACATATTGAGTACACAGTCACATAATCAATTACGTCCTCAAGCTTGCTTGCAAGAGCCATCTCGTAAAGAACTGCCACATCATTTTCCCGCCCAACATCGATTCTTTCGAACACCTTCTTAATCTCAACAATAAGAATTCCCTTTTCCCCATATATTTGTTCCAAAGTGGGAATAGATTCTCCTATGGCATCCTTCATCGACCTCCCTGCTCCTACAGATGTTGCAATCATGAACAGAAGATCCTTGAACTGAACAAGATAATCCATTCTTCTTTTTTCTATGATGCTGTTTGTCACATATCCCTCTATTCTCTTTATGAATGGCAGGATGAGCAGTGCAAAAATAATATTCTTGTAATACAGATATGAGGCCACTGCCGCCGCAGCTGCAGAAGCGCAATAGAATATATATTTCTCGTGTCTTGCAAATTCATACTTATCCAGTTCAAGCATTTTCAGACTCAAGCCTCCTGCAATCAATTATTGAATTCCCCGTACTTACAAGTCTTCCGAATGAATCAAGAGTATACAGATAGTTGAGATTGTATTCATTGCCATCATAACCTGTCAGCTCTGCTATCTCCACTACCTTTCTTGCACCATTATGAGTTCTCTCTAAATGAACAAAAACATCAATTGCATTTGCAATCTGACTTCTTACAGAATACAGAGGTGTCTTTCCACCCATTAGATACATTGTTTCAAGCCTGTTTAGCATTCCCTTTATTGAATTGCCATGTCCCGTGGACATGCTTCCGGAATGTCCTGTATTCATTGCCTGAATCATATCAACAACCTCCCTGCCTCTGACTTCTCCAACTATTATTCTGTCCGGTCTCATTCTCAGACTCGTCTTAATCAGCGTTTCCATCGTGACCTCACCCTTACCGAGAGAATTACTGTTTCTGCACTCCATATGAACCTTGTTTTCTATTGATTCAAGTTTAAGCTCGGCAGAATCCTCTATGATTACAACCCTTTCTCCCTCACCGATAGATGACGACAATGCCTCGAGAAAAGTTGTCTTTCCTGAAGATGTTCCGCCGCTTATGAATATGTTGTATCCGCATCTCACCAGATCCCTTAGCTGATTCGAACAGTCCTCTGTAATGCTTCCGAAACCGACAAGATCCTCCATTGTAATTGTCTCATTAGAGAATTTTCTGATGGTAAGTATTGGTCCATTTAGAGCAACCGTCTTTAGAACACCGCTTACTCTGTATCCGCTAGGAAGCCTTGCATCAACTATCGGATGAGCCTCGTTTATCTCTCTATGAACATCAGATGCAAGCATTCTTATGGTCTCCTCAAGCTCAGTTTCAGACAAAAAAGCGTCATCTACTCTGATAATCTCACGATTCTTCTCTACGAAAATGTGGTCAGGTCCGTTTATCATTATTTCATTTACATTCGGATCATCCAGAAGATCACTAAGAATACCGTATCTTTCAAGTATTCTTGTTAGAACGCAATTTGTAATAACAGAGCTTTCCTCTACGGTGGCATCATCAAAATAACCTGAATAGTATATTGATTCAATTATTGATGTTTCCTTCTCCAGTTCGGATAATCCATCAGACCAGCCGGCAACCTCTCTTTTCATTACATTAACAAAACCTTCCATTAGCCCAGAGTACTTCTTTATTACTTCTCTTCTTACATCACCACTCACTTCTTGTACCTCTCAATGCAATAATCATCAATCCAAACATCAACAGGCACGCCAAGCCTAGCTGTTTCTATATGAATAAGCTCACGATCAGATGATTCATCAAGTATGTTTTTGAGCATCTGATATACTTCATCACATCCGGTTTCACTTAACCAGAAAACAGCATTGCTTTCAGATGCAAGAATCTTAGTTCTCTCACATAGGCAATCACCGCAGACAAGAACAATTCTTCCATACTTTGCACCTGCCGCAACTGATATTATCCGTCTTAATATGTCAAGACCCACATCGGATAGAGGGTTAATATCACTATCCTGAATAAAACACCCTGCGCCGGCCTCATCGTCGCGAAACATTAAATTGATTCCGAAATCCAGATTATTATCCAGATAATAGAGCAGTTTTCTCACAGTCCCCTTTCTAACTGACCCGTTGTTCCACCCCGTGAATCTTGTCAAAGGAATAATTGCAACTTCATCTCCTGTCCTGTAGACTACCTGCTGAGCCAGTCTGCGGGCAAAAGATACAGCACCTAGGTTGTTACCATCACAGAAAACCGTAATCAGTTCTCTCACATGACCTTGGTTTTGTAATGAACAACCTCTATTCTCACCTGTAATAAAACCGATTTCTGCAACGATACTGCTCACAGTGTCGTACTTGTTCAAAACAAATGGCCTGCTCTCATCACTGTTGTTTAGTTCTCCGGTATCAGATCCGACAAAAATAATCTTCCTTCTTAGAGAAGAAAGCAGCTTAGGATCAAAACTATCCGGATTAATATCAGTAAGTACAACATTACCCGGCATAATACTCAAAGAAGAATCAATTCCTCCAAGCTCAACGTAAATCCTGCTGTCCAACCTTGCAATGGCATCTGCAAGCGCTCTCATATATTCAACATCTTCAAAAACCAGGGTAAGCTTCATTACTCTGTTCCTCCGTATTACGAATACTACCCTCATATCCATCTTAAAACAGTACACAGATTGACATGGTTATAATCCCTATTTTTATACAAGATATGCTGCATTTCATTATTCCTTGAACTCAGCGCCGAATCATAATACTATTGACATGTACTAAAGGATATCAGGAGGAAGAAATATGAGAATTGTAGTTGCCGATCCACTGGGAATACCAAGCTCTGAGCTTGAGAATAAACTTCGAAGCGCAGCTCCTCAATGCGAAATCACCTGCTTCGATACAAGAACCGAAGATCCATCGGAGCTTATCAAAAGATGCAAGGAAGCTGAAATACTTGTAATATCAAATATTAGATTCAGAGACGATGTATTAAGAGAATGCACTAAACTCAAGTACATCTGCGTTGCATTTACGGGATATGACCATCTTGATACGGAATACTGTAGAAACAATGGGATTACAGTATCAAATTGTGCAGGGTACTCCACAAGTGCAGTGGCAGACCTTGTTTTTGGCATGCTGATAAGCCTATACAGAGACATCAGAGGAAATGATGATGCAGCAAGAAGCGGTAAGACCAAAACATGTGTGGGACCTGAGCTTGAAGGCAAAACATTCGGAATAATAGGACTTGGGGCAATTGGTTCGAGGGTTGCATCAATAGCGAAAGCTTTCGGATGCAGGGTAATAGCCGCTTCAAGAACACCAAAACAAATTGAAGGAATAGAGTTTACAGACCTTGATACAGTCATGAGAGAAAGTGATATTGTGTCATTACATCTTCCTTGCAATGACACGACAAAGGGCCTTATCAGCAAAGACAGGATTGCCATGATGAAACCTGACTCAGTATTGATTAACACAGCACGCGGCCCGATTGTTGACAGCACCGCACTTGCAGATGCACTTAACAGTGGAGCTATCGCAGGCGCATGCATAGACGTACTGGAGAACGAGCCGCCTTTCTCAGAGTCTCATCCACTTCTGAATGCACGAAACACCATCATTACACCTCATATTGCTTTTGCCTCAAAACAGGCAATGTACAAAAGAGCGGATATCGTGGCATCAAACATCTCAGGCTTCCTCGCAGGCAATGCTCCTAACAGAATATGCTGATATATGACAAAAGCCGGCAAATTGCCGGCTTTGCATTAATTTCTGAATTCAATGGATTCTGAGTCCTCAATCTGGTAACGCACTATCTCATCACCGTCAAGATTCTCACGATGCATATCAACAGCGCTTATTCTGTGATTATTGTAAGTATTGTAGTAGTAGATTCCCTTGTCTACATTGCAGCATGATGTATAAAGCGTAATCTCATACTTTCCCTCACTGACCTCACACAGCCCCCTCTGCTGATCTACCGAGCCGAGAATATGGAAGAACTGGCTGACGCTCTCCAACTCGGATTCACCTGAGAATGAATTCATCTTTGTATATGCCACCTTTACAAATCTCGACTGTGATGACAGATCGCCGGGAAGACCAAGTCCGCCCATTCCCCTGCTATAGCTGTCAAGTTCAATTCCGAAATGATTCTCCGGCTGCTTAGGAGACAGTGCCATATAATTGTTGAGATTAAACATCTGATAGTTGAACGGCGGATTATTAGTTAGGACTCCGACAGGATTATCGTATATTGTCATGCCGTCCTTAGTAAACTCAACGGTTATTGCCTCATCTCTATCGGCAACGATCCAGTGCAGCTCTGCTACGGGCAGCTGTTCACTGAAAGGTTCATCAATTAGATTCATGCGTACAAAACACTCTCTCGCCTCTGAAACATTAGCACACTGACTGAGAATCCATGGAATAATCTCGAATTGAGCAACATTATCAACTCCATCATTATCCTTATCAAGCTTGCTGTATTTAGCATTACCCACGAAATTAAGCCCAGCCATTCCAAGACCTGCTTCATTGACAGCGTCATAAAACAGAGGCTCCTCACCTGCTACATATGCCATACCAATAATTGCATAATGATTATCAAGACTCCCTGCGTGTCTGAATTCAAGAGGATAGCGCCTTGGCATTACGACAACCTCGTCACCATATGAAAACTCATAGTCTAATGTTCTACCGAAATAAAAATCCTTTGTCTTATATGTTGCAGCAGTACACATTACAATCACATCCTTTACATTTATCAAGGTAATATTTTTCATTATTGTTCATTCAGTCCATGAATTATAAATCATAACTGTATGATAAAAATGGAATTGAAGTAGAGAATAAATGAACAATAAAAAAACTCTGTCAACACAGAGTCTTGTGGTGCGAGACAAGGGACTCGAACCCCTACGGTCTCCCGCCAGAACCTAAATCTGGTGCGTCTACCAGTTCCGCCAGTCTCGCTCAAATATATGGTGACCCCACCGGGAATCGAACCCGGGTTACCGCCGTGAAAGGGCGATGTCTTAACCTCTTGACCATGGGGCCTTATGCGAAAAAACCGGCGACGTCCTATTTTGCCAGGAGGCTGCCCTCCAAGTATCTTCAGC
>CAMFZN010000012.1 GCA_946006945.1 uncultured Clostridia bacterium | reverse complement strand
CCCAATAGAAAACATCCGCCTTTCCGATAACGAAAGGCGGATGTCGGATACTATTCAGCTTCGGTTATCTCAATTGCACGGGCAATCGCATCGTCGATATGAGGAAGGAAGTTCTCTCGTCCTACAATATCCACCATGTTGCTCTTCTCGAGTGCCTTCATAGGCTGCTCGTTGACATGTGAGAAGATCAGAGCGATGTTCTTCTTCTGACACTTCTTTATCAGCATCTCAAGCGATCTTAACGCAGTAACGTCTATTGCAGGCACTGAACGCATTCTGATGATCAGAGCCTTAGTGAAGGACTTTACAGTAATCTCGTTAAGAATGTCTACCGCACCGAAGAAGAGCGGTCCGCTGATCTCATATACAGAGATGTGCTTAGGAATCTTCTTAAGCTCTGTTCTGTCGGGATCGTTTTCATCGAGCTCGTCAAAGTCAACCCAGCCTCTGATTGCAGCCTCCTCAGACATTCTCTTCATGAAGAGAACGCAGGCCGAAACCATTCCGAATTCTATTGCAACAACCAGGTCGAATACTATTGTCAGAACAAAGGTTACGGCAAGGATCACGATATCGCTCTTAGGCGCTCTCTGGACAATCTCAACGCAGGTGCCGATTCCGCTCATGTTATACGCTACCTGAAGCAGTATTGCTGCAATTGTAGGCATCGGTATCAACGCCGCGTACGGCATCAGAAGCACGAGTACGATGACAAGCACAACAGAATGAACCATTCCCGCTACAGGAGTCCTTCCGCCATTCTTAATATTTGCAGCAGTTCTTGCAATGGCACCTGTCGCAGGAATTCCGCCGAAAAGCACCGAGCCTATGTTACCGATACCCTGAGCAATGAGCTCCTGGTTGGACTTGTGATTGGCATTGATCATCGAATCCGCAACTACGCACGAAAGCAGCGACTCAATAGCCGCAAGGAAGGCAATTGTAAAGCCGTTGGTAAACTCTTGCTGAACCAGTGTTACCGAGAAGTGCGGCATCTGAAAGGCCGGCAGGCTGTTGCTTATTGTGTACAGATCTCCGATTGTGTTTACATTCAGATGTCCCAGCTTAACCATTGCGATTCCGGCAAAAACAGCTATCAGCGATGACGGAATTCTGTGACTTACAATCGGCCATGCAAAAAGTATTACAAGGCACACAAGGCCTACCGCAAATGCCTGCCAGTTAACCGTATCAAAGAACTTTACGAAGGCCTCAAGCTTCTCAACAGTCTCAATGGGGCTGACGCCCTCGGCATATGTAAGCCCGAAGAAGTCTTTGAGCTGTCCGATTACAATCGTAACAGCTATTCCTGCAGTGAATCCTGTCGTTATTGTAAAAGGTATAAACTTGATAAGGCTTCCAACCCTCATTATACCCATTACAATAAGGATGATTCCCGCAATGATTGTTGCCATCATAAGACCTTCGATTCCATCCTTGGCAACTATGCCCGCAACTATTGTCGCAAAGGCCGCAGTCGGTCCTGCGATCTGAACCCTGCTTCCTCCGAAGAATGAAATAAGAAAGCCTGCAATAATGGCGGTATAGATTCCGTTCTCCGGATTTACTCCGGACGCAAGTGCAAGCGCAATCGAAAGCGGAAGCGCTATGATTGCAACTATTACGCCCGCAACCGCATCACATCCGAACTGCTGAAGAGAGTATCCCTCTCTCATTACCTTGAACAGCTTTGGCTCAAGCTTCTCTTTTCTGTTCACGTTCTCCTCCTATCCTGTTTGTAATTTATCCTCTCACGATTAAATAATTGCGTCTACTCCGAAGGTGACAACCGAAACTATAATACCCGCGATTATTACGCCTATAACTACTGCAGGAAAGGCTCTCTTAAGCCTCATGTCCATCATGGCCGCAACAAGCGCGCCTGTCCATGCTCCGGTGCCGGGCAGGGGGATTGCAACCAGAATTACCAGACCCAGGAATTCCCACTTCTCTACGGTTTCCTTCTTTGACTCAGCTTTTGCCTCGAGCTTTAGAACCAGTCTGTTAAGATGAGCGCTTTTGCCCTTGAGCCATTCAAATACCCTCCTTGTGAATACTATCAGAACCGGTATCGGCGCAAGGTTGCCTGCAATCGAAACAGCAAGGGCCTCTCCTATTGAGAGCCCCTGCAGAACGCCATATGGAATGGCTCCTCTGAGTTCAATCACAGGAACCATTGCCATAAGAAATGTCATTAAAATCTCTTTCATTTATTTCCCTCAGTTAAAGAGTAAGAAATGCCTTGTATCCCTTATAGGCTTCATAGAGGTCAGCCTTGCTGATGGTCTCCCAAGGTGCATGCATCGAAAGCACAGCGATTCCACTGTCGATAACTTCCATTCCATACAGGGACAGGATGTATGCGATAGTGCCGCCGCCTCCCTTGTCCACTGCTCCAAGCTCTGCTGTCTGATATGCCACGTTGTTGTCGTCCATAACCTTTCTGAGCTTAGCAAGATACTCTGCATTGGCATCGTTTGATCCGCCCTTGCCGCCGCTTCCAGTATACTTGCAGAAAACAAGTCCGTATCCCATTAGAGATGCGTTATCTCTGTCGAATCTGTCTGCATACAGCGGATCATATGCGGCATCTACGTCCGATGAGAGCATTCTGCAGTTTCTGAGGCATCTTGCGAGGTTAAGCTCGCTGTAGATTCCCATTCTGTCTAGAACCTCTCTCATTGTATTCTCGAAGAATCTCGACTCCATTCCTGTAGCGCCGACGCTTCCAATCTCCTCCTTGTCAACAAAGAGTCCGCAGGCTGTTGTCTGCACGTCAGGTGAATCAAATACTGCAATTGCTGATGGATATGAACAGCATCTGTCATCATGTCCGTAGCCGAAAATCATGCTTCTGTCGAAGCCAGCCTCTCTTGCTCTTCCTGCAGGAACAACCTCGAGCTCTGCTGATATGAAGTCGTTCTCTTCGATTCCATAAGTCTCCTTAAGGATTCTAAGGATATTGGCCTTAACCGGGTCCTTCTCCTCATCCTTAAGAGGTCTGCTTCCGATAATTACATCGAGAGCCTCTCCCTCAATAACCTCATTGGCCTTCTTCTGAATCTGGTCCTTGGCAAGATGAATCAGAAGATCGCTGATGAAGAATACTGGGTCATCCTCCTTCTCACCGATTGCAATCTTAACTTTTGTTCCGTCTTTCTTGCATACAACACCATGGATAGCCATAGGAATGGTTACCCACTGGTACTTCTTGATGCCGCCGTAGTAATGCGTGTCGAAATACGCATACTCAGCCTTCTCTGTGAGAGGATTCTGCTTAAGATCGAGCCTTGGTGAATCGATGTGACCGCCAAGAATATTCATTCCTCTGTTAACAATATCTTCTCCGATATTGAGAATCATAAGTGCCTTGCCCATATTAACGGCATAAACCTTGTCGCCCTTCTTAAGGGTATCTCCTGACTTGATTACATCGTCAAGATTTCTGTATCCTTTACTCTCTGCCATCTCTACGAGCAGATCCGTACATTCTCTCTCAGTCTTCCCCTCGCTGAGGAAGTCAATATAATCAGCACTAAGAGCCTCAAGCTTTGATAAATCATCTTCATTGTAGCGATTCCATGCATTCTCACGAATCATTCCTGTCTGTACCTCCTTACAAAAATCTATTTGTAATTTTATCACATTATCACCAATAAGTGAATGACGGTATGTCGTGATACCTGCTTATGCCTGAATTCTGCGTCAGTTCTAGACGCCGGGTCTCAGAGAGCGGAGTGTGCTTGACCATATGTGAGTACTGATGAATACGAGAGCAGCGCAGAAATGGCGTAAAATAGAGCAAGCAAAAACCTGCTTATCTCTAAAGCAGGTTTTTGCGTTAAATCTATGCTTATTATCGTTATTCTCAGATTATCTGTCCTCTGACTTTGAAGCCTTTGCCTTTCTCTTGCCGGAAGCCATGTATACCTGTCTGATAAGAACAACAAGGATTGCAAGCGCAAAGAGGCAGAGAAGTCCCATAAACATTAGCTTTGCTCCGCCAGTGAGCATTCCGCCGACATATGAGTATACTATGCAGGCAGGAAGCTGGCCTATTCCGGTGGCAATGAAGAAGCCCCAGAAGTCCATTGCTGTAAGTCCCGCAGCATATGATACTACGTCGAATGAAATGAACGGCAGAAGTCTTGCGATGATGATGCACTTGTTACCGTATTTGGCGAAGAACTCCTCGATCTGAAGAAGTGCTCCCTTTGTGCATATCTTCTCAACAATGTCTCTTCCGAGTATTCTTGCAATGTAGAAGCACATCGCAGCGCCCACCATTGATGATGCCCATGACAGGATGCAGCCCTGCCACCATCCGAACAGATTAGCATTGGTCAGTGTGATAAAGAATGCAGGAAGAGGTGCCGCAATAGACTGGAATATCATCAGGAGTGATGATACAAGCATTGCCCACTTGCCGTACTTTGCAATAAAGTCATGCATTCTGTCGAAGTCTCCCGACTTGAACATATCGATAACTGAATTAATGAATGAATGAACAGACGGAACTGCAGCGTATATAATAATTGCCAGAAGGAAAAGTCCGATTATTACCGCCCTTCCTATCCATCTGCTCTTTGGTTTTGATTTCTCATTGTGATTGCTCATTACAGTAACGCTTCTTTTATTTCTTTCTCAGAAGCTCCTCCTTTGTAGATTATTCATTGTTAAACGCACATAACAATATTACTTATTCCGGGGTTTCTATTCCAATAGAAATATCCTATATGGCCTCCGAACGCTTTAGAAATCAAGCGTCTTGTTGTAAATTGTTAAAAGTCTAAATTAAAGGCGGGAGATAATAATTATAGAAATGATATAAAAAAGTATAAAGCAGGGATTTATGATTCATCCCTGCTTCTTTCTTCCTCTGCAAGAGCAAGCTCGTCTTTGCTTAGAAATTTCTTCTTTATTACATAACCTGCCGCAAGAACTGCTGCAAGCAGCACTGCAGTTATTATTATATACATTGCTCTGTTCTCAGGAGAAACAATCGCTGCGGTTCCAACAGTATAAAGAGATACTCCCGGAATCATGAATAGAAACGTATACAGTGAATAGTGAGCAAGAGAAATATCTGTTACTCCATATGCGAAGTTCTGAATATTATAAGGAAAAATCGGAACGAGCCTTGTGATTGCAAGAAGAACTATATCACTTCTGGATGAGTCATCGAACAGCAGCTTCTTTAGGAGCCTGTTTTTCTCAAGCATCGGCTTAATCGAATCCTTTAGAAAGAATCTTCCTGCAATGAAGGCAATTATGGCACCTAAGGTAGTTGCGACAAGACATAGAATCGTTCCTCTAAGAGCACCAAACATTACCCCTGCAATTATTGCGAAGGTTACTCCGGGAAGAGCCAGGACAACACATGCTACAACCGTAACAGCAATATAAATCAGTCCTGCAGCAGCAATATTGTCTTCAATCATATCCCCAAGAAAAGCATAGTTTGCTGTATCACCGAGATACTCAGACCATCCGAAACACTGATTCAATACAAGAATAGCCAGGACTATCATGGCAAAAGCAGCAAGCTTCCCGTTCTTCTTAATCCATTCCGGCATAGCAGGTTCTCCTTTCTGACGAAGACAGAGCCTGTCCTCGACTTATCATGTGATTGTACCACTGCATTATCTAAAAGTATAATCAATAAAAATAATATCAGGTCCGTACCTGTCTCAAGATACGGACCGTCAGCATATTGTATATATCAGTCAGACTGTTTCAGGCTCGAAATCAAAGCCGCTCCACACAGGAACTCCCGTGTATTCCTTAAGCTCGATCTTCCCCTTCAGAGCATCTGTTGCTCCCCAGCCGAGAGCTTCCATCTCGAAATCGCCTCCGAAAGACATTACAGGAGCAATCCAGCCCGCATACTTCCTTATAAGCTCAACAAATTCCTCATCCTTTGACACGCCCCCCGTCAGAAGAATAGCGTCCACATCACCTTCAAGGACACAGGCATAGGAACCTATGTATTTGGCCAGATTGTATGCGAAGGAGTCATATACAAGCTCACACCATTTGTCTCCCCTGCTTCTTCTCTCCTTTATCTCAAGAAGATCATCTGTTCCTGTAAGAGATTTAAGTCCGCCTGCTTTTGCAATCACCTTCTTTGCAGTCTTGTAATCCCAGGTTCCGTCGCAGCATCTCTTCACAAGCGGAAGAAGCGGTACATATCCCGATCTGTTAGGCGCCATAGGCCCCTCACCGTTCAGAACATCGTTTCCGTCAATCATCCTGCCCTTCCTGTGGGCAGCTACCGAAAGACCGCCGCCGATATGGCATACGATGAAATTGCAGTCTTCGTAAGCTCTTCCACGAATGATTGCTGCTCTTGTTGCAACCTCCTTCTGGTTAAGAACATGGACATGGGACTCTCTGTATATACCCTTTATTCCGGATAGTCTTGCAACATCGATGAACTCATCACAGTCGGGCGGATTGATAACAAAGGCAGGATTGCCGAGAACCTCTGCAAACTCGTGAATTATCTGCGCTCCAAGCATTGCAGGATGCTCAGCGATTCTGCCGGACAGGCTGTCCTCGAGCATCTTCTCATTGACAGGATATACTCCGCTTGGTGTAGACTCAAGGCCGCCGGAATAAGCCGCATATGCATCCATGTCTCTCAGTCTGTAGCCGTTCTCGTTAACAACTCTTCTTATTTCAGCAACTCTGTATGGTCTCTGATCGTTAACGGTTGCAAACCTGTCAAGCTCTTCCTTAGGATGAACTATGTTGGTCTTAAAGAGAAGCTTGCCGTCCTCAAAAATCGCACATTTTGTCGATGTCGATCCGGGACTTAATGTAAAAATCCGATAACCCATATCATACCTCTCAATCTCGATATTGTAGTCACTATCGACATTATAGCCCCGACATCTTATATTGTCAATTTTTTAACAATATTGTATTCTTTTTGCTTTAATTCCCTTTACCTTAATTCTCTCCCTGAACCAGTGTTCCGCCGCAGCTTGATCCCGCACCGGCCGTACAGGCATAGCAGTGACAGTCGAACCTGATTTCTCTTTCAAGAGACGACACTCTTCCCTCTGCGATATCAAATATCGTAAGGTCTCCCTCAGGACCTCTGCAAGGCATATCCATAACCTGATTGAAATCACAGTCATATATTCTTCCGTCATAGCCGACACTTATCTGGCTTCGGCACATCATGTTTACGCAGGCATCAGGATTAAACGAATCAATAAGCATATTCATATATGACTCGTATGCACCGCACGACAGAAGATACTCTCCGTATCTTCCCACAGGGTTGTTGGTTACTGCAAAAAGTCTGTTGAAGGTCACACGATATCTCTCAAGCTCCCTTTTGTACAGCTTCTCAAGACTGCTCTGATCCGGAGGCAGAGTATCTCTCTGAGGATTGAAGACGAGGTCAAGCTCCTTATCAGAATCTTTTCCATATCCCTCTTCATTAAGCATTCTCAGAACCTCAATACTCTTTCCGAATACTCCTCTGCCCCTCTGTCCATCTGCGGGAGCTTCGCTGAAATTCGGAAGGCTTGCTACAACATTAACTCCAAGCTCCGCATACTTCTTAATAAGATGCTCATATCCTCTCTCAAGAAGAATTGTGAGATTTGTTCTGACAATAATCTTAAAGCCCATCTCGGATGCTCTTGTAATAAACCACTCGAAATCAGGAGCCATCTCCGGCGCCCCGCCTGTTACGTCAATTGTCTCAAATCCGAATCTTTCTGCGGCCTTAAGCACAGCCTCAAGAGTTTCTCTCTCTATTACCTCTGTTCTTGCAGGACCTGCCTGAACATGGCAATGTGAGCATGCGAGATTGCATCTTTTGCCTACATTCACCTGTATTGTTTTAAGCTTATCGTTAGTTCTGAGAAGACTCTCCTCCGGTACCATGTCCTCGAAATACATTATTCTTGCCATGGCAGCTCTAAGAGCATTCTCGTCTGCGGGCTTTCTCGGTGCTCTCGCCTCTTCCCTGAATGCCGGCATAACATTAAAGCCTCCAAGAATGGAATTCTCAATGTATGCATTCGGTCCGTTAATAATTCTGTCTCTGTAGGATACCTCTGCAGGGCTGTTAACCGGCCACAAACCATCGAACCACTCAAGATACGCATCGTGATCATATCTTACAGGTACAGCCTCAACATAAAGGCCCTTGTACTCAGCCCTGTATACCGCATCATCGCAAGGCAGCACAGATATTCTGGTCACTATTCCGAAGTTCTGACCCTTGAAGGTCGGAAGACCGCATGAGCCGTTATTGATTACGATTCCGGACGCCAGTCTTGCGGAAACAGCTGCGCAGGTATGTGTTGTTGCCATGATATCTATGCCGTTCATATCCATGAAATCAGAAAGCTCTGCCTGCCTGAGAACATCCTCGAGCTGTTCTAAAGCACAGTCCCAGCCGCCCAGAAGCTTCTCGTCTCCGTGAGTTATTCCGACGGTGCACTCGCCTACCCTGGCCAGCATATGAGTGTCTCTGTTATCCAGAAGACTCAGCATGTCTTCATGGGGTCTGATCTCTCTTTTCATAATGTTGTGTATCCTGTTGGACCTTGATACACTCGCATCGTCTGTACAGTCGGGATAAGCGCAGCCACAGCCGACTCCAACATCATTACGCCTTCTGACCTCAGCCTCAACGTTGCCGAGAAGGGTAATGTATGGAGAAGCCATCTCTTCTATTCTTCTGAAATCCTCAATGGTCCTGTCGAACCAGTGCATGTCTCCGTTGAACACCATGCCGGCTCTTCCGCCTTCGCCTAGGCGTGATTTCTCAGCCTCAAGCATTTCAATCAGCCTTGTCGCTGCAAATGGGTTGCCGTAAAGTCCGCCCGCAACATATAAAGTATCAAAAACATGGTCATCGGAAATCTCCGATGACCAGATTCTCTGATCAAGCCTGTAATCTACGGGGCAGGCACGCCCCGCATCCTTGAAGTTATGTCTAGTATATTTAGGTGTTAAGCAGCTTGTCATTATTCAGTCCTTTCAATAGGTATTACTTTGCTTCAATTCCTTCCGGATCAAAATCAATCCACCCTTGTCTTGAATGCTCCTCGTCCATAGCAGCTATCTCCTCATCAGTTCTTCCCTTCCATGACGGTCTTCCGCTGCTTC
This sequence comes from uncultured Clostridia bacterium, assembly GCA_946006945.1. Taxonomy (GTDB): domain Bacteria; phylum Bacillota; class Clostridia; order Peptostreptococcales; family Anaerovoracaceae; genus Crickella. The sequence goes on along the minus strand of CAMFZN010000012.1, from coordinate 14,753 downwards.
TTTCCATTGCGCAGGCAACAACTCCGCATGCTGCATATGAGCCCCAGCAGATAACTGCTCCCCAGAGATTGACACCGAGGAAGTTGGCATACGCACCGGTTCCTATGTTCATGAAGGAAAGCATGTCAGGATTGATTGTATCAATAATTCCAAGAATCATTCCCGTCCAGAACGACAGATGAAAGCCGAGTTTAGTAGGCTTTACCGGTCCTGCTCCGTGAAGAAGAAATACCGGACCAAGTCCCATTATCATCGTGCCGCTGATTGTTGTTGCTGCAAGTATATCAGTTCCCACAATCATTGGAAGGTTGCCAACGAAGGCAAAAACAACCATAAAGCCGATTCCGATCCATCTCGCCTTCTCATGAGGATCCTTACCGAGTATTGCAGGAAGGTCTCTTGCGGTCAGCTTGGCAAGTGAACTGAAGGTTGAATCAAGAGTTGATCCTCCGCACATTATCATCATTACAGCCATAAGGAAGAAGGCTCCTATTCCCATGCCCTGTGCCACTGTCTGTGCAGCATCTGTAACCTCTTCAAGACCTGAAAGCATCGCATCTACTCCGATAAGTGAGAAGAGAGTGATTGCTGCAAATCCGAGGAGTCCCGCAACAGTAAAGCACTTCAGCATTTTCTTCTCCTCACAGATAAATCCTCTGTCTGTCAGAACGGCATCGTGAAAGCCGTAGGACAGGCACTGAAGTCCCGCACCGAGTACGAAGTCAAGGCCCGCATCCATCTTCCATGAACCGCTTGAAATGTATGCTGATGCCGGATGAGCAGGGATTATCCATACAAGTGTGAAAATAAGCAGAACTGCAAAGAGAGCTGCCTGCAGAACATCAGTAATCAGTGAAGATCTAAGGCCGCCCCAGCAGCTGTATGCCAGTGTAATGACAGTGAACAGTATTGCCGCAATTATGAATGGTCTGCTTCCTGATTCACCATAGTATCCTCCGATAACCGATGTGTTGGACCATATTTCGTTAAACAGTCTGATAAGAATTGCAGCACTGAAGCAGAACGCAGCAGCAACTCCGTAATTGCTGGTAAGAAACTGAGTCATTGAGGTTGCTCCGAACCTTCTTCTCAGTCTGTATATTGCGTAGCCTGTCAGTGGAATACACAGCCAGTAGACCGCATAACCTATACCGCCAACTATACCGAATTTATAACCCATGTTAGCGCAGTTATATACCGACTTGGCAAAAATCCAGGCAATAAATACCGATGAAGTTATCATAAGTGAGCTGGCTGCTCTTCCGTTCCTGTCGGTTCCCTTAAAGAAGCCTCCTATTGTTACTGCCCTCGGCGAAATTATCATCATGATAATTCCATATACAACCAGAAAGCCCCAGAATAAAACTCCTGAACCATTTTGTATCATTTCTGTGTTCTCCTTAAATATTGTTTTCGCATATATTAGACATTGTCTAATACCTGTTTAGGATAACAAACAGCCTGCCCGTCATCAAATTGAAGAAATCAATATGATGACGGGCAGAATAGGGTAAATCATTATGTATTATTTGGTACAGATTCAAGACTGTTTCTGCAGCATATCATAGAAGCTTTGGAGGTTACGCTTGTTCAGAGCTTCATAATCGGCATTCATTACCTCAACTCTTCCTTCCCCGAGAAGCTCAAGTCCCTCCAGAATTCCTTTCTCAGAGTTTTCTACAAGAGTTCCACCGTTATCTTTCATGAACAATCTCGGCCCGTCGATATCAGTAGAAACAACAGGCACACCGAGAATATCCGCCTCGGCCACTACAAGACCGAAACCCTCATAGAAGGACGAGAAGATAAAGCCATCTGACCTAGATAGAATCGAGAAAGGATTATCCATTCTTAGAATCAGCGCAACATTGTTTCTGCACTGAAGCGAAGGAAGCTTCTCGCTGATAAGATACTCATACATATTTGACATCTGGTTGCCTCCGATTATTATCAGATAGGCTCCTCTATGTTTCTTCCAGTACTTGTTGAAGGCATCAAGAAGACGCTCGTGACCCTTCTCCTTAGAATACCTGGCAATATTGACGAAAACAGGAGAATCGCTTTCGAGAATTGAACTTATTTCACTCTCTTCCATATTTGACCTTGTATAAGGAGTGAACTCGACCGGAAGCTTCGCAAGTCGTCTGATTCTTTCTGTATCTATTATATTCTCCGCCACTCTTATTTTTCTTACGTTCTCATCAGGGCAGGCTGATGTAAGGATAAGGCGTTCTGTTGCCGCTTTAACCGATTCGGATACTGCCGCAATCACATCATATCTGTCATATGCATACTCAAGAATCTCAAGGCGCTGATTGCCCCTTGTTTCTATCTCCTTGAGCATATCATTGTGAACGTAGATAATTCTCTTCGCATCAAACATTGAGAACTCAATAATCCTCTTGTACGAGTACCCGCTGAACTGTATTACGGTTTCAAAATCGGCCTTGTAGAACACTCTTCTAATATTCCTCTTGAAGAGCGGTTCAGCTGCATCCATAAGCGGTCCTGCGCTGTCCCATCTGTATGCATAGCTTATGAGAGCCTTTTTCTCCTCCTTCGTTGCATTCATCTTGCCAACCACCGAGATGTATTTAACTTCCGAAGGAAGCTCACTTAGAACATTCCTGTTAGGCGCTACAGCCGATGCGCTGAAGGTAAGATAATAGTTCTTCTCATTGAGATCTATTGCGGAAATTAGAGATTTGAGAGCTGTTGTTACACCGTTTCTTGACAAATTGCCGCAGTATATCAGAACATTAGGCTTGCCGTTTGAAGAAACAGCCGACTCTTCAATACCCATATCCTCTCCGAGAATTGTCTGTCGCAGAAGCCTTTCTGTCACGTCCTCTGAATCATAGGCACAAAACCTGTCAAGCCAGTCAGATCCGGCAATGCTGCTATTGTCTCTTAATGCTTCAAGCACCTCATCTATCGAATCGGAATGCTTCCACGGAAGCTCATCCACAGACATGTACAAGCCTCTTTCCTCCTCGTAGGTGTCAAGGTCGAATGTGTAAAGCGATACAGGATTGCCTGTCAGAGCATAGTCAAACATTACACTTGAATAATCTGTAACAAGTCCGTCAGTTGCAGAAAGGAAATCATAAAGCTCATACTCATCCGGCAGAAGTCTTATTCTTCTAAGGCTCTGCCTTCCAAGCTGCTCCTTCGCAACTGGATGAAGCTTGACATACATAATCTCATTCTCTCTTAGTCTGTCATCGAGATTAAGAAGAATGCTGTCCATCAGCTCTGAGTCGGAATCCGATCTCCATGTAGGCATATATGCATATATTCTCTCGGCGCCAAGACCAAGCTCACTGCGAATTCTCTCGCGCTCCCTGCCTTGAATCAGAGCCGCATTTCTCGGATATCCAAGAAGCATTGTTCTGGCATTTGAGATATTCTCGATCATATAATCCTCAATCATATGATCGCGCGTATATTCATTCGGATAAAGCAGATAATCTGCCATCATAAAATTTTTCTGAGCATTGCCTATCGCATGTGCACCGTTTCTGTCTCTTCTTCCAAGAGTCTTTAGAGGTGTTCCGTGCCAGAGGTTGATATATACCTGTTCATCTCTCTTGATAAAAAAAGATGGAAAAGTATTGTCATTAATCAGATACTTCGAGCATGCTGCCGCCTTGAAATAATCGGTCGACCACATCTTAAGAATCTCGCACCTGCCCTCAAGCCCAAGACGCTTTACCCTCTCTTCAATCCTGTGGATAGTATCTCTTCCTCTCCCCACAAGATATATTCTATATCCGTCAAAGGCCGGATTAGCTGCAAGCTCCCTAAATACGTGATAGATGTTGCCTTCGAAATCCCGACCCTGCTGAGATTCGAGCAGAATCGCATCCTCCCATATCGGAAGACTCTCAATATATTCAGGATATTTCATCAGATTGAAATACTTCCTGTCAGGAGTCAGGTTCCTTATGAGCCCTCTGACAAGTATCCCCGCTTTGCTTTCTTTACGATGACTCATCTCTTATGATAGTTTCCTTTCGTACCCATTCTGTCAAGTATAGCCTCTATCGCACGACGAGAGTTATTCCTGTCGCGGCGTGCAAAAAAATCATTGATTCTCCGTTCATATTCCGGCTTCAGACTGCAGTCGTTTTGCATGTACTCAATTAATCGTGACAAAGTTCCTTCCACGTCCCTCTCGACCTCTCCGAAGCCGTCTCTTTCGTAATCGTAGTAATCGCTCCATTCGAAGGTATGACTCTCTCTAACCGCCTCCTCGTCGAATTGCGCATACACCACGGGCTTGCCAAGGAAGGCAAAATCATACACTACTGAAGAAAAGTCTGTCAGAATAAGAGCACTTTCTGCAAAAATATCTTTATACTTATAGTCATCATCTGCGATTATCACTTCTTCTCTTAAGCCCAGCTCGGACTCATAGCCTCTGAATACTGGATGAAGCTTGACACATATTGAATAACCATACTCCCTTGCAGCCTCATGAAGTCTCTCATCGTTAAGGAGGCTCCGGTAAAAGCATGCGAATTCAGATTCCGAAAGATCATCTCTTAGAATCCATCTTCCTTCCTCATTGTCCCAGTGCTTTGCCAGATGCTTCCTCCAGCTTGGCATTACCGTAATAAGCTTCCTTGTGCGGTTCTCAAGGTAATCAAACCTTGGAAGGCCTGTTGCGATGACTTCATTTCTTAGGAACTCATATTCCTTAGACATAAAGATACTCTCTTCTGCCTCAGCTCCTGCTATGACCAGATCTATCATCCTGTTAGATCTGTTGAACCAGGAATGGAAATCCTTGCCGTATGAGATTCCATGCTCTGCAACAACAAAGCCGGAATGAAGAAGATCTCTGTAGAACACACCCTCATTTAGGAATGGATTTCTGAAAATCTCATGCGACTGAGATGATATTCTTACATCACATATCAGAGCAAGCTCCTTATGCTCCTCCGAGTCAAAGTCAACGACCCTGCCGTATTTCTTAAGTCTCTCGTAATCAGCAGAGCTTTTTCTGATCACGAAATATACATCTATTTCCTTAGAAAGGTTCTTTGATGCATACCTGAACAGAGCCTCACCGTTGTCATCTGCGAAGTCTGCCCTGTCAGAGATAAGCCATACAGGCTTTCTTTTGGTTACTCTCTTCTTTATTGCCCTTCTCCGGCGTCCTGCTATTTCGCTCGCATTTGCGATTCCAAGGCTTCTGATTGCCTCCTGATATTTCTCTTCTCTTTTAAGAATTGCTCTTTCAGCAAACAGCCCCGGCAGCTTCTCAAGTCTGAAGCCTGCATCCTCTGCCGATACAAGGTATCCGCCCATCACAAAGTATTCGTCCTTAACTCGCCCGCTTAATGGTGCGAAGGTATCAAACTTCAGCGGAATATCCTTAAGCACATGTCCGCCTGCCTCAACCTCAATTGAAACCTCTGACGAAGAAGCAGACTCATTAATACCTACGCCACCTCTGAAGGTTACAACTCTCATGCTGATTCCCCGTCTTCTGACATGATCCCTTGATATTACAGATGCGCTTGTCTTGATACTGCCCATGATAAATCGGACCTTTATAGGACTGTCTGCCGGCATCCCGTAGAAGCCTGCCGCACCCTCTATGCTTATTCTTCCATCGATGACATTGACGTTTCTTATGACGAAGAAATCTCTTTGCATCACTCCAAGGGGAACATTTCCGCAGAATCTCTCTGTTCCCCTATCAGTATCTCTATAGGTAATCTCCCTGTCTTCAAGGTTCATTACCACGTAATTTCTGTATTCATAATTAGGAACTGCCTCAAGAAGAGTCTCGAAATCATCTGTCTTTGAGGCTTCTTCCCAGAAGTGCTCTGCAAGCTCTGTGTATGCCGAATTCCATGAAGGCTTCTCCATGCCAAAACGACTGATATCGGTATTTCCTCCCGTCTCAGACTCTATTCTGCTTAGTATTTCAAGCGCAATATCTCCTGCAGATTTCTCTTCAGAAGAGCAGCTCCCTTCATTCTTAAGCCTGTCATTATACTCTTTGATCGGCATCTATCTGATATCCCTATACCTTTCTGCAATTCTGTTTATGTCAGCACCCATTCTGTAGTCAGCTCTAAGCCTCCACATCCTGTATTCCGCAATCAGTACCGGGACAATCCCTTTGCCGAACCTTCTTGTGGAGGTTGTAATTGTGTCCCTCGTCCTGCCGGGCATATATCCCCTGCTCTTCATGTTAAGTGAGAACTGATAGTCTTCCATAATCGGAATATCGGGAAAACCTCCCATCTCAAAAAAAAGCTCCCTGTCTATGAATATTCCCTGGTCTCCGAAAGGAATTCCTCTCTTCCATGCTCTATGATTAGATATCAGCCTGTTGGTCAGCATAAAAGGATTCCTCGAATCAAATCTGATTCCGAAGCATCCGTATCTTGAAGTTCTCATGACCTCTCTTATCTGCCCGGTGATGTCGTCCGGAATCACACTGTCGCAGTGAAGGAAAAACAGCACGTCTCCGGAGCTTGCTCTCGCTCCCTCGTTCATTTGTTTTGCACGACCCTTACAGGATGTGAGAGCAGCAAACTCATCACTAATCATAGACACTGTGCCGTCTGTTGAGCCTCCGTCAACGAAGATTATCTCAGCCTCTTCTTTGTAGGGTCTAAGCTGATTCTGTATTGATTCAATCATTGAGCGTTCATTGTATACCGGTACTATTATAGAAATCTTAAGCATCCGGCATATGAACCTTCCCGTATGTGATGCCGCCAGTCTTTCATCCTTAAGCATTCTTTGTCTGAAGCCTCGAAGGTCCTCCGGCCTGTCCATATCGCTGTACTCATGACCTGCCATCACCTTAAGACCGGCTCCTTCAAGCGCCGCAGCTGTCCTGTCATACACGGAATCATCCGCATATCCATCAAGCATAAATGGCGCCTCACAAGCCTCATTCAGTCCAATCAGATGGTATCCGCCGTCGGCAGTTCTTCCCACCACAGCGTCGGCATTCTCGAGGCATGCAAAAGCATAGTTAACAGAATCAGCTCTAAGCTCTGGAATATCACTCCCCGTAAGCACACAGGAGGAATACCCTGCAGCCAGTATCTCTGTTATTGCATTATGCATCTTACGCCCTATGTCTCCATCCGACTGAGGTCTATACGAAACCTTATCTCCGAAGCACTCCCTGACAGTGCTAAAGTCTCCATCCTCTGAATAGTAATAGACAAACACATCCGCATCAACGTCCTCAATCATGCGGCTGAAATCCTTAAGAAAGCAAACATGAAGCTCAGCGCATTCCTCCGGCTTAAGATATGGCATCATTCTTGTTTTGGTCCGCCCGGCAACCGGCTCCCTGGTAAAAATAATATATGCTTTGCTTCTCATAGCTACTTAAACCTTGTAAGCACTCTGTTAATATATGATTTTGATGTATCCGGAGACTCGTGTGTTCCGAGAATCCATGTAAGAATGTGACTCACCTCCGGATAACCGCTTCTTTTTATTCTTCCTGTACACGATGCGCAGTAGCACACAAGCTTCTTATCCCTGGTAAGCTCTCCAAGAGCAGAAGCGAAACTCTCCGCTATCTCAGGCTCCTCTGCCATGGCGCTTCCACCAAGGCCGCAGCACTGAACATCATCTGCAAGCTCAATCCTTCCACGTGCAAAAAGTCTTATCTCATCAACCCAGACTCTCAGCGCTCTGTCAGGACATGGCACATACAGCAGGATGTCATCATCTATCGCATCGCCGATTCCAAGCTCATGAAGCTTCTCGTATATTCCGACAATCTTTATTCCAAGTCTGTCACCCAAAAAATCCCTGCAGTTAGGGCAGGCAACTACAAGTTCCTCAACTCCGTGCTCGCTAAGCCGCTTCCTTAGGTCTGCTATTATTCTCTCCTCATCATCTTTGAAGCCAAGCTCACCGATGGGCTTGCCGCAGCAGTCGTAGATTGTTCCTATGCCTCTTTCAGAAAGAATCGAGACAAGACGGGCAGTTGTCTTCGGATATAGAGATGGAAGATTGCAGCCCGGAAAGAATGCAGCCTTGCCATTAGAATTTCTGTAGTTTCTGAATCTGTAATCTCTCTTCTCAGAAAGCAGGCCCTTATATCTCTTGACAACCTTAGCACCCTCATCAGATGAAGCAATCGACCTTCTTATATCTATTATCTCCTGCCTTCCGTCAATTCCTATCGGGCAGACAGATGTGCATCTGCCGCAAAGAAAACAATGATACGCAAGCTCTCTGAGCCTGTCGATGTCTCCTATGTGTATTCCGTATTTGCCAAGAAAACTGCAGTTATCCCGGCACTTATGACAGAATATGCAGTCAGATGCGGTCTTTATTCCTTCTTTACTCATCAGTGTCTCCAAAGAAAATCTTCTCAATAGATGAAAGCAACGGATCGCTTACATAGCAGTACAGCTTATCCCATGTGCTCTGGTTAAACAGAGCCTTACTCTCATTCTGATACTGTACCCACGCCATTGCACACCAGGTAATGCCCCTGAGGCAAGTAATCGTAATGAATCTGTGCGTTCTCTCCCTGAGTCCCTCGGTATCAAATCTTCCATCTACCGCCTTGATATACTCATCGATGAACCAGTCCATCTTAGCCTTGTCCCACACAACATCTGTCTTCCAGAAGGTTGTCGTAGGCGTAAGGAAGTGTCCAAGATCCTGTGCCGGATCTCCATACAACGGCTTCTCCCAGTCAATTACATATACCTTGCATCCGTTCTCGTCATTATCATCAGCAAGAAAGTTGGTAATGTTAAGCTCGGTATTGATGCAGCATCTGTAGATATCTCCGTCCTCAAGACCGTCAATCATCTCCCAGCCGCGATCTATGAGCCTTCTGATTCTTTTTTTGGTCTCATCATCGCCAAGATCTGAGTCCATATATGTCTTGACCATCTCTTCGCTTTCTTCAATGATTGCTGCAAGTGAATTGCCCGGGTCGATAAGATGTGTGTCACTGTTAACTTTTATTGAGTGTACCTCTGCCAGTGCTCTTGCGGTCTGGACAAGATGCTCGTCATTCTCGTAGTCAAGTGCGCCTCCCGGCAGGAATTCCTCAACGAGTACACCGTGGTCAAGATGCTTCTTCGACGCATCGTAGTAGTACATGTGAGGTGTGTGACCGGATTCTTCAATCAGATGAAGTCCCAGAGCCTCGTATTCAATCTGATTGTCGAGGTGCATCTGACTTCCGCATTCAACTCTTAGAAGAAGTTCCTTGCCTGTAGCGGGATGTCTGAAATAATAATTCATGTTGTACTCACCGTGAGCAAGCATCGTATACGTCTCTGTCTGCTCTTCGGGAAGACCAAGGGCATCTCTATACTCCGGGAGCTTTACATATTCCTCAAGTCCTTTAATTCTATTCATATCGGCATTATCCTTTTTCTCATAATCATACAGGGTAATTGTATCATTTGCGCGCTTTGATGATTATCAAAAAAAACGATAGAAGAGCTTTCCGTAACCGGAAAGCCCCTCCATCTTATTCATTACACTTATTAACTAAAGGTCTTTGTTTATTACTCTTGGCACGTAGCTTGTGTGAAGTGCGTGGTGTGCCTTCTCACTTCCGAACTCACCGTACCACTCATCGTAAAGCTTGATAATCATTGGGTTCTCATGTGACTTTCTGATTGTGCAAGCCTCGTCTATGTCGTAGAGGCCCTGAGCTCTTACGGCTCTTACATCTACAGCATTTCTAACCTTTGATGGAACGTGCGGCTGTCCGCCTCCGTTTACACATCCGCCAGGACATGCCATGATCTCGATGAAGTGGTAATCCTTCTCGCCTGACTTAACCATATCGAGAAGCTTTCTAGCGTTAGCAAGTCCGCTGGCTACAGCAACTCTAACCTCACCGATCGGCTCAACATTGTATGAAGCCTCCTTGATGCCCTCAACTCCTCTTACATCAGTGAAGTTAAGCTCTGTAAGCTCCTTGCCGGAGATCTTCTCAACAGCTGTTCTAAGAGCAGCCTCCATTACTCCGCCTGTTGCTCCGAAGATTACAGCAGCACCTGTGTACTCACCGAGCGGATTGTCATACTCTCCGTCAGGGAGGTTAACAAAGTCGATTCCTGCCTCACTGATCATTCTTCCAAGCTCTCTTGTAGTAAGTGCGTAGTCAAGATCAGGTACTCCTGCAGCTGACTGATCCTCTCTTCCAATCTCGAACTTCTTAGCTGTACATGGCATTACGCTGACAGACACAATCTTGTCTACAGGAATACCCATCTTCTCAGCATAGTAAGTCTTGATTACAGCACCAAACATCTGCTGTGGTGACTTGCATGTTGAAAGGTTAGGAATCATATCCGGATAGTTGTGCTCACAGAACTTAATCCATCCAGGTGAACATGAAGTAATCATTGGGAGAGTTCCGCCTGTAGTCACTCTGTGGATAAGCTCAGTAGCCTCCTCAACGATAGTAAGGTCAGCACCGAAGTTAGTGTCGAATACCTTATCAAATCCGAGTCTTCTGAGAGCCTCAATCATCTTGCCCTCTACGTTTTCTCCAAGAGGCATTCCGAAGCAGTCACCAAGTCCTACTCTTACTGATGGAGCAGGCTGGATTACTACTACCTTGTCAGGATCTGCGATTGCAGCCTTAACTGCAGCTGTTGAATCCTTCTCATAAAGAGCTCCGACAGGACATGCTGTAATACACTGACCGCAGTTAACGCAGCTTGTCTCAGCAAGCGGGAGATCAAAGGCAGTTCCGATATAAGTATCGAAGCCTCTCTCGTTAGCGCCGATTACGCCGATTCCCTGTGAATTGATACATGCACCTACACATCTCCTGCAGAGGATACACTTGCTGTTATCTCTTACGATAGATACTGAGCTGTCATCGATTACAGACTCGTTTCTCTTTCCTGCATAGTACTGTGTATCGTCTACGCCGTACTTCTTGCACATTGCCTGAAGCTCGCAGTTCTCTGATCTGCTGCAGCCGAGGCAGTCCTGATTGTGGTCTGAGAGAATGAGCTGAAGAGTCTTTCTTCTGTACTCCTTAACTCTCTCTGAATTGGTATGTGCAACCATACCCTCTGTTACAGGGTATACACATGAAGTAACAAGGCTTCTTGCACCCTCAACCTCGCATACGCACATTCTGCACGCACCGATCTCGTTGATATCCTTAAGGAAGCATAGAGTTGGAATCTCTATTCCAGCTGCCCTTGCTGCCTCGAGCAGGGTAGATCCTTCCGGAACAGTTACCTCAATATTATCTACTGTTAATTTAATATCTGCCATTTATGCTGTCCTCCTACTTCTTGTAAATTGCACCAAACTTGCAGTTGTCCATACATACACCGCACTTGATACACTTCTCAGTATCAATAACGTGTGCACCTCTAACCTCGCCTGAAATAGCGCCGGCAGGACAGTTTCTAGCACAGAGAGTACATCCCTTACACTTGTCAGCATCGATAGTGTATGAAAGAAGAGCCTTACATACGCCTGCAGGGCATCTCTTCTCCTTGATATGTGCAATGTACTCATCTCTGAAGAAGTTAATTGTAGCAAGTACAGGATTTGGAGCTGTCTGGCCAAGTCCGCAAAGTGAGTTAGCCTTGATATACTTAGCGAGTTCCTCAAGCTTGTCGAGGTCTTCCATAGTTCCCTTGCCCTCTGAGATCTTCTCAAGAATCTCGAGCATTCTCTTGGTTCCGATTCTGCAAGGTGTGCACTTTCCGCATGACTCACTTACTGTGAAGCCGAGGAAGAACTTAGCGATATCTACCATGCAGTCATCCTCATCGAGAACGATAAGTCCGCCTGAACCCATCATGCAGCCGATGCTTGAAAGGTTCTCGTAATCCATTGGAATGTCATAGTAATCAGCAGGGATACAACCGCCTGAAGGTCCACCTGTCTGAGCAGCCTTGAACTTCTTGCCGTTAGGAACTCCGCCTCCGATGTCCTCAACTACGTGTCTGAGAGTAGCTCCCATAGGAACCTCTACGAGACCTGTGTTGTTGATCTTTCCACCAAGTGCAAATACCTTAGTACCCTTTGATGTCTCTGTTCCTGAGCAGTTGAACCAGTCAGCACCCTTCAGAATAATCTGTGGGATGTTAGCATAAGTCTCAACGTTGTTAAGAATTGTAGGTGACTGGAAGAGTCCCTTTACTGCTGGGAATGGAGGACGTGGATGAGGCTCTCCTCTGTTACCCTCGATTGATGTCATGAGGGCTGTCTCCTCACCGCATACGAACGCTCCAGCACCAAGTCTGAGATCGATGTCGAAATCAAAGCCTGTTCCGAAGATGTTCTTTCCGAGTACTCCATACTCTCTTGCCTGCTTAAGAGCAATCTCAAGTCTGTCGATAGCGATAGGATACTCTGCTCTTACATAGATATATCCCTGGTTAGCTCCGATAGCGTAACCTGCGATGCTCATTGCCTCGATTACTGAATGTGGATCTCCCTCAAGGATTGAACGGTCCATGAATGCACCCGGGTCTCCCTCGTCAGCGTTACAGCATACATACTTCTGTACGTTGCCTCTGTTGCCTGAAGCGAAGAGCCACTTCTTTCCTGTAGGGAAGCCTGCACCGCCACGGCCTCTGAGTCCTGAATCGATCATTACCTGAATAACCTCGTCAGGAGTCATCTCTGTAAGAGCCTTAGCAATTGCCTGATATCCTTCTCTAGCAATATATTCATCAATGTTCTCAGGGTCAATCTTGCCGCAATTTCTGAGTGCAAGTCTAACCTGGTCATTATAGAAGCTTGATTCCTCAAATGGAATGTCCTCACCTGATGTAGTCTCCTCCTTCATGAGGTACTCTGATACCGGTGTTCCTCCAACAATGTGCTCATCCCAGATTCTCTGAGCCATGTCAGGTGTTACGAGCTGATAGTGAACATCTCCCGGATATACTACTACTACAGGTCCCTTAGCGCAGAGTCCCTGGCAGCCTGTTGGGATAATCTCAACCTTATCGCTCATGCCTGCCTCTTCAGCAAGCTTTCTGAAATTAGCCATGAGATCCTGGCTGTGGCTAGATGTGCAACCTGTGCCGGCACAGCACAGGATATATGTCTTCTCGGCCTCAGCATCTCCGCCGAAACGGATGTCTACCTGAGCGCCCTTCTGATTCTTAATGTCTTTAAGATCCTGAATTGTTTTCATATCTCTCCTCCGTTGCTGTGCTTACTATCTGTATTTTGCAAGAATTCCAGGTACATCGTCAGGAGTAATCTTGCCGTATACCTCGCCGCCTACGATCATAACAGGTGCAAGTCCGCATGCACCAACGCATCTGCATGACTCGATTGAGAATGCACCGTCATCTGTGCACTCGCCTTCCTTGATGCCGAGTACTTCCTCAACCTTCTCAAGGATTGCAGCTGAGCCCTTAACATAGCATGCTGTACCAAGACATACAGAAATCTCGCACTTACCCTTAGGTGAAGTTGTAAACTGAGCATAGAAAGTTACTACGCCGTAAATCTTCTCCATAGGAATGCCTGTATTATCGGAAATAATCTTCTGAACCTCATATGGAAGATATCCGTAGATGTTCTGAGCGCCCTGAAGAATTGGCATAAGGCAGCCCTTCTGGCCCTTATGTTCATTAATCAGTTCAATCAGCTTCGCTTCCTGCTCCGCGGTTCCCTGGAATGGAACATTTGATACTTTCATCTAGAGTGCCTCCTTTATTATTGCAGTTTATAGTATAATTTTATTGGTTTTATTTATAAGGCACAAGAAAAATCTTTTTATTAACGAATTTTTACGAAATCTTCACAATACAGGAGGGCAAAATGTATTTTCCATGTTTTCCAAAGATGGACTGCAATCCGTCAGTCGGAGTTTTTGCACCAAGCTCGGGAGTCGGCCATAAGCTCGAATCCTTCGACAGATCTCTTGAAATCCTTGAGAATAAAGGCTTTACGATATATGAAACCGCATCCGTAAGAACTGACAATATAAGATCTGCAGATGCTTCCGTCAGGGGAAGAGAGCTTAACGAACTCGTTAAAAAAGAAACATTAGATATTCTGATATCCGCCTCCGGAGGTGAATTCTGCTTCGAGATGCTAGAGTATATTGACTTCGATTCCATTCGAGAGCATCCGGTATGGATTGCAGGGGCAAGCGATCCTACTTCAATACTTTATTACATCACTACAGCTCTCGATATTGCCACAATCTACGGATTCAATGCCGGGTCCTTCGACGGAGAGCCGCTTCATCTGTTCCAGCAGAATGCTCTTTCTGTACTTGCGGGAAGCATTCCTGTTCAGCATTCGTTCGACCTGTACGACAGCTGCAGAGATTTCAGCAGAAGCGAGTTTATTACAGATGCAGATGTATTCTGGTATTCGAGCCGCGACAACATCAGTGTGAGCGGCAGGATTATCGGAGGCTGCATCGATGTCCTTGCGGGTGTTATGGGAACTTGCTATGACCGGACAACTGACTTCATTGACAGGTATGAGGGCGACGGAATCATATGGTACTTCGATCCTTTCGACATGACTCCCGAGCAGCTCTATCTTACTATGTACAGATTCAAGTATGCCGGATATTTCAGAAGCACAAAGCTTGTAATAATCGGGCGCGTGATGTTCACAAATGGCAGAACTGACGATGAATATGAAGAGCTTCTTCACAGATTATTTGATGAGCTTGATATTCCATTCATATTCAATGCTGATATAGGACACGTAAAGCCATGCATGACCATCATCAACGGAGCAATGGCGGCGGTTGAGTGCCAGGACGG
>CAMFZN010000011.1 GCA_946006945.1 uncultured Clostridia bacterium | reverse complement strand
CTCTCACGAAGCATGGCGATCTCCTCCCTGTAGCCTGCGAGGCTCTCCTGAGGTGTCTCGAGTATGCAAGGCAGCCCTCTAAGCGCCGGATGGCTTATTACTCTTACGATAGCATCCGCACCAATCTCACCCTCTCCTACTCTTGCGTGCCTGTCCTTTCTCGCTCCCATCGGATTTAAACTGTCATTGATGTGAAGAGCCTTAAGCCTGTCAAGGCCGATTATTCTGTCGAACTCCTCAAGCACCTCATCGAGTGCACCAATAATATCATAACCCGCATCGCTCACATGACAGGTATCCAGGCATACACCTATCTTATCATCTAAGTTTACCCTGCTGATAATCTCATGCAGCTCCTCGAAGCGCGAGCCTACCTCGCTTCCTTTGCCCGCCATCGTCTCCAGAAGAACCGTCGTGCTCTGATCTCTTCTCATAACATAATTCAGAGTCTCGCTTATAAGCTCGATTCCCTTCTCGCTGCCCTGGCCCACATGACTTCCCGGATGGAAGTTGTAGTAATTGCCCGGCAGATACTCCATCCTCTCAAGATCATCCGCCATCGCCATAAGTGCAAAATCCCTTGTCTTAGCCGTATTCGAGCACGGATTCAGAGTGTACGGCGCATGAGCAACCAGTCTCCCGAAGCCTCCATCCGTCAGGATTATCTTCAGAGCCTCTACATCCGCAGGATCGATAGCCTTCGCAGCTCCACCTCTCGGATTCCTCGTGAAGAATGCAAAAGTATTTGCTCCAATGCTTACAGCATCCCGACCCATTGCCTCAAATCCGCCGCTTGTCGAAAGATGACATCCGATATACAGTTCCTTCTTGTCCAATACCTTACTCCTCCGTTAATCATTCCTAATCATTATCTATCAGTATTCTATCACACGAAGCAGGCATATTCCGTCAGTAATAAAAAAAAGCACCAACCGTCAGGTTGATGCTTAAATCTGGTACCGCATAGCGGAATCGAACCGCTGATTCAGCCGTGAGAGGGCTGCGTCTTGACCTCTTGACCAATGCGGCACATTGGCGTTTATTTCTTATCGCTCTCAGCGACTTCTATAGTATACTCCGTTATGATTCTTGCGTCAAGCACTTTTTTAATAAATTTTAAAAAATTTATAACAATTTTTCCCTTATCAAAAATCCGGTTGCGATTCACCAATCAGTCAGTCTCCACCGGGCTC
Source organism: uncultured Clostridia bacterium (assembly GCA_946006945.1). Lineage (GTDB taxonomy): Bacteria > Bacillota > Clostridia > Peptostreptococcales > Anaerovoracaceae > Crickella. The sequence goes on along the minus strand of CAMFZN010000011.1, from coordinate 23,114 downwards.
ATGTTTACTCCTGCCGCCTCGTACATGTGCTTTGATATGTCATTTATCATATAGACATAAGGCTCTTCGTCATATTGCGCCGAAGCATCTGTCGAAGAGCCCGTGCTTCCGGCCGACCGTCCCGAACACAATAATCTTTATCTCTCCGGAATAATCTCAAGCCAGTAGCCGTCAGGATCCTCGATGAAGTAGATTCCCATTTCAGGATTCTCGAAGCAGATGCATCCCATCTCTGAATGCAGGGCCTTGGCCGCCTCAAAGTCATCTGTTACGAAAGCCAGATGGAACTCCTGGTCTCCAAGGTTATATGGTCTGTCCATGTCGCGAAGCCAGGTAAGCTCAAGCTCAAAGCTCCCCTCAGGCGCCTTCATGTACACGATAATGAAAGAGCCGTCCTCAGCCTCCTTTCTTGATGACTCCTTAAGACCGAGAGCCTTCTCGTAGAAAGCCATGGACTTGTCAATGTCAAATACGTTGTAGTTCTCATGAACCATTCTGAAATTCATGTCTCATTCCTCCCGTGTGATTCGTATTGCTTCTGCTCAGGCTGTGCACATCTTTGCTAAGGCACAGCCCGGGCAGGCTGTCTATTAATTCTGCTCTGTGAATGCTCTGCATGCTCTTACGGCTCTGTGCCAGCCGTCCAGGCGGGCATTTCGCTCAGCCTCGTCCATGGATGGGACGAAGGTTCTGTCGATGCTTTTGCATGCGATGATGTCATCGAGCGATTCGAAATATCCTACTGCAAGACCCGCAAGATAAGCGGCTCCGAGGGATGTTGATTCTATTGATTTGGCACGCGTGATGGTTACCCTTGAGATGTCTGCCTGCATCTGCATTAATAGGTCGTTCATCGCTGCTCCGCCGTCGACCTTAAGAGTCTCAATCTCGTAGCCAAGGTCCTTGGACATTGCGCTAAGGAGATCCTCGTTCTGGAATGCAAGCGACTCAAGAGTGGCTCTTACCATGTGAGCGTAGCTTGTGCCTCTTGTGATTCCGAAGATTGCGCCCCTCGCCTCTGAGTCCCAGTACGGAGCACCGAGGCCCACAAAGGCAGGTACCACATAGACGCCCTCGGTGTCGCTAACCGATGCAGCGATTGCCTCCGAATCAGGTGCACAGGTCATGAATTTAAGCTCATCTCTGAGCCACTGAATTGCTGCGCCGCACACGAAGACAGAGCCCTCAAGGGCGTAGGTTACCTTGCCGTCAAGCCCCCATGCAATGGTTGTGAGAAGGCCGTTTTCGGAGGTTACAGCTTTGGAGCCTGTGTTAAGAAGAAGGAAGTTGCCTGTTCCATAGGTGCTCTTCACCTCTCCATCCTTGAAGCAGCACTCGCCGAAGAGAGCCGCCTGCTGATCTCCCGCCGCACCTGTAATAGGAATGCCGCCGCCGAAAAGCTCAGGAATTGTCACGCCGTAATGGCATGAGCAAGGCTGAGGCTTAGGCAGCATCGAGCGAGGAATATCAAGAAGCTTGAGAATTTCCTCATCCCATTCAAGAGTGTGTATGTTAAACAGCATTGTGCGTGCCGCATTTGAATAATCTGTTACATGAGCCTTGCCGCCGGTCATTTTCCAGATAAGCCAGGTTTCGATTGTACCGAAGAGAAGCTCTCCTCTCTCAGCACGCTCACGGGCACCCGGGATATTGTCGAGAATCCAGCGAATCTTCGTGCCGCTGAAATATGCGTCTACGATGAGACCTGTTTTTGCACGAATCATGTCCTCATATCCGTCCGCCCTGAGTCTGTCGGCGTAAGCCGCTGTTCTTCTGCACTGCCACACTATTGCATTGCAGATCGGCTCACCGGTCTCCTTGTCCCACACAACAGTCGTCTCACGCTGGTTCGTAATGCCGATGGCCGCAATGTCTCTGTAGCTTAGGTTCGCAGAAAGCAGGGCCTGCTGCGCCGTCGCCATCTGGGTCGACCATATCTCCATCGCATCGTGCTCGACCCAGCCCTCATGAGGGAAGTGCTGTGTGAACTCCTGCTGCGCGGAGCTTATGATATTGCTGTTCTTGTCGTAGATTATCGTTCTTGAGCTTGTTGTGCCCTGGTCGAGTGCCATTATGTACTGCATAATTCCTACCTCCTATACGAAAAGCGCCATTATCCTGTTGCTGATATCAATCCCTTTGTCCGTAAGACGCATCCTGTCTCCGTCGATTATAAGAAAGCCGTCCTCTGCAAAAGACAGAACCTCGCTCCAGACGTCATCGTAATGCTTCCTGAAATCCTTGCAGATCTCAGACATCAGTATTCCGTCCCTCCTTCGAAGCCCAGTAAATACTGCCTCCGATATGTCGTCATCTCTCGTATTCACATGCTCCTCAGCTCTTGCGCGGCCCTGAAGATACTCCTCCATCACCTCGGTGTTTCTGTATCTCACGCCGCCGACGTAGCCGCTCGCTCCGAGACCCGCACCGAGATACTCAGACATGTCCCAGTACTTCGAGTTATGACGAGACATCCTTCCATCGCGGGCAAAATTCGAAATCTCATACCGAAGATATCCCGCCTTTTCGAGAGCCTTAGAGCAGCTGTGATACATTTCTCTGTCCGCATCCTCATCCATAAGCTCGAACTCGCCTCTCTCCCACGCCCTGTGAAGAGCAGTACCCTCCTCAAGCTGGAGAGTATACATGGAGATATGCTCCGGTCCGAGCGAAATGATTTCTTCTACATCCCAAAGTGCATCCTCAAGGCTCATGCCCGGGACAGCAGTTATAAGATCAAGGCTTATGTTGTCAAAGCCCGCCTCGCGGGCAAGCCTGAAGTCACGCCTGACATCGTCTGCGCTGTGAATTCTGCCGAGATACGAGAGTCTCTTATCGTCCATCGACTGAGCTCCCATTGACAGCCTGTTAATTCCCGCAGCTTTGTATCCTGCAAGCCTCTCCCTTATCTCAGCGTCAGTGCTTCCGAGAGTTCCCGGATTGGCCTCGAGCGTAAGCTCCGCATCCTCCTCAAGCGCAAAGCAGCATCTCAGCGTATCAAGAACAGACTTTATCGCCTCAGGCTCCAGGAGCGACGGAGTGCCGCCGCCGAAATAGACAGTATCGAAAACCCTGTCTGCAAGCTCATCCTTATATGAACAGAGCTCCCTTTCGAGAGCTCTTACGTATTCCTTAACTGTATCGCCGTCCGCAGGTCCTGACAGAAAGGCGCAGTATCTGCATTTGCTTACGCAGAATGGAATGTGAATATATATACCCGGTTTACTTGCCATCGTCGAGCTTAAGAACCTCCGTAAACGCCTCCTGCGGAACCTCAACCTTTCCGAACTGACGCATTCTCTTCTTTCCTTCCTTCTGCTTCTCGAGGAGCTTCTTCTTACGGGAAATATCTCCTCCGTAGCACTTGGCAAGAACGTCCTTTCTGTATGCTCTTACAGTCTCTCTTGCGATTACCTTCTGTCCGATTGCAGCCTGGATAGGCACCTCGAACTGATGCATCGGAATAATTGTCTTAAGCTTCGCGCAGATTCCGCGGCCTTTGGCGTAAGCCTCCTCCTCAGGCACGATGGTGCTTAACGCATCGATAAGCTCCTTGTTAAGAAGTATATCCATCTTAACAAGCTTAGCCTGCTGATATCTCAGGAACTCATAGTCAAGTGATGCATATCCTCTTGTACGAGACTTCAGAGCGTCGAAGAAGTCGTAGATTACCTCGTTAAGCGGAAGCTCGTACTTGAGCTGAACTCTTGTTTTGGTCAGGTAGTTCATCTCGATCATGGTGCCTCTTCTGTTCTGACATAGAGTCATTATGCTTCCAACATACTCATTAGGCGTCATAATCTCTGCAAGAACTATCGGCTCCTCAATGTGAGCAATCTCTGCAGGATCAGGCAGGTTGGAAGGATTCTGAATCATTTCCTCGCTTCCGTCCTTCTTTACAACCTTGTATATTACGCTTGGAAGAGTAGTGATTACGTCGAGGTCGAACTCTCTTGACAGTCTCTCTGTGATTACATCCATGTGAAGAAGACCGAGGAAGCCGCATCTGTATCCGTAGCCGAGTGCGGCCGAATTCTCAGGCTCGAAGTTGAAGGCTGCATCGTTAACCTGAAGCTTCTCAAGCGCATCCTTTACATTCTCATATTTCTCACCCTCTGCAGGGAAGATTCCGCAGTATACCATCGACTGCGCCTTCTTGTATCCCTTGAGGGCATGCTCTGTAGGATTTGCAGCATGTGTAATCGTATCTCCGACTCTTGCATCAGCAACCTGCTTGATGCTTCCGCAGATATATCCTACCTCACCGGCCTTAAGCTCACTGGCAGGAAGCATGCTTGGGATGCAGTAGCCTACCTCTGTAACCTCATAGCTCTTTCCTGTATTCATGAGCTTGATGATGTCACCCTTCTTTACTGTTCCGTCGAAGATTCTTGAATAGATTACAACACCCTTGTAGCTGTCATAGTATGAGTCGAAGATAAGCGCCTTAAGCTTGCCATCCGGGTCGCCCTGTGGAGGCGGAATAACCTCGACGAGCTTCTCAAGCATCTCATCTATTCCAAGGCCTGTTTTTGCAGAAATAAGGGGAGCCTCTGAGGCATCGAGTCCGATAATCTCTTCTATCTCCTCCTTGGCGTCGTCAGGTCTTGCACTGTCAAGATCCATCTTGTTAAGAACAGGCAGTATCTCAAGGTCCTCATCAAGGGCAAGGTATACGTTGCCGAGAGTCTGAGCCTCTACACCCTGCGTCGCATCTACAACGAGAACTGCTCCGTCGCAGGCAGCGAGTGATCTCGATACCTCGTAGTTGAAGTCGACGTGACCCGGTGTGTCGATGAGGTTAAGGATATACTCCTCTCCGTCATTCGCCTTATATGCAAGTCTTGTAGTCTGAAGCTTGATTGTAATTCCTCTTTCACGCTCGATATCCATGTTGTCGAGGAACTGCTCCTTCATCTCACGCTTGTCAACAAGACCTGTCTTCTCTATAAGACGGTCTGCAAGGGTTGACTTGCCGTGGTCAATGTGGGCTATGATGCTGAAATTTCTTATCTTATCCAAATAGCTCATTAATTGTTCTCCTGTGTATTGATTTATATGTTCAGCTCGATGCTGACAGGGCAGTGGTCACTGCCGTATATGTCTGTATGAATCCTTGCCGACTCAAGTCTGTCAGTCAGCCTGTCCGATACGAGGAAGTAGTCGATTCTCCAGCCTGCATTCTTCTCTCTCGCCTTGAATCTGTAAGACCACCATGAGTAGATACCCTCCTCCTCAGGATAGAAATGCCTGAAGGTGTCGGTAAAACCCGCACCCAGAAGCTCTGTCATTTTGCCCCTCTCCTCGTCTGAGAAGCCGGCACTTCCTCTGTTGGTCTTAGGATTCTTAAGGTCGATCTCCTCGTGGGCAACGTTCAGGTCTCCGCAGTAGATGACAGGCTTGACCTTGTCGAGTCCCGAAAGATACTCTCTCATCGCATCCTCGAACTCCATTCTGTAATCGATTCTCTTAAGACCGTCCTGTGCGTTCGGCACATAGCAGCACACGAGGTAGAACTCAGGATACTCCAAGGTAATCACTCTTCCCTCGTCATCGTGCTCTCCGTTGAGGCCAAAGAAAACATTCACAGGCTCCCTGCGTGCAAAAATCGCAGTGCCCGAATATCCCTTCTTCTCCGCACAGTTGTAGTACTCCCAGTAGCCTTCCGGAGCCCAGTCAGCCTGACCGAGCTGCATCTTTGTCTCCTGCAGACAGAAGAAGTCCGCATCCATCTCTTCAAAAATCTCTGGGAAGCCCTTCTTAAGAACTGCCCTGAAGCCGTTAACATTCCAACTTACGAATTTCATCTCTTCCCCCTATCTAATCCTGAAATTCATGGCGTATTTATCCTTATACTCTCCGATTCCGCTCACTATCACGGTCGCCATTCCCGAGGCCTGGTTGTTTGCATATCCGACGGTATAATCGACTCCTTCCCTGAGCCTTCTTCCGCCGTCGCTTACAATGACTCCCGGCTCCACCGGTCCGGACCAGTACTTCGGATTGTGATCCTTAAGCTCAATCCTGCATTCGCCGATTGCTCTTCTGTCAGAGTTAAGAGGTCCGGTTGCAATGTTGCTTCCAGTCTTCACGTACCAGAAATCTCTGTCAACCCTGCCGTTTATTCCCTCGAGCTGAAGGCTGTCCGAGCACTGCCAGAAATTGTACGAGCCCGCGAACTGACAGCTTGAGCTGTACTGAGCGACCCAGATGTTGGTCCTCGTCGAAAGCTCGCTCCCCGGAAGATTGTATGTAAGGAAGCCGTAGTTCGCATAAAGTGCCGCGTCATAGCCGGCCGCCTCTATTCTTCGTGCAAAAGCATCGACGTTGGCAGCGAGACTGTTCCCGCTGAGTCCGCCGTTTATCGCCTTCTCGAGCCTTCCTCCGGGATATGTCTCATAATCCATCACAAGCGGAAGGTCGATGTCATAACCTTCTACAAGCTCTATCAGATAGTCAGCCTCAGACGCAGCCTCCTTTCTCGTGGTCGCCTGCGAGAAGAAGTATGCTCCCACCATAAGTCCCGCCTTATGGGCCTTCTTCAGATTGTCCTTGTAATACTCATCCGGATGAAGTCTTCCGTCTGCCGAAGCCCTGTATCCGCATCTTACGAATACGAAGTCAACGCCTGCCTTCTTAAGCTTCTTCCAGTCAATGTCTCCACCCTGGGCATATGAGACATCTATTCCGTTCAGCACCTGATATCCGTCGAACCTGTCATTGTGCTGATAGTCTCCGTTCGGGATTCTCTCGACTGTGATGAGCCTGCCCGAAAGCACAACCAGCACGATCGAGGCTGCCGCAAGTCCTGCTATTGCAAGCTTTATTCTATTTGATCCGGCCCACTGCCGCATGCGCTTCTTCTGATTGCGCAGCCATTTACTGAGCCTCGAAGCAGGCTTCCTTCGCCTCCTTCTGCTATGTCTTGCGCCTCGCCGGGATGCTCCGGCTCTGCGTCTGGTTTCTTTTGCCATAATCCGCCTTATTCACAAAGTTATTATCATATTATTATAGCATATCGAGCGATGTTCTCTGAATCATATAATCATCATAATTGGATATTTTAGTGTGTTATAATCTCTGTGTAATTACGAAATCTGATTAAGGAGAATATGTATGAATAGAAAACTTGATATCGTAGGCGTGCAGATTGACCTTGGCGCTTCACAGAAGGGTGTTGCCATGGGTCCTACAGCCATTCGCTATGCAGGTCTTAAGGCAGGCCTTGAGAAGATGGATTACGAGGTAAGAGATAAGGGTGATATCATTCCTCTCCTGGATGGTGACTCGCGCCCTGACATGCTTCACTATGAGCAGGTAATTGATGCCAACAGAAGGCTGTACGACGAGGTGTACAGCACACTTTCAGAAGGAAGAATTCCGGTTGTTCTCGGAGGCGACCACTCAATTGCGGCTGGAAGCATCTCGGCTGTCTCAAAGTTCTATGAGAACAAGGGTCCTATCGGTGTAATCTGGATAGACGCCCACGGCGACTGGAACGACAACACTACATCCCGCACAGGCAACATGCACGGTATGCCTTTCTCGGCAGTCTGCGGCCATGGACCTGATGAGATGGTCGACTACGGTCAGAAGCCTCACTATGTAGATGTAAAGCACTGTGTTCAGGTTGCAGGAAGGGATATCGACCGACTTGAGATAAAGAAAATGAAAGAAGCTGGCATGAACACCTTCCCTATCTATGAGATTGACAAGAGGGGAATGTACGAGGTTATGCAGGATGCCATTAGAATCGCATCCGAAGGCACTGTCGGAATTCACCTAAGCTTCGATGTTGATGCTGTCGACCCTGCATACGCACCGGGCACCGGCACTCCCGTGTACGACGGAATCACTGCAAGAGAGGCCTTCCTTGCAGCTGAGATGATTGCCCAGTCCGGCAAGCTTATCAGCATGGATATGGTAGAGGTAAACCCTATCCTCGATGAGGTTAACAGGACAGGAATTCTCGCAAGCTCACTTATACACTCAGCTTTTGGAGAGTCAGTATATTAAATCCACGAAGAGATGGTTCAACAGAGCAATGAAAATGGATTCCCTGAAGCACAGGGAATCCATTTTCATTTATCATGATTATCATCTTTAAGAAGAAGCATATCCTCTGCTCTGTAATACAGACGGTCGTATTTGCAGACCTCTTCTGCATCGATGCTGCACTTGAGCCTGCCGCTGCCGCCTTTTGCTCTGCACACAAGTGAATGTCCGTCAAGGCCTCTCTGAAGCTCTGAATCCTGTATCTCAATGTAGCTGTCAGATATCTGATGAACGCTCAGCTTGTCACTTCGAATTCCGGCAGCGCATATATTCTCTCCCGAAGCAGCAATCCTGTGATTCCACTCAGCGATATAAAGGCTTCCGTCTTCACAGCGATAAGCAGAGGCTATGTTCTCACATCCTGCAAGAACCGCCTCTGTCTCTGTCAGAGGATGATCAAACACATCATCTGTCTTTCTTATCCCTTCCAGATTACCCATTCTCATGCATCCGACCCTGTCGCTCAGTCTGAACACCTCGTCCCTGTCATGAGAGACGAGAATCACAGGCTTTGAAATATCCTTCAGAAGCTCCTTCATTTCCTGTTCGAGTCTCCACTTCAGCTGGACATCCAGTGCGGAGAACGGTTCGTCAAGCAGAAGACAGTCAGGCTCTGATGCAAGCATCCTTATAATAGCCGTTCTCTGTTTCTGTCCGCCCGAAAGCTCAGCCGGATACCGGTCAATGCAGTCAGAAAGCTCGTACCTTCTAAGCCATTCCATTACCGCGGCCCTGTCCTTTATCTTCATCCCGGCCATTATGTTCTGCTCTACAGTCATGTGAGGAAACAGCGCGTAGTCCTGAAAGAGATACCCCACCCTTCTCTTCTGCGGAGGAAGGTTGATTCCCCTTTCCGAGTCGTAAAGGACTCTTCCGTTAAGCATAATCAGACCGCTGTCCGGAGTCTCAATACCGGATATGCACTTTAAAGTCATGCTTTTGCCCGCACCCGAGAAGCCGAATATTGAGACAGTCTCATCGGACACCTCAATGTCGACAGAAAGATCAAAGCTTAAGAGCTTCTTTCTGAAGCTTGCATATAGTGACATCGTCATTTCTCCTTATCTGTTAACAGTCTGACCCATACAATTATCGCAAAACCTATCAGAATTACAATTACAGTCCAGAATCCCGCAGTCTGATAATCACCGTCCTGTATTACCATTGCAATCCGCTGTGATATCGTCGAGGTTCTTCCCGGAATATTACCCGCAAGCATTGCAGTTGCGCCGTATTCACCAAGAGCACGTGCAAAAGTTAGTACTATTCCCGACATTATCCCCGGTTTTGCCAGAGGCAGCTGGATCCTCCAGAATATCTCATGATTGCTCATCCCCAGGGTTTCTGCAGCATGGATGATGCTGCAGTCAATCTGTTCAAAAGCCGACTTTGCATTATGGTACATAAGCGGGAATGATATGACTGTTGCTGCAATGACGCATCCGAGCCATGTCTGCACAACCTTTATATCCAGGGCTTCGAGAAGAAATGCTCCCATCGGTCTTCTGAGCCCGAATATTCTGAGCAGTATGAAACCCGCTACCGTCGGCGGAAGCACAATCGGAAGCGTTAGAATCGCATCTATTACTGATTTCCTGCGTCCCCTTGCATTCACAACATATCTTGCGAAGTATATTCCCATAAAGAAAGAAATGATTGTGGCAGCAATTCCTGTCTTTAGAGAAATCCATAGCGGGGACCAGTCGAGCTCACTTAGGAATGTCAGCATATCTAGTCAACCTTTGTATCAAAATAGTATTTCTCAAACACTTTCTTAGCCTCGTCGCTCTTAAGAAATGCTATGAAGTCCTTTACAATCTCGTCGCCCTCTTCTGAGCGGTCCTCATTCACGATTCCGGCAGCAGGGTAGATAACATTGCCTGTCAGCTCATACGGAATAACCTCTAGGATTTCAAGCTTGTCCTCAAAGCCTGTCGTGTCGGACTTGTATACGGTTCCAACCTCGTTTGAGCCTTCCGCAACTGCTGTAGCAACTGCACTGACATTTGCACACTCATTAATCTCAATTCCGCCGAGCGCACTTGACACTTCCTTTGTTGTAATGAGAGATACATCATCGCTTCCTGGCAGCATTCCGGCACTGACAAGTGCCTGGCGTGTATACTTTCCCACAGGAACAGTTCCGTCTGCCAATGCGAGGCTTTCTGCCTTGTATATGTCACCAAGTCCTGTTACCTTAGTATCGCTGCCCTTGCAGGTTACAACACAGACCTGATTGTTTACTACATTCGTTCTTGTGCCTGATGCCACATAACCCTTCTCATCGAGCTCATCCATCTGCTTCTGAGCAGCGGAGAAGAATATGTCACAGGTTGCACCCTCCTCAATCTGAGCCATAAGCGTACCCGAGCTGTCGTAGCTTGCAACAAGTGAAGCACCCTCGTGAGACTCTTCATACATCTCTATCAGCTCATCAAGTGCACCATTAAGGCTTGCGGCTGCAAAAACAGTAATCGCCTCGCTGTCATCTGCTGCGTCCTGACTGCAGCCCGAAAGCACGACAGCCATCATCATAATCACAGTAATAATCAGCTTCTTCATAAATTGTCTCCATGCATCATTCATTTCTATACGCTTATTCTTCCATCAGATATCAGACTCTGTCATTTCGACCTCGTCACCGGGCCTTATCGTACCTCCATTGATGACAACGGCAAAAACACCTTCTCTTGGCATGATGCATTCTCCCATACGCTGGAATATCATGCAATGCGAATGACATTCCTTGCCGATCTGAGTCATCTCAAGGACAGCTTCCCCTATTCTGAAGCTTGTTCCAACCGGAAGATTCTTGAAATCAAAGCCGGAGATTACGAGATTCTCTCCAAAATCTCCGTATTGAACACCTGCCCCGCTTCGATTGAATTCCTCAATCCTTTCAAGCGAGAGAAGGCTGACCTGCCTGTGCCAGTCACCTCCGTGAGCATCGCCCTCAATGCCCCAGCCTTTGACAAGCAGCGCCTCACTTACCGGCTTCTTTGGCGTTCCTCTCTGCTCACTTATATTGATTGCTATAAGCTTTCCCAATGAACTATCCTCCTATCGAGACCATATTCTTCTTCTCTGTAATACTTCCGATGCTTCCGAAATCATGCTGCTCCGGCTTGCTTAGTATCGCATCCTCAATTATCTTTGTAAGCTCAGCATCGTTAATTCCCTCATCAAGCATATTCTTGAGATTGATCTCCGAATGGTAACAGAGACATGGCTTTAGAATGCCGTCACTTGTAAGTCTAACTCTGTTGCAGCTGCTGCAGAAGCATCCATGAATGGGGCTGATGAAACCGACTCTTACCGCGAGATTCTCCTGTCTGAAGTATCTTGCAGGTCCATTCTCATAAGCCATATCCGAGAACGTCTCAGTAAATTCTCCAAAGCTTCTTTCGAGAGTCTCTCTTATCTCATCACAGGAAACATTCTTATACTGTCTTCCATATCCAATAGGCATCATCTCTATAAAGCGGATGTCCGCACCCTCTCTCGACGCCCAGCTGACCAGAGCCTCGGCGTGAGTATTCTCTCTGATTACAGTGTTGATTTTGGTCGGAATGCCGGCCTTAACCGATGCTCTTATGCCGGAAAGAACCGATTCCAGCGCATCTCTTCCGGTAAGCTCAATAAACTCCTTGCTGTCAAGAGTATCAAGGCTCACGTTTATTCCATCAATCCCGGATTCTTTAAGCATAGGAATTCTGTCCTCAAGCATCACACCGTTGGTAGTAAGTGTTACCGAGCTGACTCCGGGAATGCTCTTTAATGTCCTTATCACATCCCTCAGAATCGGTGATACAAGAGGCTCTCCTCCCGTAATCCTGAAATGAGTCACCCCTAGCCTTACTGCAGCCTCTGCAATTCTTCTGATATCGTCTTCTGTCAGTATGTCTCTTCCGCTCGATGAATCTTCCGGACTGCAGTATCTGCACCTAAGGTTGCAGGCTGAGGTAATCGAAATCCTCATGTATGTGATATTACGGCCCGTTCTGTCAAGCACCTTCTACCACCCCTTTCCAAAGCCGCAGGCTGGGAATGTGCATACCGGACAGTTAAGACACAGTCCGCCCTCTCCAAGCCTTGACAGTTCCTCTCCGGTGATAATGTCATCAGCGACAAGCCTTGGAAGCACGAGGTCAAAAACAGTTCTTTTGGCATACATTACGCATCCCGGCAGTCCGACAATCGGCACTATCCTATCTCCGGTCTCATAGTATGCAAGCATGAGCATTGCTCCCGGAAGCACGGGCGCGCCATACGACACGATTCCTGCACCGGTGTTCTTTATTGCAAGCGGCGTCCTGTCATCCGGATCAACACTCATGCCTCCGGTGCAGAGGATAATGTCGGCACCGGACTCTATGGCTCTGATGCAGCCGTCAGTTATCTTCTCGTGATTGTCATCATATATCTCATGGAAAATGCACTTAACCCCGAACTCTGAGAGCTTCTCTTCGATTACAGGAGTAAAGGTGTCTTCTACCCTTCCATGGAACACCTCGCTGCCTGTTGTTAGAATCGCTGCCTTCTTCTCCTTAAACGGCATAATTCTGAGTATTGGTCCATCATCGCATATGCTCTCGGCCCTCTTCATCTTCTCCTTCTCAATAACGAGCGGAATAATTCTTGTGCCTGCAAGCTTGTCACCCTTTCTTACAACAGTGTTCCCGTGCCTTGTGGCAATCATCATCTGACCGAAGGAATTGACACTTCTGAGTCTTTCAGAATCGACCTTAAGGACGCCGTCAGCATCGGCGATTACTTCGATTTTGCCTTCTTTTACTTCTGAGGGATGCATGTTTGAATCTGCTGTCATTCTGTATAGAACCTCTGCAGCTTCGTTTTCGTGCATCATCGAATCATCGTTTTCCCATATATATACGTTCTCTTTGCCGACGCTCAGGAGAACAGGGATATCCTCCTCCCTGATGATATGTCCCTTTCTGAAAACAGCATCCTTTGTTACTCCCTTGATAATCTGTGTAATATCGTGACATAAAACCTGTCCTACAGCATCTTCAGTTTTAATCAGTTTCATAGCTTTAGTCCTTTTCGTTATTTCTACGCGAGAATATCGCTTTGTGAAGTTTAATGCATGCTGTGCTGCATGCATTACTGTTCAAAATATTTGCTGTACAGCCTGCCGAGCTCCTCATTAAGCTCTGCTTCAAGCATTCTGTATTTGCGAAGGAGGTCTTCTCCCTCCTCGGTTACCGTCATCGAACCGCCGTTCCTGCCGCCCTTTGCTCCGACAAGAAGCTTTATTCCAAGATCGTTCTCGGCGCGCCTCACTATCCTCCAGCCCTTGGAATATGACATGTTCATAATCCTGCACGCCTCGGCCATCGACCCATTCTCCATGACAAGCTCCATAAGCCTGGCAACGCCCGGTCCGTAGGAAGGCTCCTCGCTTCTGAACAGCCTGAGCCTTGCCTTTACTGTGTATTTATCCATCTATCTTCCGCACTCTCCTTCATTCTGAAGCAGAATATCAAGACCGTGTTCAATTCTGCCCATCAGATATTCCATGCTCTCTGTAACAGCCTTGACACTTCCGGGAAGGTTGATAATAAGCGTCTGCTTCCTTATTGCAGACGCGCCTCTTCCAAGCATCGCTCTGTCCGTATACTGCATGCTGTGATTCCTAAGCGCCTCAGCAATTCCGGGAGCGTTTCTGTCCGCAGCATCCATAGTTGCTTCAGGTGTTACGTCTCTTGGAGACATTCCTGTTCCTCCTGTGGTGAGGACAAGGTCGCATCCTGCCTCATCGCTAAGCCTAATAAGCTCATCCCTTATAAGAGCCCTGTCATCGGGAAGAATGCTGTATGATATCACCTCATAATCACAGGTAAGAAGCTCTCTTATCCTTGGCCCGCTCAGGTCCTCTCTTTCTCCTCTGTATCCTTTATCACTCAGTGTGACAATTCCAACCTTGTACATACCCTATCTCTCTTTCGCGTTATAGCAGCCGCTCTTTCCGCCATCCTTGTGCACAAGATGAACTCCGCCGATCTGCATATCATGGCTGACAGCCTTGACCATATCGTAAATTGTTAGAAGCGCTGTGCTGACACCTGTAAGAGCCTCCATTTCTACTCCTGTCTTTCCGGTGCAGGATGCTGTACAGATTGCCTCAACGCTCTTCTCTTCATCAAGAAGTCTGAATTCAACACAGCAGCTGGCAAGCGGAATGTTGTGGCATAGCGGAATCAGCTCCGAGGTTCTCTTGGCAGCCATTATTCCTGCGATTCTTGCAACACCGAGAACATCACCCTTTTTCGCACCGCCTTCCCTGATCTGTGCAAAAGCAGTGTCGCACATGTGTATTCTCCCGCAGGCCGTCGCTGTCCTGAAGGTATCATCCTTGCCGTGCACATCTACCATGACAGCCTGCCCCGACTCATCGAAATGATTAAGCATTATACGCTCCTCCCGCCTTTCCTTAAAGATCATGATTTTATCAATTGAACCGAATTTCGATTCAATAAAAATCTACCGATATTCTAACATAAGAATATCGGTAGATGTTACACATAATGTTAATTCTGCTTATTCAGCCGCCGCCTCATCAAACCTCTTAAACACTATGCTTCCAGCGAAGCCTGCAATCGTGCCTGCAACAGCAGCAATAGCAAGTGCTGTTATCACCTTGACAGGAGGATTGAATGCGAACGGTGCAAGCATTCCCGGAATAGGTGATGCAGTTCCCGGAGCGTTGTTTATTATTCCGAGAAGTGCTGCCGCCACACCGGAGAAACCCCCTCCAAAGAAATTAGAGCAGTATATCGGTATCGGATGAGTAGTAACAATATCTGCCTGAGTAAGCGGTTCCATCATTACCGCAATGACATTGCCGTTGTTTCCGAAATGAAGTCTCTTGAAGATCATTCCGTTAGTGAATGAGCCTCCAAAACATGCAATTGCCGCAATTCCCATAGGAAGTCCGGTCAGACCCAGCATTGCTGTGAGAGCCATTGAACTCAGAGGAGATGTGCATATCATCTTTATTATTCCTCCGAGTATGAATCCCATCAGAACAGGTGATGTATTAGTCGCCTCTGTTATTGTGCTTCCGATAATCTCAAGTATTCTTGTTACACCAGGATCAACAAATATTGCAATTCCTCTGGCAAGTGATGCCACGGCAAGTGATCCGATAATAATGTTTGGTCCCTCCGGAAGCTTCTTTTCTATTGCCGGTGCAACAAGGCCTACTACATATCCCCCGATGAAGCCGGGAAGAATTCCAAACCCTCCGCAGGCAACTCCTGCGCAGAGAGAAAGCACCGGACTTACTCCCATCGAGATTGGCACCATAGCCGCTGCTGCTACGCCGCCCATGGTGCCGGAGGTAACTCCAACATCCTTAAGAAAAGCTATGCCGAAAATATCTCCTGCAATATAGCTTAATATTGCCTCAACTAGGAATGTTGCCACTGCGGCATCTGCCATTCCGGACATCGCAGCCTGTCCCTTCGGCATCTTCATGCTAAAAAGCGAAAAACCTGCAAGCGTTACCAGAAGCAGTGCTGTACCCGTAATAATTGTAATCATAAATAACCTCTGTTCCCCATACTTATCAACTATCTGGCGGCAAGCTTCCCCCGTATTATCGCCTACCGTCCCGCATCAGACTCCTTCATAACCTATTTAATCGGCCTGATACCTCTCGATTGTGTCAGCAAGCGCCTCTGCCTTTGCAACCAGCTCCTCTGGAGCGCCGGCACTCTTCAGCCTGTGATAGACTGATTTTGCCTGAAGTGCAATCTCTTCTATCTCCGGATTCCTGTGATCATCATGAGTATCCGCCCTCGCTGCAACTCCATCGACTATCTCCATGCCGCTTCTTGGCATCTTAGTTACTGCAAGTCCGTACCTGGATATAACCATATATGCGAACACAACGATTGCCGATCTTGCAATCGCCACAATGACCAGAGTAAGGAGGGCACTCTGGTCAGTTATGCGGCCTCCCTGCCTGATCATCAGTTCTATGGTATTCGCCGTAAAATCCGGTATCAGAAGCAGACCGAAGATTACAGGAATACTCTTCTTCCTCCGTCCTGTCTGAAATAGAAGATACACTACTATTCCGTATGTCATGTAATATGCAAAGCTCGGCATGCCAATATCCCACAGCTCCTGTGAGCCCGGAATGTGACCCGTTGTCTGTATGGCGTTTGTGACCATTACGCCAGCAGCTGAAAGAAATATTACCGGAAGTGTAGCAAACTCCTCGAGCAAAAGCATGAGAAGCGAGAACACTATTACTCCCGCAGAGATTACAAAACCCTCTGTAAACAACTTGAAATTAATCTGTGCTGCTATGATGACGATTACACCGTACATGAGAGTATATACAAAAGGATTTGTCTTCTTATCGCTTCTTTCGTTACTATTCGCGCTCATCATATATACCTTGCCTTTTCACAAAAATACGAATTATATTTTATCATCTTCAGACAAATAAGTCCTATCATTATGCAAAAAAGTACAATGAAGTGCATAAGTATTAACAATAGTTCCCTTACACTGCTCACAATTGACTCATGATTGACGCACGGCTTATCCGGCATTATCATTTGATATGAAGATATGGAGGCTTTCATGCAAAAGAACAATTCATACACTAGACGTCACCCCGAGGATGTAACCTCTAAAGCTGAAGAGATAGCTGAAAGAGTTCATGCTCTCGGCGGCTCGGCCTATTATGTAGGTGGATATGTAAGAGACCGTCTTCTTGGCAGGGACAGCAAGGATATTGATATAGAGATTCATGGCATCACCGAGGATGCTCTTATTGAGCTGCTCTCAGACATGGGCGAGACAGCCTCCTTCGGAAGAAGCTTCGGAATTCATACACTAAGAGGTACAGGAATAGACATTGCACTCCCGAGGACCGAGCAATCAACAGGACAGGGTCACAGACAGTTCGATGTGTCGGTTGATCCTTTCATCGGTACCGAGGCAGCCTCGTCAAGAAGAGATTTCACAATAAACGCTCTCATGCAGGATGTTCTCACAGGCGAGATTCTTGATTATCATGGCGGAAGAGAGGATCTTGAGAAAGGTATAATTCGTCACGTAAGTGACGCTTCCTTTGCCGAGGATCCTCTAAGGGTTCTCAGAGCTGCATCCTTTGCATCCAGACTGGGCTTTGACATAGCAGATGAGACGATTTCACTCTGCCGCAGCATAGACTTATCCGGGCTTTCCTCCGAGAGAGTAGAAGAAGAGCTTGCCAAGGCGCTGCTTGGAAGTGACAGCCCGTCCGTCTTCTTCGAGGAGCTTCGCAGGATGGACCAGCTTAGCTTCTGGTTCCCTGAGCTTGAAGCCTTAATAGATCTTCCGCAGGATCCGCTCTATCATCCCGAGGGAGATGTCTGGGTTCATACAATGGAGGTAATTGACAGAGCAGCTGCTCTCAGAGACAAGACTGATGAGCCTCTTTCATTCATGCTGCTCTGTCTCTGCCACGATTTCGGCAAGGCTGTTACAACTGAGCTTATTAAGGGAAGGTATCATGCCTATCAGCACGAGGTTAAGGGTATTCCTGTAATAGAAAGTTTTCTCAGGAGAATTGTCAAGGAGAAGAGTATCAGAAGATATGTTACCGGAATGGTTCCTCTTCACATGAGACCTAATGTCGCCGCATTCTCCAAGCCTTCGGTCAAATCAACCAACAGGCTGTTTTATGAAGCTGCGTCTCCAGGCGACCTGGTGTATTTCGCCATATGTGACAAGCCTGTTCTTGCCGGAGAAGAGAACTTCACGGGAGATTCGGATTTCCTGTGGGAGAGGCTTTCTGTATTTGAAGCTACTATGGCAAAGCCTCATATCACAGGTAAAGATCTCATCGAAGCGGGCATCAGCCCGGGCGAGGAGCTCGGACGGCTTCTTGATTACGCACTCAAGCTGCGACTTGCCGGCATTGACAAAGACCAGGCCATGAAGCAGGTTATGGGAATGGCTCGAAGAAAGAAGCAGTGAAAGTAACACAGATTATACAAAAGGGGCATCCATGCAGGGTGCCCCTTATTTGTTTCGTGTCCGAAGCCTTTCATGTTTACTGCTTGAGCCATCTGTTCAGAGTCTTGGCCAAAGCGCCAAGATCAAGAGGCTTTGCTATATGCTCGTTCATTCCGACAGTCTTCGCAGCCTGTACATCCTCTGCGAATGCATTCGCAGTCATGGCTATTATCGGAACCTGCCTGCAGTACTCCCGGTCGATGCTTCTAATAGCTCTTGTTGCATCATATCCGTTCATCTTCGGCATCTGAATGTCCATGAATATGATGTCGAAGTAGCCATCCTCACAATCGTTAATCATGTCCACAGCCTCTGTTCCGTCCTCTGCATGTGACACATGGATTCCCGTGAGACCAAGAATCTCTGTTGCTATCTCGGCATTAAGCTCATTATCTTCAACGAGAAGCGCTCTTTTGCCGGAAAGATCTATTCCCAGAAGAGCATCCATCGGCTCTGCAGCCTCCGTTTTTTCATCGCCAACAATTGCGGAGAAGGTTTTTACTAGTCTTGACATAAACAGCGGCTTGCTGATGAACGCATTTGCGCCTGCGGCTCTTGCCTCCTGCTCTATATCACCCCAGTCATAGGCTGAAATGATAATTATCGGAACATCTCCTCCAATTGATTTTCTTATTGCACGAGTCGTCTCGATTCCATCCATGTCCGGCATTTTCCAGTCTATTATGCAGGCAAAAAAATCTCTCTTCTGCTCGTGATTCTCTATCACACGGCTGACTGCCTCTCGTCCGGTTCTTACACCCTCAGCCTTCATACCGAAGTCATTAAGCATTGTGCAGCATGACTCAAGACTGAGCTCGTCATCATCCGCAACAAGAACATCAAGATCGACGAAATTACTGTAGTGGATATCCTCGTCATCCTGAAGCTTGAGATATACTGTTACAGTAAAACGCGAGCCTGCTCCAAGCTTGCTCTCAACCTTGATATCTCCTCCCATCATTCGAACTATGTTCCGACTGATTGGCATTCCAAGACCAGTACCCTGAATCATTTCTGTCTTCTCATTATCTGCTCTTACGAAAGGCTCAAAGATTCTTTCAAGATTTTCCTCCTCGATTCCGATACCGTTATCCTCGAATATGAATTCATAGCATCCCACTCTCAGCTGATTAGAAGGTCTCTCTTTGATTGTAAGTCTTATCTTTCCTCCGTCAGGCGTATACTTGACAGCATTGCTCATAAGATTGGTGAATACCTTCTGTATTCTCAGGCTGTCACCTATTACAGCCTCATGAGTTACTCCGCTGATGTTAACGCTGAGTTCATGATTGTGCTCCTCTATGGCCGCACTTGACATGGAGATGAGATTCTCTACAAGATCGGAGAGATTAAACTCTGCCTCTGCAAGATCAACCTTTCCCGACTCAATCTTGCTCATATCGAGAACCTCGTTAATCAGACTCAGAAGGTGCTTGCTTGCGCCCGTAATCTTCTGCAGGCAGTCTCTTACCCTTTCCTTGTCATCGAGATGGGCTATCGCAATTGCGGTCATTCCGATAATACCGTTCATCGGTGTACGGATATCATGAGACATGTTGGAGAGGAATTCTGTTTTGGCCTTGTTTGCAGCCTCCGCAGCATCGAATGCGTCCTGCAGAGCCATCTCCTGCATTCTCTCCTTCTTAATCAGATCATCTACATTCCTTGTTCCAATGACTGCCATCAGAGCTCCATCCTTCGAATGAACGAACGACACCCTTAACTGCAGATATTTTATTCCGTTGTCAGTCAGCTTCTCATAGGTGAACGAGTAGTCCTCTCCACCATCCTTGATATGACTAAGCGACAGCTTCTCGTGGAACTCTTCTCTGCTGGCATCTGAAACAAGCTCTTTGGAATAACCATCGATTACCCTTGACCAGCAGTAGTCCTGTCTGAAGATATAATCCTGTATCGCACGTCCATCCTCTTCCTCGGCACGGTATACGGCAACCTCATCAGTTTGCGGATTAACCAGAAGGACAGAATAGTACTCTGAGCCAAGGCCCTGAATAATCTCTCGCTGCATCTCAAGCTCAGCATTCTGCTTAAGCTGTCTTCTTGCTTCCTCGTCCACATCCCTCATTCCAAGAATGAAATCTGTATTGCCGCTGCCGTCTGTAATTCTTACCGTATTCATCTCATAGTATCTACTCACTCCGTTAACAACTCTTCTGAAGCCGAGCTTGTACAGACCTACTTCCGGCACCTTCTCCATGAGAACAGCAAGTCCTGTTGATTTCCTTATTCTGTCTCTGTCCTCAGGAGCAATGAACGTATCTATGTATCTGGCAAGCACAGTCTCGTAGTCTCCGAGTGAAAGCAGGTTGTCCAGTGTCTCTGACTTAAGTCCTTCTCCGTCAGTTCTGTAAAGGCTCATCTGCCCTGTCTCTGCGTCAATCTTAAAGAGACTGCTGTATTCCTGACTCAGCGCACTGATGATTCTGAGGTGCTCTTCTCTAACTGCTCTGTTCCTATGCTCTTCCTCCATTATTGAATCAATGCACATGAAGCCCAGAATAATTCTGCTTTCAGTGCTGTTGTAGGAATACATTCTGATGAATGATGCCTGATAATAATGGAGACCTGTGTCAGGCATCATTATGCGATAGTTGAATGAATACTCATCGTTATGTCTGAGAGTCTCCTTGACCATTGTAAGGTTCACTGCAGCTGTTACAGCAGCCTTGTCATCCACATGAACATACTTGTTTATGTAATACTCCCAGGTGTCGTGATAAGACCTTCTCGTCACTCTCTGATCCTCTGAGATAATGACTCCCTCGCGCTTGATTGTAACGGCAGTATCGTCAACAAGGTTAAGAAGAATTACATCCGGATAGTCTCTGCTTAGCGCTCCTGCAATCTCAGTCTCATACTTAAGCTTCTTAAGTGCTTCAAGCTCCTTAATCTTTGTTTCATGAATTGACTTGGTTGTAAAAATCACGTGAGACAGCTTTCCCTCACTGTCTCTTTCGCTTTCAATGAAGGAGCATTCTCTCCAGGTCTGATTCCTGTGCGCGTCAGCAATCAGTGTACTCTGATACTGCTTCGAAATGATGCGGGAATCTCCCAGTCTTTCATCAAGAGTTGAAAGATTCACGAATTCAAGAAGCTCTTCTGTATAATCAGAGAATACCATGGTCCTGCAGAATTTGTTAAGCTTCTCCTGTGCATCTCCTGAACTGCCGATTCTGTTGTTAACCTCTTCAGTTGATGAAAGCTCCTTGAACCTGCCTGTACGAAGATCGATATAATACATTGAAGAATAAATCTCGCCAAGAGACTGTATTACACTGATTCTCTCCTTTAAGGCCTTCCTCGTCTGGACAAGGCTTTCTTTCATCATTCTCTCAGTAGCAATCTCGCTGTAGCAGGTCGAGGCCGCAACAGAAAGCATAAGAAGCTCGTCAGTCTCCCTCCTCGGATTATCGACACCAAGGAATCCAACAACCTCATTGCTAACCAGTATTGGTGCTGCCATCAGGCTCTCAATTCCCTGAGGCTCAAGTATTTCGTATGTCCTGGTGCCCGGGTGATAGTCCTCCGAAAGTGAGGAGATATAGAATTCTCCATCTTCAAAAGCCTCAAACCAGCATTCAAGACCATCTATTGAAATATTCTGAAGATTGTCAATCTCTGAGCTTACGCCCTCCCGGCACCACTCGTAGGTGTTGTTACACACAGTTCGTTCATCGTTCATCTCAAAGATATACGCACGATCTGCCTCATAGTATTCTCCGATATCCTCAAGAATGCTGTTCATGGTCTTCTCATCCTTGGTCTTACCGAGATAATCTCTAAGAAATCTCTTTACCGCATATTCGTGTGTTCTTCTGCTGTTTCCTTCACTGCCCATACTGTTCTCCCGTCAATTACAGCTGCCGAGTCACTCCATCTTCAGCGACTCGATTATTGCATGTGCCGCTATGTTTCCTTCTCCTGCCGCCTTTGCAATCTGATATGGTCTTCCCGTGCAGTCACCTGCCGCATATACTCCGGGAACACTTGTCTGCATGTTCCTATCTACGGCAATGTGTGTTCCGTCAAGTTCAAGCGTCTTTAGCAGACTTGTCGGAGCGACTGCAGTTCTTAAAATGAAGACTCCGTCTACATCAATTTCCTTACCGTCATGCGTAATTACGCTTGATACGCCGCCCGAAGGTCCTGCTATTCCAATAGATACCGAAGCTGCCTCTCCTGAGCCTCCCTCAGACTTATCTTTGCCTCTTATCTCTGTAATCGGCGAAGAGAGTCTCTCCACGTTCGGAAGCTCTATATCACAGTCAGAATACTGAGCGAACAGATACACCGTATCCGCCAGCTCCGACAGGAATTCCACCTCATGCTCATAACGCTTAGCTCCGCAGATTACTGCGATTCTTTTGCCCTTATACAGGGCTCCGTCACAGGTTGCGCAATAGCTCACGCCTCTGCCGAGAAGCTCTGCCTCTCCGGGAAGCTCTTTGGCCTGAACAGTTCCTGTAGCAAGAAGCACTCTGTCCGCCTCGTAGACATCACTTCCGCCAAGGAGCATGAAGCCCTTGCCCATCGGCATGATAGATGTCACCATTCTGTCTGTAATCTCAAGGCCCGCCTCCTCAATCTGCCGGCTGAAGGCCTCGTTAAGCTCCGGCCCGCTGATGCTGGAGGCGCCGGGATAGTTCGAGATTCTCTCAGATCTTTCAACCTTCATGCTGAGCTCCTTTGAGCCGAACCAGATGATATTCTTATTATGTATCTTAAGGTTCAGTGCCGCCGAAAGTCCGGCAGGTCCTGTTCCTACTATTGCAACATCGTAACGCATAACGCCTCCTTCATACTGTCGCTGCATCTTGCATAGACGACCTTTTCCTAATCTTCCTTTTCTTACTGCATTTAACTGGCGCTGTACCGGCTGTACTGCGCATTATCCGAAACTTATCTATAATAATGATATTACAATGACAACGCCAGCACAATAAAATATTGTGCTCAGACTGAAGACAAACATAGTGGTTAGAACGGGCGCCGCCCTC
>CAMFZN010000010.1 GCA_946006945.1 uncultured Clostridia bacterium | reverse complement strand
CTGCAATCAGGAACCTCAGATGCTCTGTAGCTTGACTGATCATAAGTTAGAATTGCTTTGGCAACATATGTTCCCGGTTCTGAGTTAGTGTTGTTTATGTATGTCACAGACATTTCCTTAGGAATACCTTCAAGGTATACAGTCTTGCTCTTGCCGTCATACTCAAAAGGCGCATCATAGCTCCAGCATACTCGTGACATATCTATCACACTCTTCTCAATCTTCCATCTTAATGCAATCTCCTCAGGCTGGTTGAAATTGCCATCAGGGTCAACCTTGAAGACTGCTCTTGCAATATAAGTTCCAACATTAACTGCTGTATTTCCCTGGTATGAGCTTACTGTCACACCGGAAGGAAGGCCTGTAATCATTACACTCTTCTCCAGTCCGTCGTATGTGAAAGCAGTATCATAGCTCCATCTAACTGATGACATGTCAGGATTAGCCTTCTTTATCTCCCATCTGCACTCTAGAACCTCCGGTTCCTCGTAGTTTTCAGGGTTGTTAGGAATAATAATTGCTTTTGCTGTATATACACCTGCATCAACAGCAGTGTTACCCTCATACACAACTCTCATATCAGCCGGAAGTCCGATTACTATCGGTTCACTGTCACTGCCAAGGATTCTATCGAAAACGCCTCTCTTGGCCTCAACACTTGCAAGTGTTATTCCCTGCTCCATTCCATTATAAGTGAATGCTCTGAAGTAATCCCACTTTACCTTGCTCAGGTCTACCTTTGCCTTCTTTATCCTCCATGTTAATGGCTCAACATAAGGCTCATTATAGTTTCTCTCATCATATTCGAAGACAGCAGATGCCAGATACTCTCCTGTATCAACAGCATAGTTACCGGAATATACCGGAGTAATACCGTCAGGAACACCAATCAGGTTTACGCGTTTTCCTATTCCGTCATATCTGAAGTTATCAGTATAATTCCAGCTGACTGCACCCATGTCGTAATCTGACTTCTCGATTGACCAGCTGTATGGCTCAATCCTAATGGTGTTGTAGTTGTCAGTATCATATCTAAGAATAGCTTCTGCAACATAATCACCTGCATCGCAGCCTCTGTTACCGATATATTCAACCGCTACTCCGTCAGGAACACCCTTGAGCCATACGGTCTTCTCGTAACCATCGTATACATATCTTCCGCTCTTAACCCACCTTGCATTGCTAAGATCGAAATCTGCCTTCTCAATGGTCCAGGATAGAGGAGGAATCTCAGGTGAATTATAGTTAAGCTTATCATCCATTGAGACAAAAGCCTCTGCAGTATATGTACCTGCTGCACTCTGTGAGTTGTTCCTGTATGTTACACTCATTCCCTGCGGAATACCTGCAAGCTGAACACTCTTTCTTCTGCCATCATAAATGAAGCTTCTGCTATAGTCCCACCTGATATTGGAAGTATCAGGCATTGCCTTCTGTATCTCCCACCTGCACTCAGGAACAATAGGAATCTCGTAATTCTCAACATCTACGGAAAGATTTGCTGATGCTATGTATTTGCCTGCATTAACAGCAACATTTCCTGAATATCTTGCAGTCACACCCTCGGGCAGATTTATCAGTTCAACGCAAGCCGTCTCACCGCTGTAAATGAATGGTGAATCATAATTCCATCTCACATTGGAGATATCATGCTTGCTCTTCTTTATCATCCACCTGCAGCTGTCGATTACCGGTACATTATAGTTAGATGGATCTTCTACAGACAGATACGCCATGGCAAGGTATTCTCCAGCCTTTATCTCAGTATTTCCGACATATGATACATTGACCCCCTTTGGAACGTTCTCAAGCTCCACTGTCTTTCGGGTTCCGTCATATACAAACATTGAATCACAATAATTCCATGTTGTATGAGACATATCATAATTGGCTTTCTTGATTCTCCACTTAAGATTCTCAAATACAGGAGCTGCATACCTGTCTGAATCGGCAACAGACAGTCTTACTCTTGCCTCGTAAACACCTGCATCTGTAGCTGTATTGCCGAAATACGTAGCCTCAACTCCAGGCGGAAGTCCCTCAAGAACAACACTCTGTTCCTTGCCGTTATAAGTATAATCACTGTGATACTTCCACTGAACCTGGCTCATGTCGAGATTATCCTTAACAATCTCCCATCTGATGTTTCTTACCTTAGGAACATTAAAATTCCAGCTGTCGGCAAGAGTAAACTCCACAGATGCCTCATATATTCCGGATGCTGTTGCAGTGTTGCCTGAATATACAGGCTTTACGCCCTCAGGAAGTCCTGTAAGAACAACCTCCTGCTGGCTGCCATTGCATATAAGAGGCTTCTTATATGTCCAGTGTGTTCTTGACATATCAAGATTAGCTTTCCTTATCTCCCATTGGCAGCTCCTTGGCTCCGGTACCACATAATTCTCAGAATTATTAACTCCAAATGTGGCAACAGCATCATATTCTCCCACATTAACAGCAACATTCTGTTCATAGTCAGCCCATACACCCTCAGGCAGATTGTGAAGTGTAACAACATGTGCTGTACCGGAATATGTGAAGGCTCTCTCATATGACCACTCAACATTGCTCATGTCAAATGTCGCCTTCTCTATCACCCACTTAAGCTTCATAGGTTCAGGCTGCTCATAGTTCTCGTCATTAAGAAGTGTGATGTATGCAACTGCCTCATACTCACCCGCGTCTACAGCCTTATTCATTGAATATCTGACACTGACGTCACTTCCATATCCGACAAGCTCAACAGACTTGACCTGACCATTGTATGTGAATGGAGTTCCATATTCCCATCTCACAGAATCCAGCCTGTACTTACCCTTTGAAATACTCCATTCGTAGTCATCAACCTCAGGCTTGAAATAGTTTCTTTCATCGCACACAAGCTGCGCTGATGCAGTATATGTACCTACATTCACTCCGGTGTTGCCGGAATATACTGCAGATACTCCATCAGGAAGACCTTCCAGGGCAACAGCCTTAGGGCTTCCGTCGTAAGCTGAATCACTTAACTCTACCCATCTTACCCTGCTCATATCTAATGAAGCCTTTTCGATTGACCAGCTTATTCCATTGATTGAAGGGATATTATAGTTATTCTCATCAGCTACCGATAGCTTTGCTGTCGCAGCGTATCTTCCGGTATTAACTCCTGTATTACCTGAATACTCTGCATAGACGCCCTCAGGAAGTCCTGTAAGCTCTATTGTTTTCTCTGTCCCATCATATACAAGAGCCTCACTGTAGTTCCAGAATACGTTCTTCATATTGTATGAAGCCTTGCTTATCGACCAATGACACGACATTGCATCAGGAATCTCATAATTGTCGGTCAGAGGAACAAACCTTGCAATGGCTGTATACTCTCCTGCATTCACGCCTGTGTTTCCGATGTATTCAATATCGAAATCCTTTGGAACATTATTAAGAGATACTCTCTTCTCTTCTCCTGAATATGTAAATTCCTCATTGTAATCCCATACAATTGAGTCAGTATTAGGGAAGGTTTTCTTTATTCTCCAGCTGATTCCGTTAATGACAGGTACATTATAATTGCGCGGATCCTTTACCACCGCAACAGCAGAGGCATAATACTCTCCTGCGTCAACAGCTGTGTTGCCGCTGTATTCAACCTCTATCTGATCAGGAATTCCTGCCAGCAGAACTGAATGCTCGTGCCCGCTGTATACACAATCTGTCTTTGTGTACCAGTATGTTCCGCTTAGAGCTATGTCAGCTTTCATTATCTCCCACCTGCAGCTAAGCGGTACCGGCTCGTTATAATTCTTTCTGTCATATCTGAAGCTTGCCTTCGCCGTATATACTCCCGCATTAGACGCGCAGTTATTCTCATAATCTGCTGTAACACCCTGTGGAAGATTCTCAAGCTCGACTGACTTCTCAGTTCCATCATATGTGTAAGGATACGAATAATTCCACGATACGCCTCCCATATCATAGTCTGCCTTTGATATCTGCCACTCTGTTGTCATTGAGTCAAGCATTATTGAATAATTGGCCTCATCAAGTGGGAACAATTCAGCTCTTGCTGAATATGTGCCTGCTTCAATCGATGAATTACCATAGTATCTCACACCAATACCATCAGGGAGATTCTTTAGCGCAATTGTTCTGACTGTTCCGTCGTAAACGAAAGGCTCAGAGTAATCCCAGGCAACTACAGAAAGGTCAATGTTTGACTTATCAATAGACCACTTCAGGCTCATCTTCTCAGGAGGATAGTAGTTCTCAGAATCAAGGAGCTCAAAGAACGCAGATGCAGTATATACTCCACATTCAATTCCTCGGTTACCCGTATAGTGAGGTATTATTCCGTCAGGAAGTCCTGAAAGCGTAACAGTCTTTACATTGCCGTCGTAGGAGAAGGCAGGACCTCCCTCCCACTTTGCATCTGTCATGTCCAGTCGTGCCTTCTTTATCTCCCATGCACAAGGAAGAATCATTCTAGGCGGATTGTAATTGTTCTCATCATACTCGAATTCAGCCTGTGCGTAGTAGATTCCTACCTCGGTAGCCTGATTATCCTTATACCTTGGAACTATACCCTCAGGAAGTCCCTCCAGGACAACCTGTTTCTTCTCACCGTCGTAAGTGTATGCTTCAGTATACGCCCACTTGGCATCAGGCATGAAATAATCAGCCTTTGTAATCTTCCAGTAGAAATCCTCAGGAGGTGCAGGAGGGTTATAATTCCTGCTGTCATATTCCCACACTGCTGAGGCTGTGTATTCACCTGCATCTATTGCAGTATTTCCGTTATATACAGGCTTAAGTCCTTCAGGCATACCAACAAGAACGACCTGCTTTGTCGTACCATCATATACCGGATTATCAAGTGGCTTCCACCTTACATTTCCTGTATCAATATCTGCCTTCCTTATTGTGATTCTAACAGCATCCGAGACTGAATGGCCTATCCAGTTCTCGACCCTGTAGCGTACAAAACAACCGTTACCGCTCACCGGAAGTATCGCGTCTGGATCAAATTGAGTCCATCTGTTAACCCCATCAGGGCTTAACTCAACAGATATTCTTACATCTGTACCATTGTTTCTGTCCACCTGCGGTGGAATCAGTTCAAGTCGCTGTCCGAATGTAATAGGAGGGATCTGCTGAACAGGACCTACAAAGAATGGTGCACCTGCATATATTTGCCTTGAGCTGTCTCCATTGTGCACAGGAATCAGGCTTACATCCTCAGTGCTTCGCACTGCTTCCTGCCATGATGCATCGTATTCAGGTGATGTTCTCTGTCCGCTCTTCTCCTCATATTGAGGTATTAACTGATCATCCGAATCATCAGCTGATTTCTCTTCCTGATGATATGTTTCTGATACACTCTCGTAGGCTTTTCTTTTGTCTTTAGCGTGCCTTCCGAACAATCCGAACACTCCTCTCCTAGGAGTCTCTTCAACATGGACATCCTGCACTTCATCCGACACCTGCTCGTCAGAAGCTGCATCACTGTCATTATCCGGGAATATGTCATCTTTTAAAACTTCACCTGACAAGTTAAAGACGTCTGAATCTATGTACTCCAGGCTGCTGCAGTATCTGAACATATGATTCATATTGCTTAAAGATGATGTGTTCCATCCGTTTATTAAAAGTCTGCGAAGATTCTCACAGCCGCAGAACATCCAGCTCATGTTGGTGACGCACGTCGTATCAAAATGAGATAAATCGAGCTGCTCAAGCTTCTCACAGTTCATGAACATCGACTGCATGTCTTCAACTAATGATGTGTTAAAACCCGAAAGATCAAGCTCTGTAAGGTTCTCACAGCCCTCAAACATTGATCTGAAGCTTACGACCCCTCTGGTATCTATATTGCTTAAATTGGCTCTCTTGAGATTAACGCAGCCATCAAAAAGATGCGCCAGCGATGAGCCTATCTCAAGTGTTAGCGGCTCATCAACAGACACAGAGGTAATACTCTCTCTTATTTCGCTCCAAGGCACATCCTCGCAAGATTCCACACTGCTTGCAGTTCCTCCACTGATAGCCAGATGCCCCCATACGTAAAAATCCCAGGAGCAGTCGCCCCATTTGCCACTATTTCTCATATCTTTATCCCCTTCACATTACTTCCTCTTTCATTATGTTCAATTATACTTTATCGAAACTGCCCGAAATCGCTTAGGGAATGAAATGCACTTATTTGAGAATGAAATGCACAATATCATACAACTCTCGTCTTCGTGCAAAGACCTGCTCTGAGTATTATGAACGAGTGTGCTGCGTATATGCCGGGATAATCTCTGTGGAGAGATGGTTTTTGCACTAACTTGTACAATATCGCTGCAGACATTGAATCATCTTATTATTAATGCTATCATACTAGTAGATTATTTAGACTGCAGTCTAAAATTATTGTTAGGTAAGGAGTTGTATCATGAATAACAGAATTGAACGTGTACTCGACAAGATGAGACAGAAGGGAATCAACCAGCTGCTCGTATCAGATCCTCTCAGCATTCGTTTCCTTACAGGAATCTATGTAAGCCCTGGTGAGAGACTGTATGCGCTGATTCTCAGAACAAGTGGTCAGCATACAATGCTTCTGAACTACCTTTTCTATATCGAAGGCGACACAGGCTTTGACGAGGTATGGTTCGGTGACCTTGAGGATCAGATTGAGATTATCGCCAATAACATCAACCCTGAGGAGACCCTCGGCGTTGACAAGACATGGCCTGCAAGATTCCTGATTCCTCTCCAGGAGAAGCTCCCGCAGCTCAAGACTGTATGGGGTTCAGACTGTGTAGACGGAGTGAGAGCATGCAAGGATGCCGAGGAGATTCAGCTCATGAAGGAAGCTTCAGAGATTAACGACAGGGTTATGCTCATGCTTCCTGACTTCATCAAGGAGGGCATGACTGAAAGAGAGGTTGCTGACTTTATCGATAACGAGTATCTGAAGGCAGGCTGCTCGGGAACAAGCTTCCCTACAATCGTATGCTTCGGTGAGAACGCAGCAGACCAGCACCACGAGCCAAGTGAAACAAGAAAGCTTAAGGAAGGCGAATGCATCCTCATCGACATGGGATGCGTATGGAAGGGATACTGCTCAGACATGACAAGAACATTCTTCTGCAAGTCAGCTTCAGAGGAGCAGATTAAGGCTCACGACATCACAGTTGAGGCAGTTGAAAGAGCCGAGGCTATCATCAAGCCTGGCACTCCAATCGCAGATATCGACAAGGCTGCAAGAGACCTTATGGCTGAGCATGGATATACAAAGTACTGGACTAACAGACTCGGTCACTTCATCGGCCAGGAGGATCACGAATACGGAGATGTAAGTCCTCTTAACAAGGGTGTATGCGAGCCTGGAATGATCTTCTCAATTGAGCCTGGCGTATACATCGCAGGTGAATATGGAGTAAGAGTTGAGGACCTTGTTCTCGTAACAGAGGACGGCTGCGAGCTTCTTAACAAGGTTGACAAGAAGTGGCAGATTATCGGCTAGGTTTCGCGCAAAACAAACATTAATAACTCATGGAGTCTCACAGGGCTCAAGTGATTCACACCATGACGCAAGAAGCCCCGGGCATGTGCCCGGGGCTTCTTCTATAGTGTCCTCTCCGATGAAGAAGACATTTACAATCATGTATTACTTGCTCTCGATAGCTGCCTGTGCTGCTGCAAGTCTTGCAATAGGTACTCTGAATGGTGAGCATGAAACGTAGTTCAGACCAACCTCGTTGCAGAAGTGGATTGATGCAGGGTCTCCACCGTGCTCTCCACAGATTCCGAGCTTGATGTTAGGTCTTGTCTTTCTTCCATCCTCAACAGCCATTCTTACGAGCTTGCCGATACCAACCTGGTCAAGTGACTGGAATGGATCTGCAGCAAGTACTCCATTGCTTGTGTACTCCTTGATGATTGCTCCAGTATCATCTCTTGAGAAACCGAAGCCCATCTGAGTAAGGTCATTAGTACCGAATGAGAAGAACTCAGCATCCTCAGCGATTGCATCTGCCGTGAGTGCTGCTCTTGGAATCTCAATCATGGTTCCAACCATGTACTTGAGCTCTCTTCCAGCTGCCTCGAAACACTTAGCTGCTGTCTCATCAATTACCTTCTTAACGAACTTGAGCTCGTTATCAATTCCTACGAGTGGAACCATGATCTCAGGTACGATGTCGAGACCTTCCTCTGCAGATACCTCAAGAGCTGCAGTGATAATTGCCTCTGTCTGCATCTCTGCAATTTCAGGATATGTAACAGCAAGTCTGCAGCCTCTGTGTCCGAGCATAGGGTTGAACTCGTGAAGCTCGATTGTCTTTGCAACAATCTTCTCATATGGGATTCCGAACTGCTCTGAAAGCTGTCTCATATCGTCCTCAGTCTTTGGAAGGAACTCATGGAGAGGTGGATCGAGAAGTCTGATTGTAACCGGTCTCTCGCCCATTGCCTTGTAGATTCCCTTGAAGTCCTCCTTCTGATATGGAAGAAGTCCTGCAAGAGCCTCTCTTCTCTCTGCCTCTGTCTCAGCAAGAATCATTCTTCTGATCTTTGGAATTCTCTCCTCCTCGAAGAACATGTGCTCAGTTCTGCAAAGGCCGATTCCCTCTGCTCCGAACTCAACAGCCTGCTTAGCGTCTCTTGGATTATCAGCGTTTGTTCTTACCTTGAGTGTTCTGATCTCGTCAGCCCAGCTCATGATTGTTCCGAAGTCGCCTGAGAGCTCAGGTGCCATTGTCTTGATTGCCTCAAGGTATACGTTACCGTCTGTTCCGTTGAGTGAGATCTGCTGTCCCTCGTGATACTTCTTTCCGCCTACCTCGAGAGTTTTGCCCGCCTCGTCAACTGTGATGTCTTTACAGCCTGCAACGCAGCACTTACCCATTCCTCTTGCTACTACTGCAGCGTGTGAAGTCATTCCGCCTCTAGCAGTGAGAATACCCTCTGCAGCAATCATTCCTGCGAGGTCCTCAGGTGAAGTCTCCTCTCTTACGAGAATAACCTTTTTGCCTGCCTCAACTGCCGCTGATGCATCGTCAGCTGAGAAGCAGATTTCTCCTGTAGCTGCACCAGGTGATGCAGGAAGTCCCTTTGCAACTGCTGTAGCCTTAGCAAGCTCATCAGCATCGAATGTTGGGTGGAGAAGCTGGCTGATCTGATCAGGCTCAATTCTCATGATAGCTGTCTCCTTATCAATGAGGCCCTCGTTAACAAGATCAACTGCCACCTTAACTGCTGCAGCTGCTGTTCTCTTGCCGTTACGAGTCTGGAGCATGAAGAGCTTGTTGTCCTCAACTGTGAACTCCATATCCTGCATGTCCTTATAGTGGTTCTCAAGGATTGAAGCAACATCCTCGAACTGAGCATATACCTCAGGGAAAGCATCTTTCATCTCTGAGATTGGCTGTGGTGTTCTGATTCCTGCAACTACATCCTCTCCCTGTGCATTTACAAGGAACTCTCCGAAGATTGCATTCTCACCGTTAGCAGGGTTTCTTGTGAAGGCTACACCTGTACCTGAGTTGTCTCCTGTATTACCGAATACCATTGACTGAACATTAACTGCGGTTCCAAGTGAAGCTGAGATATTGTTTATCTTTCTGTAGAGAATAGCTCTCTCATTGTTCCATGAACGGAATACAGCAGCGATTGCCTCAAGGAGCTGCTCCTTAGGATCCTGTGGGAACTCTCTTCCAAGCTCAGCCTTAACGAGCTCCTTATATCCCTTGATGATCTCCTTTAGATCGTCTGTTGAAAGGTCAACGTCGAACTCTGCGCCTACCTTCTTCTTCTGTGCATTGAAGACCTCGTCGAACTTTGACTTCTTGATCTCCATTACAACGTCTCCGAACATCTGAATGAATCTTCTGTAGCTGTCATAAGCGAATCTGTCGTTTCCTGTCTTCTTTGCAAGACCCTCAACAGATACATCATTCAGTCCAAGGTTAAGAATAGTATCCATCATTCCCGGCATTGATACAGGTGCACCGGATCTTACTGATACGAGAAGCGGATTGTCTATGCTTCCGAACTTCTTTCCCATTACCTCCTCAAGCTCTGCAAGATGCTCAAAGGCCTCGTTAACAATCTCATCACAGAGAGTGTTTCCATCCTCGATGTACTTCTTGCATGCGTCAGTTGAAATGGTAAAACCGAACGGAACCGGAAGGCCAATCTTTGTCATTTCTGCAAGGTTAGCTCCCTTTCCTCCGAGAAGGTTTCTCATTTCCTTTGATCCTTCGTTAAAAGAATATACGTATTTCATTCAACCTATCTCCTTTGCGATTAAAATTTAAGTCTTTCCTCTATATATGCCCTAACCTCGGATAGCGGTACTCTTACCTGCTCCATAGTATCCCTATCACGAATAGTAACCGATTGTTCTGTCTCTGTGTCAAAATCAACACAGATGCTGAAAGGTGTTCCTATCTCATCCTCTCTTCTGTATCTCTTTCCGATTGAGCCTGCTGCGTCGTAATCTACCATGAAGTACTGTGACAGCTCCTCGTAGATAGGAAGAGCAACGCTCTCGAGCTTCTTGGAAAGAGGAAGCACTGCAACCTTGAATGGGGCGAGCGCAGGATGAAGTCTAAGAACTGTTCTTGTATCCTCCTTGCCGTTTCCGTCAGTAAGAGTCTCCTCATCATATGCATTAACAAGGAATGCAAGCAGCAGTCTCTCTACTCCAACAGACGGCTCAATTACATATGGTACATAGACATCGTTAG
Source organism: uncultured Clostridia bacterium (assembly GCA_946006945.1). GTDB lineage: Bacteria > Bacillota > Clostridia > Peptostreptococcales > Anaerovoracaceae > Crickella. The sequence goes on along the minus strand of CAMFZN010000010.1, from coordinate 14,745 downwards.
TCTCAGGATCTCTGTAGGACATGTCCTGCTTGGAGTGATTCTGATGTGCAGTAAGGTCGAAATCTGTTCTTGAAGCAACACCCCAGAGCTCTCCCCATCCGAATGGGAAGTTAAATTCGAAGTCTGTTGTAGCATTACTGTAGTGTGCCAGCTCTTCAGGATCGTGATCTCTTGTTCTCAGATTCTCATCTCTGATTCCAAGCGACTTAAGGAAATCATGGCAGTAGTTCTTCCAGTAGTCGAACCATTCAAGTTCAGTTCCCGGCTTACAGAAGAACTCAAGCTCCATCTGCTCAAACTCTCTTGTCCTGAAAATGAAGTTACCAGGTGTAATCTCATTACGGAATGACTTTCCTACCTGGCAGATTCCGAAAGGAACCTTCTTACGGCTTGCTCTCTGAATGTTCTTGAAGTTAACGAATATTCCCTGAGCAGTCTCAGGTCTGAGATAAATCTCAGCAGATGAGTCCTCAGTTACGCCCTGGAAAGTCTTGAACATCAGATTGAACTTTCTGATGCCTGTGAAGTCCTTCTTTCCGCACTCAGGGCATGGAATACCGTTCTCCTCTATGAATGACTCAAGCTTCTCGTTAGTCCAGCCGTCGCACTGAACCTCCTCGCCCTTTTCCTTCATGAAGTTCTCAATAAGCTGATCGGCTCTGTATCTTGACTTGCAGCTTCTGCAGTCAATAAGAGGGTCTGAGAATCCGCCTACGTGTCCGGATGCAACCCATGTCTCAGGGTTCATTAGAATTGCTGCATCAAGACCTACATTGTACTTTGACTCCTGCACGAACTTTCTCTTCCACGCGTTCTTGATATTATCCTTAAGCTGAACTCCAAGAGGGCCATAATCCCACGTATTGGCAAGTCCGCCATAAATCTCAGAACCAGGGAAAATATAACCCCTGTTCTTGCATAGCGCTGTCAGCTTCTCCATTGTAACTGTTCTGCTCTCACTGTTTGTTGTCATTCTTAGTCTGTCTCCCATAATATAACATAATGTGGCAGAGCGATCATTAAATGACGCCCTGCCGATTGCATTTACTTATCCTCTGACTCCTCGGCATCAATTTCATCAATCACATCGTCGATGTCGCACGATGCATCGACATCAGATACTGACTCTTCGCTTCCCTCTTTCTTCTTGAGGAGGTCGTCTGTGTACTTCTTGATATCGTCAAAAACATCCTTAAGCTTGGAGTCGTCAAATCTATCAATCTCTGACTTGATTCTGTCAGAAACATCTCCAACGAACTCGTCAATCTTTGCCGACTTCTCCTGAGCCCACTCGTTAAACTTCTCAGCCTTTCCGCCTTCAGCAGTAAACTCAGTATACGCCTCCTGGCCCTTGCTTCTGATAGTCTCATAAGCCTCTGTCTCTTTCAGTCTGTCGATGACATCCTGACCCATATCGGCAGCCTTCTTCCCTGCGTCAACAGCCTTGTTGTATGTGCCTACAACCTTGCCGTTAATATCCACAGTCTCTCCATCAGAATTGATGAACTCAACTTTGCACTTGAAACCGATAGTTGCGATAATTCCGAAGATTACGCCCCATGGAACAATGATTGCTCCTACAACACCTGCTGTAAGAGGGAAATTCATGATAATCTCCTCATCCTTCTTGATGACAATTCTTGACATGTTACCCTTCTCAACAAGCGCCTTCATCTTCTGATATGCAGCGCTGTCTTTGAAATTCTCGGCAGTAACACCCTCAAATTCGCTGTTCACTCTCTCCTCAATGCTGATGATTGCATCAACAACACTTCCGTCACATGCCTCAAGAGCTTCCTTTGCTTCCTTGTATGATGCGCCGGTTCTATCTTTAACCAGTTCAATTTTCTCAAGAGTAATATCCATATTCTATTCCTCCTATTCTATTCCTAAACTAACACTATTTCTAAATACATCAGACCCCAGATAGTAGCTGACATATTCACTCACAATCATCTCAAGCTCGGACTCAACCTCAGGCTTCAGATTAAGCCTTATAAACTGCCGAAACGGCGTTTTTATGAAATAGTCCAACACTTGTACTATATCAAAAGAAGGTTCATAAATCAATCTTGAGGGCTCCCTGCCGCTCTCTTGAATCCCATGCAGAGATGCACATTCACTGCATAGAAGACCTCCTGCAGTCACCGAGAATACGGGCAAAACCACATCCTCTCTACCGCAGTTTATACAACTTGCGGTATGCGGCATCACTCCCAAAACGCGAAGTGATTTAATCACAAACGCATAAAGCAGGGTCCTTGGTCCATTTACAGACTCACTCATGCACCTCAGACATTCTATTGTCATCTCAAACAGCTTAGGACTCGGCACTCCCTCCTCAAGGATACTGTCAATGTATTCAATAAGCTTGGAAGCAGCAAAGTAACGATCCATGTCCTCTCCGATTGAGTAAAAACTCTCTCTTACAGATGCAGAATTGATGTTGAAGCTGTTCTTTGACTTGAAAATGTCGTATTCAGAGTATGTGAACGGTCTCAATGCCAGTGCAGCTCTGCTTTTGCCCTTCTCGTTAAGAGATGTTCCTGCTGTTATCTTGCCATAGTCTCTCGTGAATAGATTGATAAGCCTTCTGCCTCCGGTTATTCTTGTCTGCCTGAGAACTATTCCTTCAGAGCTTATTAACATTTATTCATCCTTATAGCCGTAGTTCTTTATTGTTCTGTCTGAATCTCTCCAGCCTTCCTTTACCTTTACGAAAGTCTCAAGGAAGACTTTTGTCCCAAGCAGGCTCTCAATATCCTTCCTTGCGGCCATTCCAATTCCCTTGATCTTGCGTCCGCCCTTGCCGATAATAATGCTCTTGTGAGACTTCTTCTCACAGATTATTACAGCACTGATCTTTGTGAGAGACCCGTGCTCCTCGAAGGATTCGATATCAACATAGACACCATGAGGCACCTCGTCACTCAGATACTCAAGCAGCTTCTCCCTGATTATCTCGCTTACAACAAAGCGCTCCGGATGGTCTGTTGCCATGTCCTCAGGATAGAACATCGGACCCTCCTCCATGTATCCGGAAAGGCATCCTATAAGCTCATCAACATTTGTGCCCTTTAGAGCCGACACACCATATATATCATCAAAGATTCCCTCTTCGTTATACCTGTTATAAAGCTCAAGATACTCCTCTGGCTTCATTGCGTCCATCTTGTTGATGACAAGAATCTTCGGAGCCTCTGCCTTCCTAACAATCTCAAGGACATGCTCATCACCTGAACCGGTCTTTCTTGTTCCATCAATTATTAGAAGTATTACATCAACACCGCCTAACGTATTCACTGCTGTTTCATTTATTGCAGATCCAAGTTTGGTCTTCGGCTTATGTATTCCCGGTGTATCCAGAAATATTATCTGCATTCCTTCTCCGCCATCTGCCTCAAGGTCGGTGTATATTCCCGTTATTCTGTTTCTTGTAGTCTGCGGCTTGCCTGAGGTTATTGCAATCTTCTCTCCTAGTATTGTGTTGAGAAGTGTTGACTTTCCTACGTTAGGTCTTCCCACAATGCCGACAAATCCAGATTTCATTAATTCTAATCCTCTCTTCCGGGTAGATTTATTGCTTCCATTACACGCTCTTCCATTACTCTCATGAGAGTTTTGTCATCCTCCTCCATGTGGTCATAACCAAGGAGATGGAAAATGCTGTGTACAAAAAGATACATAAGCTCTCTGTCCTTGCCTGTTCCGTATTCCTCCGCCTGCTCAATCGCCTTATCATAGCAGATAACAACATCTCCTGCAGGAATGGCAAAACCGGACTCAGCAAGCTCTTCATCGAGCTCTTCAATTTCATAAATAATGTCTTCAGAATCCGCAAATTGAGGAAAAGACAGAACATCTGTCGTCTTGTCAATACCTCTGAACTCACTGTTGATTGCTTTAATCTCCTCTGCAGATACAACCGTAACACTAATCTCAACAGGTGCGGATTCATATCCTGTCTCAAGTGTGAAGGCTATGTCACAGGCTCTGTTCATCAGACTGATATTCTCATCGCTTAGAAGAGACATCTCATCGCAGATATTTAGAATCATGCTTCCTCCTTAGTGATTCTTCTCATAGCTGTCATATGCTCGAATTATTCTCTTTACAAGCTCATGTCTTACAACATCGGCATCAGTGAGATGCTTAATATCAATACCCTCAACATCCTTAAGGATTCTGCAGGCCTCCTTAAGACCTGATGCCACCCCTCTTGGAAGATCTATCTGTGTGATATCTCCTGTAACCACCATTCTAGAGCCGAAGCCCATTCTGGTAAGAAACATTTTCATCTGCTCTCTTGTAGTATTCTGAGCTTCATCAAGAATAATAAAGGAATTATCCAGAGTACGTCCTCTCATATATGCAAGAGGCACAACCTCAACGGTACCCTTCTCTTTCAGCTTCGATGCAGCCTCCTGACCAAGAATATCGAAAAGCGCATCGTACAAGGGTCTAAGATACGGATCAACCTTGTCCTGCATATCTCCCGGAAGGAAGCCAAGCTTCTCACCCGCCTCTACAGCAGGTCTTGTAAGAACAATTCTGTCAACCTCCTTATTCTTATACGCAGTTACTGCCATCGCACAGGCAAGATATGTCTTGCCCGTTCCGGCAGGGCCTATTCCGAAAACAAGCTCATTATTCCTTATTGCATCCACATAACGCTTCTGTCCGATTGTCTTCGGCTTAAGCGGCTTGCCATGATGTGTGTAGCAGATTATATCTGATGATGTTGCCCTTGAGTCACACTTCATACCGATTCCCGCCATATCCATTATGTAGCTTACCTTCTGCCTGTCAAGTCTTCTCTCAACCCTTTGAGCATCCATAAGCTCACTTAAAATAGATTCTGCAAGTCTGACGTCTCCACCCGAAATCACTATGCTGTTGCCTCGCTGTGTAATCTCAGCTCCGGTTCTCTTCTCTATCTCGCGAACATTGGCATCAAGGCACCCAAAAACCTCAGCTCTGTCAATATCATCTTCGACTTCAATTATCAGCCTGTTTTTCTCTTCTACCATTAAGCACCCTCATTTTATCTTTAATTATATAATTATATTTGTTTTTCTTGTCATTAGCAATATTACAGATGTGAAAGAAGACTTCATTATAGAGATTTTCAGGATTTAAAAAATCACAGTCTTCAGACTGTGATTCTCCGAATATCCATAAACTCAAGCATTTATAGATGCCCCTAATTACTTACCGCTTAAGTACTCCTTTACGGCCTTTGATACCTCTGACCCATCTGCCTTATCCTTAAGCTCAGCCATTGCACTCTTCATCATCTGACCCATGCTCTTCATGCTTCTCTCAAGGCCGGAATCCTCAGCAATCTTCTGAACGGAAGCCTTGATATCCTCGTAGCTCATCTCCTCAGGGAGGTATGCCTTAAGAACCTCAATCTCCTTGTTATATGCCTCAGTAAGATCATCTCTTCCTGCCTTTGCAAAATCAGCAAGTGCATCAGTTCTCATCTTAACCTGCTTCTTGATTATTGAAACAATCTCACTATCATCATCAATAACCTTTCTCATGTCAACCTCACGCTGCTTTATTGCTGCTCTTACAAGATTGACAGTCTCTTTTCTGGCATGATCTCCGGATTTCATTGCTTCCTTGTAATCATTCATAAGCTGTTCTTTAAGCCCCATACTCCACCTCCATAATGTATTAAATGTATCTGCCGCAAAAAAGCAAAATGCGAACCTCATAATGCGAGGTTCGCAAAGATAAAAGCAATTAATACTTTCTAGCCTTCTTACGAGCAGCTTCTGACTTCTTCTTACGTCTTACGCTTGGCTTCTCGTAGTGCTCTCTCTTTCTGAGCTCAGCCATTACACCGTCACGTGAGCAAGCCTTCTTGAATCTCTTAAGAGCGATCTCTAAGCCCTCGCCATCTCTTACGATAACCTGTGCCATATTCCTATCTCACCTCCATCCGTGTTGTAATAGTAATGGAACAGATCGTCCAAAACAAATAACGGAAATATTATAGCATTCACTATTTTGTTTATCAAGCATTTTTTTGCTCTGCTAGAACAGGTTGTCTATGATATCTCCTGCCATCATTCTTCTCTTTGAATTATCATCATCTCCGAACTTTTCTGCTGACGATGCATGTATCAGACTTCCGTAAAGAAGAGAGTTATTAAGACTGTTGCCCTGTGCGATAAGAGAAGCAATCACACCTGCCTGAACATCGCCTGAGCCTGCAGTCGCAAGACCTGAATTGCCGATATTGCTTATGTAAAGACCCTGGCTTCCGCTCTTTCCCACAAGAGAGAATACCGGAGTATCTGATTTGACAACCATCGATACGTTGAATTTCTTCGAGAACATTTTGGTGTAGGCAATTCTCTTTCTCGAAACAATATTCTTGTCCTCATCAACCAGTCTTGCCATCTCACCGATGTGCGGAGTAAGAACACATTTGCACTTTCTCTTTCTGAAAGACTTCAGATTAGCTGATATTATGTTAATCGCGCCCGCATCAAAAACAATCTTCTTGTCTGAGGCGAGAAGCTGCTTGATGATAAGCCGCTCAGATGAACCCTCCTTAAGTCCCGGTCCAACAAGCACACAATCAACTTTCTTTGTGAATGCTCCAAGCGCACCCACAATATCATCATTCTTATATGGTACAACAACAGCCTCTGGAAGTGACACGTTAAAGAAACCGATGTATTTGGACGGACAGAAGAATTTGACCAGTCCGCAGCCTGCCCTGTATGCAGCCTTTGCTGCAAGCATGCTGGCTCCGAGCATGCCCTCGCTTGATACAACTATTCCTACAGTTCCGTAAGTGCCTTTATGTGATTTCTCGATTCTTGGAAGAATTGCATTCTGAATGTTATCAGCAAGAAAAGCAGCATCACATACCGTAAGTCTATTCTCTATCTTGTCATATGCCGCATCGAGAATTCCGATATCCTTGACCGTAACCTCGCCGCATACATCCCTGCCATCCGAAAGAAGCATTCCGTGCTTATATGCACCGAAGGTAACCGTTAAGTCTGCCTCGAACACTTCACCTATCGCCTTGCCATAGGTTGCCTCGAGACCCGAAGGAATATCGATTGCTATCTTATATGCCTTCTTCGAATTAATGTAGCTAATATACTTGGAGTAAGCATCATCAAGAGGTCTGTTAAGTCCTGTTCCGAATATTCCATCAACGATAACATCATATCTGGCATACAGTATTTCTGAATCAACAGCACCACGTATTCCGTATATTTGAGTATCCGGAAAAGCTCCCAGGAGAATTCTCATCTGAGTCTTAAAGCCTTCGCTCGCTTTGCCCGGATCACCTAGGAAATACAGATTTGCTTTATATTTCCTGTGAAGAAGCCACCTAACAAGGCATACAGCATCTCCGCCGTTGTTACCCGGACCTGCAAAAACAAGAATTCTGGTTTCTCGTCTAGGAAATCTCTTCTCAATCTCCTCAAGAACCGACCTGGCTGCATTCTCCATGAGTACAGACTCTGGAATTCCGGCCTTTATTGTGTATTCATCTGCATATTTCGAACCCTTTGATGATACCGAAATCATTTCTTCCTCCATCATTCTCTAAACACTCGTACACAATAATATATCACATTTTTGCTCTATTCTTCAATTACGAACAATCTCAGTACATATTTTTGCCTTTTTCATGCATTTATTATAGAATTGCAATATGAATCAAAGATACTCAGATGAAGAAATAAGACGTCTTCTTAGAGAACGAAGGCGCAGGAATAAGCGCAAAAAGATTATCATTCGCTGCACAATGCTCGCAGCAGCAGTGATTATAATGTTGGCGTGCTGTTTTTTCGTTTTATCGTTATTATTCGGCGGTGATAACGAAGATAGCAAAAACAGTAAAGAGAGCAAGAAGAATTACGGAATCATTTTCCTCGACCCCGGGCACGGCGGTGTAGATTCCGGAACAGATGCCGGCGGACGATACGAGAAGGATGATGCATTAAAGCTTTCTCTTGCGATAAGAGACTGTCTTGAGGCTGAAGGCTATAAGGTTCTCATGTCGAGGACTGAAGACGTAGACATTGACAGGGAGGAGCGAGGACGAATGGCTAATGAAGCCGGTGCGGACTTCTTCATCTCAATTCATCGCAATCAGGCAAGCGAGGGTGATGGAGCGGAAATCTGGATCCCTAAAGAGAATACTGAAGATCAGCAGATCCTAGGAAATACACTTATGGAGGCATTCGTCGAGTGCGGATTTGCTGAGAGAAGTGTTACACCAGGAGTATACAAGAACCCTAATGATGACTATTATGAGAACAGCATTCCTAACATGCCGAGCTGCCTTGCAGAGGTAGGCTTCACAAGCAGTACAAAGGACAACGAGATTTTCGACAGAATTGATCAGAACGCCAAGATTATTGCCGAATCAATAATTAAGGCTCATAAGAAAGTATACCCTGACAGATACACTGAATAGAACACATACTCAAGAGAATTATTCCAATCTAAAAGCAGCAGGAGACCCTGCTGCTTTTATTATGAATCAACACTGTTCAGCCCTATTCATTCTTTATCTTGCAGTCGCAGTAAGCACAAAGCAGACTTCCATTACTGCTTCTCTTGTACTTAGGCTTAAGGCCTCTTTCATGATGGGTAATGCATTTAGGATTGGTACACTCTCCCTCTGCATCGATATCCTCCCATCTTCTTATTGGCTCCTCAGAGCCTCTCTCGATAAGATCCAGAATCAAGGCTCTTCGAATTATCTTACCGCACATTACCTGCTCGAAGAACTGAATTCTTGGGTCATCATCAACATCAGTTGAAATCTCATCAACTCTTGGAAGAGGATGCATTACTATCATCTTCTCCTTGGCCTTCTGCATCTTCTCTTTATCGAGTATATAAGTGCCGGCAAGTCTGTCATAAACTGAAAGATCTGAGAATCTTTCTCTCTGTATTCTTGTCATGTACAGAATATCCAGTTCAGGAAGAGCGTCCTCCAGACATGCTGTCTCGACGAACTCTGCTCCGGCATCGATAATGTTGTTCTTAAGGCCCTTAGGGAGCTTTAGCTCATCGGGAGCAATCATCACAAATGATACATTCTCATATCTCAGCATCGCCTCTATAAGAGAGTGAACCGTTCTTCCGTACTTAAGATCTCCACAGAAGCCGATTCTAAGATTATCAAGCCTTCCGAAATTCTTCCTTATGGTATATAGATCGGTAAGTGTCTGAGTCGGATGACTGTGGCCTCCGTCTCCTGCATTGATTACCGGTACCCTTGAATTTTCTGCTGCAACCATTGCTGCACCCTCAAGGTTATGTCTTATAGCAATAATATCTGCAAAGCATGACATTACCTTCATCGTATCTGCAACAGTCTCTCCCTTTGATGCTGAAGAAGCCTTGGCATCGGAGAAGCCTATAACATTACCGCCAAGCTCAATCATTGCAGACTCGTGGCTGAGTCTCGTTCTTGTGCTTGGCTCATAAAACAGTGTCGCAAGCTTCAGATTGTTGCAGCTTGACTTATACCTTCTTGGATGATTCTCTATGTCATCAGCAAGCGTCCAAAGTGCTTCAAGCTCATCGAGGCTGTAGTCTGTGATGCTGACCAAATCTCTTTTGTACATGGTTCCGTCCTCCCTTGTATGATATCCTACGCCACAAACCTGAGCCTATAGAGATCTCGTAAAGCTGATTACATAATCTCCCTGCTCAGTTGTAACATACTCTTCAGCCTTTGCGAACTCAATGAGCTTTGATATTGTACACAGGCTTGTCTTCTCACAGTGAGCCTCTTCAAAAGCAGCGTCAGCCTTTGCAGTCTCATATGTAAAGATGCTGACAACACCAAGAACCTCAGCTCCAGCCTCTCTTAGAGCCTCTACAACCTCAATTGATGACATTCCTGTTGAAATAAGGTCCTCAACAACTACAACCTTGTCACCAGGGTTAAGTCTTCCCTCAATTCTGTTGTTTCTTCCGTGTGACTTAGAGCTTGATCTTACATATCCCATAGGCTTGCCCATGATGTGAGCTGCTATCGCACCATGTGCAATTCCTGCAGTAGCAGTGCCCATAATGATGTCGCACTCTGGATACTTCTCCTCAATAACTCTTGCCATCTCATTCTCAACCAGGTCTCTAACCTCAGGTGCTGAAAGAATCAGTCTGTTATCACAATAAATTGGGCTCTTGATTCCGGAAGCCCATGTGAAAGGCTCGTCCGGTCTTAGAAATACTGCTTTGATATCAAGCAGGCCCTTTGCAATCTCGTTAATCTTCTCTGACATGTCATCCTCCATATACTGTTCTTATTATGTCTGTTTTCTGTTATCTACAGAAGCTCCTCTACGCAGCGTCTGTATGCTGCCACCGGATCATCTGCTGCAGTGATGCTTCTTCCGATAACAAGGTAATCTGAGCCGAGCTCCTTGGCACGTGCAGGTGTTGCAATTCTTGACTGATCTCCTGCAGCGTCACCCGCAAGTCTGATACCCGGAGTAATAGTCATGAAATCTTCGCCGACATTCTCATGAATCATTCCTGCCTCCCAGGCTGAGCATACTACTCCGTCAAGACCTGACGCCTTGGCATTCTTAGCATAGGCAATAACAGTATCTGTAAGCGAGCCAGGAATGCGAAGCTCCTCGTTCATAAGCTCCTCACTTGTTGATGTAAGCTGTGTTACTGCAATCATGAGAGGCTTTCTTCCCTCGGCATTTTCTCTACCTTCGTTAAAGCCCTTAACAGCAGCTTCCATCATCTTTGATCCGCCCGCTGCATGAACGTTAACCATATCAACTCCAAGTCCTGCCATCACCTTCATTGCACTTCCGACTGTATTAGGAATGTCGTGGAGCTTGAGATCAAGGAAAATTCTGTATCCCCTATTCTTAATCTCCTTTAGAATGGAAGGTCCTTCGCTGTAATACAGCTCCATTCCAACCTTTACCCAAGGCTTATCCTCAACTGCCTCGAATCTGTCAAGGAACTCAAGAGCCTTCTTTCCTGTAGGAAAGTCAAGCGCGATAATAATCTCCGGTTTCATATCTATACAACTCCTCTGATTTCATTTAGATTAGTTATTCCAAGCTCAACCATTCTCTTAGGAAGATCCTCAATGATCTGAGGGCATACCCAAGGATCTATCAGGTTGGCGCTTCCCACCTCAATTGCTGAAGCTCCTGCCATTATCATCTCAAGCACGTCATCGGCTGTCTGAATTCCTCCAATACCGATAATCGGAAGCTTCACTGCATGATATACCTCATTAACCATTCTCATTGCGATAGGTCTGATTGCAGGACCCGAAAGACCCGCATACTTCTCAGATGTAATGGTCTTTCTTGTCTTAAGATCGATTCTCATTGCCTTGAAATTATTGATGAGGCTGATTCCGTCAGCACCGCCTGCCTCACACGCCTTGGCAATCTCGGATATCGAGGTTACGTTAGGTGTAAGCTTCATAAACAGCGGCTTGTCGGTAGACTTTCTGCATGCCCTTGTAATCTCCTCGGCAAGAGCCGGATCTGCTCCGAAGGAAGATCCTCCGTGATGTACATTCGGACAGCTTATGTTAATCTCGAACATGGATATATCATCAAGACTATTAAGCTTGCCTACAGCCTCGGCATATCCCTCCACGCTGAACTCACTTACATTTGATACGATTGGACCGTGGTAATGCTTGCGAAGCATTGGAATATCCTCACTCATGTAATGCTCTATCCCCGGGTTCTGAAGTCCTATTGAATTGAGCATTCCGCTTGTACATTCAGCAATTCTTGGAAGCTCATTGCCGTATCTTGGCTCAAGTGTAACACTCTTGGTTACTATTGCTCCAAGAAGATTAAGGTCATACAGTTCCCTGTACTCCATGCCGTATCCGAAGGTACCGCTTGCAGGCATAACCGGATTGGCAAGCTCTATTCCGCACAGATTAACTCTCATATCTGCACCTGCCATAGCAGAAGCCTCTGCCCAGGCCGGAGCATTAGTCTTTATAGTTTCTGCCATTCTATTATCTCCTTATCAAACACAGGTCCCTCCTTGCATACTCGCATAGGTCCCTCAAGAGTATTAATCGAACATCCCATGCATGCGCCAAAGCCGCAGCCCATTCTTGCCTCAAGGCTGAACTGACCTCTGCTTACCTTGCTGTCAAGAGCCTTAAGCATTCCTGTAGGTCCGCAGGCACATGCGTAATCTGCGTGTGCAAAAGCATCGGTTACGAAGCCCTTTCTTCCGTTGCTTCCGTCAGCTGTCAGAATATCGATGTTGCCGCAGATGTTTCTGAACTCTTCGATCAGAAAGAAATCGTTCTTGCTGTTAAAGCCGAGCACAAGATTGGCATTTTTGCCCTGCATCACAAGAGCCTTCATCAGGCCCAGCATTGGCGGAATACCGATTCCTCCTGCTACAAGATATGCGCCGTCTGGAATCGCATCCACATCATAGCCATTACCACATCCGGTTATTGAATTGACCTTCTCACCAGGAAGCATTCTGCTTAGGATGTCTGTTCCCTCTCCAACCACCTTATAAATGATAGTATATCTGTCGCTGTCGTATTCACATACAGAAATCGGTCTTCTGAGGAACTTGCCCTCAACACCAATCATTGCGAACTGTCCCGGTCTTGAGAACTTGCATTCCTTAGTCTCGAGAGTCATCTTGTAGATTCCGCCAGCGAGCTGTCTGTTCTCAATTATTCTGCTTACTTCTCTATCCATAAACCACCTCTCCGTTCTTTATGGTAACAATCGGTCTTCCCTTAACCCTCCAGCCATCAAAAGGAGTACTTCTTCCCTTAGTCAGGAAGTTGTCAGGATTAATAACATACTCATTAGCACCGTCAATAACAACATAATCCTCAGGTGCTTCCAGGCCGAATCTTCTTCTCGGATTAACTGACATTATATCAGTCAGCTTATCGAGTGTAATAATGCCCTCACATACAAGGCCAGTATACAGAACCGGAAATGCAGTCTCAAGACCTACAATTCCATTCATGCTCTTAAGAAATCCTCTTGACTTCTCCTCTTCTGAATGAGGTGCATGGTCTGTAGCTATCATGTCAACAGTACCATCGCAGATTCCTTCAATCAGGGCATCTCTGTCAGATCTGTCCTTGATTGGAGGATTCATCTTAAAATTACCTCCCCTTTCAGGATAGCTGCATAAGAACTCATTAAGATCATCTGTATCGAGTACAAGATAATGAGGAGCTGTCTCGCAGGTAACATTCACACCGCTCTTCTTAGCTTCCCTTATTACCTCCACACTCTCCTTGCAGGAAATATGGCACACATGGTATCCCACTCCTGTCTCGTCAGCGAGCTTAAGGTCCCTCTCAATCTGTCTCCACTCGCTTTCTCTCACCTTTCCTGCGTGCAAAAGCTCCATATCCTCACAATGAGCTACTATCAGCTTGCCGAGATCTCTTGCACGCTCCATAGCCTCACGCATGGTCCCTCTGTCCTGAACTCCGAAGCCGTCGTCTGAGAACGCTATTACATGCGGCGCAAGCGCCTCAAGGTCACAGACTGCGCCCGTTCCAAGGCCTCCTTCTGTAATTGTTCCATATGGATGAACTCCGATAACCGCATCTCTCTCAATGATATCAAGCTGCTTCCTTACAGCCTCAGAATCAGATGGTGCAGGAACCAGGTTAGGCATTGTGCACACATCAGTATATCCACCTGCTGCCGCTGCCATGCTTCCGGTTCTTATGGTCTCCTTGTACTCATATCCCGGCTCTCTGAAATGAACATGCACATCAGCGAAAGCAGGCAAAACAAAAGAGTTATCAAGAGAGATAACTCTTCCATCCTCTAAAGTTAACTTGTCGTTGTTAATAATTGCCTTCATAACGCCTCCAAGAAATAATCATGGTTAAACCTATGAACAATTATAACATTATATCCTGTGATATGTGATATTTTTTTGATTATTCTGCGCTTTCTGCAGGCTCAGCTGCAGACGCCTCAACTGCAGACGCCTCTTCTGTCGTTATAGTTCCTGCTTCTTCATCAGGTGCTTCAGAAGGAGCCTCCGGCTGTGTTACTGCCTGTTCTGCAGCATTGTCTGACTCTGCAGAAGCCTTTGTGTCAGATCCTGCAGCGTTTAACGACTCCGTCTCCTTAACATCGATTACATATGTATCAAGAATCTTGTCGTGCCAGCTTCTGTTTTTGTCATCGATCAGAATCCAGATATAACCAAGGAAGAACATAACCTCGGATGCACCCTTTATAATGAATTCTCTTAGAAGCATCTTGCCGAAAGTGACAGGCTTGCCATCGACACTCGATACTACCTTGAGTCCAACTATTGCTTTGCCGATTGACTGAGACTTGCTGTAGAAATATATCTCAACTCCAAGAAAAGCAATGAGAATAAGAAAAAACACAACCATCATCAGTGCAGAAAGGCCATGGAGTCCCCCGTAGCCGTATCCGTAGTCATAGTACCCGTAGCCGCCGTAATAAAGCGATGCACCTATCATTGTGCCTGAGCAGATAAGCATCAGTATTGCTATTACAGCCGGTATTAATTCATCAATAAGACCTGCAAGAAATCTCTTGTTTCTAGCTGCTATCTTAAGAATTCTTTTCTTCTTCATACTTTGTTCCCTCCCGGATTGATATTAATTCCGTCATCGACACATCCGTGTTTCTTTATGGATAATCCTATCACGGACATGTCATGGAATTGTGACATGTTAATTGAACTTTTATTCATATTCAA
>CAMFZN010000009.1 GCA_946006945.1 uncultured Clostridia bacterium | reverse complement strand
GTCGCATACTCTCTGTTATGAACAATCTCTGCCTCGGTTACACTTCTTACAACCTTGCCCGGGCAGCCGAGAACCATTGAATTGTCCGGGATTACAGTTCCTCCGGTAACAAGAGCGTTGGCGCCGATAATACAGTTTCTTCCGATAACAGCGCCTGTAAGCACCGTCGCTCCCATGCCGATCAGAGTGTTGTCCCCGATATCACAGCAGTGAACGATTGCGTTATGACCTACAGTCACGCCCTTGCCAAGTCTGATTGTCTTGTTGCCCTTGGCATGAAGAACGCATCCATCCTGAACATTCGACTCGTCTCCAATCTCAATAAGAGAATCTGTTGAACGCAGAACCGCATTGTACCATATGCTGCACTTCTTTCCTATTGTCACGTTGCCGCTTATAACAGCGCCGGGACAAATCAGAGCCGATTCATCTATTCGCATATCTTTCGCGCCTCCCTTACAACCGCATTGATATTCTCTCTCTTTACAAGATCGATTCCGTTCTCGAGTCTGTCCGCAAGCTCCCTGGCATCATCAGTTGCGCCTGCACCCTTCGCCCCCGAAATCAGCACCTTCTTCATTACACCCATAAGCATCTTATCCATGCCGGTGATCTTCTCCGGATGATACGCGCCAGGAACTATATATAATGTAGGGTTTGGTCCACCCTCCTTAGCAATTCCCTTATAGTTAATCTCATATACCTGCATGTAATTCTCCGGAGTCTCATTTGCGACGCCTACACCAAATACGACAAGCTTAGGCAGAAGATCACTTGTAAGCCACTTCTTCTTGAACACATCGAAGTCCACGATGCCGCTTCCTCTAATCCAGCCGCCATATACAATTACATCGTATTCATAAAGATTAACCTCTCTGATTCGTGCAAAAGGCACCGCCTCGCAGCCGAGATCCTCCGCAATCCAGTGAGCATACTGCTCTGTGCTTCCTCTTTTGGACGAGTATATTACTATTGCATTCATATGATTACCTCTTCTATCCTTTAACGTTCTCAGCTCCAAGTATCCTTTCGAGCCTTGTCCTCAATTCCTCACAGCAGCAAGCTCTGTGCTCGCTGTCAGCTCTTACCATTCTTCCGTCAGGAAGATATACAAGAACCTCTGTCTCACCTGGATACATCGACAGAACATCCAGGATGTGATACATGGCACCGCTGAGATCTCCATGAGCTGATACTGCCTCCTCTGTGAGTCTCAGCTTCAGATAATTCCTGTCAGAACTGTCTGAACGCACCTGCGGCGAAGAAGCCGTTCTTCTGCCTTCTCCCTGCTGTCCCTGTGACTGATATCTTCTTCTCATGTAAGAGCCTCTTACCTCGCTTTTTAACCTTGGAAGCTCGCCTACAGGAGCGACATCCTCCACAATAAGCTCGGTCTGGCCCTCCTCCTTCATCGAAAGACGGGCAAGCACGCCTACTATCTCGTCATCCTTAAGAATATGTCTGCACTTCTCAAAGGTTCTGCTGAACACGATGCCTCCGATTACGCCATCGAGATCCTCCAGACTTATTCTTGCCATCTCCTTCGAATCCTTGGTCAGCATCTTCTTGACATTCTCAAGCATACCGGCCATCAGAACTCTGTCGCCGTCAAGATGTCTTCCCTGCAGCTGTCCCTGAGAGAAGCTTTCATCATCGCTGCCAAGCGATATAAGCTCCGATGTTCTTGCAGTAATGTTCTCTTCTATCAGTGTCCTGTATTCATCTAGAGGATGACCCGAGATATATACTCCAAGAACCTCCTTCTCAAGTGCCAGTTTCTGGGAAAGACTGAAATCACTTACCTTAGGAAGCTCATGCGCAACCCTGACCTCATCAAGCATCTCCTCGTCAATATCAAACAGTGATATCTGGTCGGTGTTTGATGCCTTATTCATCTTCTGGGCAGTCTTTACCGCATCATCGCACACAGCCATGCACTGAGCTCTGTTGCTGTTTATATCATCGAAGGCTCCGGCTTTGATGAGGGATTCTATCGCCTTCCTGTTAAGCTCTCCGGCATCGATTGTTCTTATGAACTCATATATATCATCTGTCTCAGGCACCACACTCTGAGCTCTTGCTATTGCATCTGCGATTCCTGTACCGACGCTCTTAACACTCAGAAGGCCGAATCTGATCTTTCCATCCTTAGCCAGATATCCCCTTCCGCTCTTAAGGACAGAAGGCGGAAGTATATCTATTCCCATCTCGCGGCAGTTTCTGATGTAATCCGCCGTATGAACTCCATCTCCGCTTACGCTTGACAGAAGAGCTGCCATAAACTCTACCGGATAATGCCTCTTAAGATATGCTGTCTCGTATGCAACTACTGCATATGCAGCTGCATGGGACTTGTTGAAAGCATACTGCGCGAATGTAACCATGTCCTCGAAGATTGCCTCTGCAGCTGCCTCCGGAATGCCGTTAGCTATGCACCCCGCAATCTCTGTGCTGCCGTCTTCGTTCTTTTTGCCATGAATGAAATACTCCTTCTCCTCGAGCATGACCTGCATCTTCTTCTTGCTCATCGCACGTCTTACGAGGTCGGATCTTCCGTACGAATATCCTCCCAGATCTCTTACAATCTGCATAACCTGTTCCTGATATACAAGGCAGCCGTAGGTTACGCCGAGTATAGGCTCGAGATGCGGATCTATGTACTTTACGTTCTCAGGATGCTTCTTGTTCTCAATGTACTTAGGAATTGAGTCCATAGGTCCAGGTCTGTAAAGAGAGATTCCCGCAACAACATCCTCGAAGCAGGTAGGCTTAAGATTCTTCATGAAATCCGTCATACCGGGACTTTCAAGCTGAAACACTCCCTTGGTATTGCCCTCGGCTATCATCTTGTAGACCTCGGGGTCGTCATATCCCATCGTAGAGAGATCTATTCTCACACCATGGTTCTGCTCGATCATCTGAAGTGCTTCGTTTATTACAGTAAGGTTTCTGAGGCCAAGGAAATCCATCTTGAGAAGTCCAAGCTCCTCAATTGTCGTCATATTAAACTGCGTTGCAAGGCCCTTGTCCGATGAGTACAGAGGAACATACTCGTCGAGAGGCAGCTTGCTGATTACGATTCCTGCAGCATGCGTTGAGGCATGTCTTGGCAGACCCTCAAGAGCCATTGACATATCAAGTATGTTTCTTGCAAGAGGTTCTCTTTCGTACTTGCTTCTAAGCTCCGGATTAATCTCAAGCGCCTTTGCTATTGTAATTCCAAGGTCATTAGGTATCGCCTTGGCAAGGGCATCTGCCTCCGCATAGGTGGCGTTAAGGGCTCTTCCAACATCCCTGACAGCGGCTTTTGCCTTCAGTGTTCCAAAAGTGATTATCTGCGACACCTTGTCCTTGCCGTACTTGTCAATGACATAGTCTATTACCTCCTGCCTTCTTTCGATGCAGAAGTCAACGTCTATATCAGGCATTGATACTCTTTCAGGGTTTAGGAATCTCTCGAAAATAAGATTATACTTGATCGGATCGATCTCCGTTATATCAAGACAATATGAAACTATGCTTCCTGCGGCAGAGCCACGGCCCGGTCCTACAGGAATTCCTTTGGTTTTGGCATAATGAATGAAATCCCATACTATAAGGAAGTACTCGACATATCCCATGCTCTCGATTACCTGAAGCTCTGACTCGAGTCTCTGCCTGAGATCCGAGCCCTCATCCATTGCATCACTGCCGTACCTGCGAGAAAGCCCCTCGTAGCAAAGATGCCTGAGGTACTCTTTATTGGTCAGGCCTTCCGGCGGAATAAACTCCGGAAGATGATATTCGCCGAAAGTGAATTCAACATTGCATCTGTCTGCAATGATCTGGGTATTGTCACATGCCTCCGGAATATCTGAGAAAAGCTCTCTCATCTCCTCCTCTGACTTTAGATAGAAGGAATCGTTCTCAAAACGCATCCTCTTCTCGTCGTCGATACTCGTTGCAGTCTGAATGCATAGAAGAATATCGTGCGCCTTGGCATCGCTCTTTCTTATATAATGCGCATCATTGGTCGCAACAAGAGGAATGTTAATATCCGTACTAAGCCTCTTAAGCTGCTCTATTACAACCTTGTCCTCTTCAAGATAATGATTCTGTATCTCAAGGAAGAAATTGTCCCGTCCAAAAATATCTGCAAGTGCCAGAGCCTCGTCCTTTGCTCCCTCATAATCACCAAGCAGAAGAAGCCTCTGAACATTACCGGCAAGACATCCGCTGAGAGCAATTATTCCCTCGCTGTGTTTGCTGAGAAGCTCCTTGTCTACACGTGGCTTGAAATAGAATCCATCCACATAGGACTTTGATACAATTTTAACCAAGTTGCTGTATCCGGTCTGATTCTCAGCAAGCAGAATAAGATGACCGCTGTATCTGTCCTTATCAGCGGCTTTGTCATAAATGCTTCTGGCTGCAGTGTATACTTCGCATCCGATTACAGGCTTGATACCCTCCTTAATGCAGGCCTTGTAAAAATCTATTACGCCAAACATCGCACCATGATCTGTTATCGCAAGAGCCGTCATTCCAAGCTCTCTGGCGTATGACGGAAGCTCGCTTATCCTGCTCATTCCGTCCAGAAGACTGTATTCAGTATGTACATGAAGATGTGTAAAACTCATAACGATATTATACCATATAGACCGCTTTGATTTGCCTTGAATTGGGCGTTATGCTCTTAATTATTATCCGTAATGAAGGAGCTGTATCTTCACAAAATATTCACAAATATGATTATTCAATCACAGAATTGTCAAAATAGATTGACTATTTGCAAACAATTAAGTACAATATAGCCATAATCAAACAGAATTCTTTCGGGGATGAATTCTGACGGTATTTCTTATTTATCATTTTTTATTTTTACGGAGGTTATTTTATGGCAATGATGGTTATGAAGGCACTTGCTGTTGTCGGTATGGTGCTGAACGTAGTTCTCGTAGTTGCACAGTGCAAGAAGAACCTTGCAACAGAGGAAGGACAGGCTGCTTGGGCAGAGGGTAAGAAGCACCTCGTATATAACGCAATCGTAGGTGTACTCGCTAACTTCTTCGATACTCTTGGTATCGGTTCATACGCTCCAACATCTGCTGCTTTCAAGTTTGGTAAGTCTGTAGATGATATCAACGTTCCTGGAACACTTAACGTAGGAGATACTTTCCCAGTATGTCTTGAGGCATTCTTCTTCTTCGGATTCGTTGAGCTTGACACTCTTACACTTGTACTCATGCTCGTAGCTGCAGTAGCAGGAGCATTCGCAGGTGCATCATTCATCACAAAGGCTGACGTTCAGATGGTAAGACTCTGCATGGGAGTTGGTCTTGCACTTCTCGGTATCATCATGATCTGCAAGTCACTCGGTGTTGGACCTTTCGGTGCTGTTGGAACTGCTCTTAAGCTTACTGGCGCTAAGCTCGTTATCGGTGTTGTTGCTAACTTCGTACTTGGAGCTCTCATGAACATCGGTGTAGGACTCTACGCTCCATGTATGGCTCTTGTAGGACTTCTCGGAATGAACATCGGAGCTGCATTCCCAATCATGATGGGATCATGTGCATTCCTTATGGCATTTGGTAACGGACCTAAGTTCGTTAAGGAGAACAGATTCGACATGGTAGCTACTCTTTGCCAGATGTTTGGAGGAGCTATCGGAGTACTTATCGCATACTACATCGTTAAGTCACTTCCACTCCAGATCCTTCTCTACGTTGTATGCGTAGTAGTAGAGGTTACTGCAGTAATGTTCTTCCTCGACTACCTCAAGGGTAAGAAGAACGCTTAGTTCCAAAACTAATTATTGAATAATTAGAATCCTGCGATATCGCAGGATTCTTTTTTTAGACTTATCCATTATTAAATAAATGCTCTGCGCATCAACCAAAACAAAAGCAGCTGCACTCCCATTTAATATCGAAGTTCAGCTGCTTCTTTCTCTGATTGAGTCCCATTACCTGCAGTCTTCTTATCTTATTTCCTTGGCCTTCATTACTGCTTCAACAAGAGGAATTATCTTAAGAGGATCTACACCATCATACCCATTCTCAATTCTTTCTCTGAGAACCTGAGCATCCTCCTCGCTCATCTCTCCGTATATCGTGTTCTTCATTGCAGCTAAAGATGCAGCATCAACACGTTTAATCTTGTCAGGATTATATCTTCCCTCAAGATAATAGAAGGTATCCCTCTCAATACCGTTTCTCTTGCATATCAGACGCTTATATTCCTCTGTATCAGGACCAAGTCCTACACCAAATATGAATATATTCTTTCCTGCAAGACCGAACTGTCCGGCATTCTGCTTGAGCATATTGAGTCTTGTTATCTCTCTGGCTCTTATCCATCCACCGAAAACTATATTTCTGTATAGTGTTACATATCCCAGGGTCTTCTTTGAATAAGGAATTATATCTGCATCAAGAGCTTTGGCAATCAGCTCAGCATATTGCATTGAGCTTCCATTACTGGAATTGTAAACAACAATTGTGTCAGTATCATTGCCTCCATGAGCCTCTGATCGTCTGATAGCGGCCTGTCTGTTAGGATTCTTCATAGGTTATGTCCTCTTCCATAAATATTACAAAACCGAGCACAGAGCTTAACTGTGCCCGGATCTGTTACCTCTGTATAACAAGAATTTACTTGTTCATTCCCTTCTTGAGCATTGCAATCTTAAGTCTTTTAACGCACTCTCTTACATCGTCAGCTGTATAATTGTTCTCGCCTACAATGTTTGATTCAATGCCCTCAGGGTTCTTGTTGAAGTCAACTACGTTATCAAGATAAGGGCTGTCTACTACGAATGTTCCTGCTGTACCACTCCAGTTGAGTCCGGCAACAGGGATTCCTCTCTCTCCGATCTCGTTAACACAGTTAACATAGTCTACGTCCAGGTTGCCCCAGCCATCTGTCTCAACGATTACTCCGTCAGGTCTGCAGCACTCAGCAACTACAGCTGCAGTTCTTGAGCATCTGATCTTCTCTTCATTTCCCTCAGGTGATCCGAATACAAGTACTCCCATGAGATCGATACCTGAATCCGAACCTACAATATCAACCAGAGGATCTCTGAAGTGATGTAATGATGTTTCTTTAGTTGAAGGACCTACTCCCATATCGCACCTCCTAGTTCATTGAATGAATCGCGCCGTCTCTGAACTCGTTAGGAGTCAGCATTACCGGCATGCATCCGTAATCGATAAGTGACTTGCCGCCTGCTACTCCGGACGGCTCATTAGGGAAAATCCATGTGTCGAGCATTGCTCCATGTGCAATCATCTCCTTGATGATAAGAACCTTCTTCTGTCCAGGTCTTATTACATCATGATACTCATGCTTCTCAGTAGCCTTGTTGCCGTTGAATTTCTTCATCTGTTCTCTATATACCTGAATCCATTCATCAACTGCATGATAAGCCTCAATGATAGCATGTCTCTCCTGACCCATACCCTTCTTAAAAGTAATATCAAATGAAATAATAATATCTGTGTCAGAAGGTGTGCCGGCTCTGTTAAGATAGAGCATATCCTTAAGGTTGCCCTCAGATGAACCGAACTCATGAGCCTGCTCACCGTCAACATCCACACCTGTAGGCATTACATAAACACCTGTTACTGTATGTGTTATTCCTTCTCCACACTTGCCAAGAACCTTAGTGGAGATAGGGATAATATCCATGATTGTATTTGTATATCTGTCGTGATCACCCGGCTGAATAATCTGAATATCAATCTTCTCAATAACCTTACTGTGTCTTTCAGCAAGATCCTTAACATAACTTCCGTCGATTGTCAGCTTGCCGTCCATTGTAATCTTGTTCTCATCTCCCATCTGAACATCTGTCATATGGAATGATTTGATTACCAGTCTTCTAAGATCAATTTCCTGAACACCCATATTCATGACCTCTCATTATTGATTATTTAATGTATATGATTGGGTTAATAATCCCCCGCTAACAATTAGTATTATAACATATTCCTAAGTAATAAGAGCATATGCTCTTTTGAAAAAAGGGGCAGAATACTCTGCCCCCGTCTTCGTTTCCGATGTCCTATTCAGTTTAGAACTAGATCTGTGCGTGGTACTCGTATGGGAGAGGTACGATCTTTCCTGGAGTCTCGATTGTCTCGATGAGCTTCAGTGCGTCGATAGTGATTCCTCTCTGCATTGCTACGTCGTGTGGTGCACCAGCGTTAGCTCCCATTGGAACAAGTGGAGCTGCAGCTCTTGGAGTACCGTTCTGTCTTGATACTGGTGGAAGTGCTGTTACGCAGATTGTAGGAACGCCAGCCTTCTCGATTGCTCTCTGCACGATTGTTGCAGAGCGGTGACAAGTTCCTCATCCAGCTGTTACGAGAACAGCATCAACGCCCTCTTCCTTAAACATCTCAGCGATAGCAGGACCAGTCTCGTTAGTGAACTTCTCGATGTTTCCGCCACCACCCATGAATCCAGCGTGGAATGGAGCCTCTCCAGCGATAATACCCTCAGCTACGAGCTCGTGGATTCTTTCGATAGGGAACATGCAGTTGATGTCCTTGTTAACGTCTGAGTTATCGTATCCACCGTGTGATACCATAAGCATGTCTGTTGGAGTGTCGCTTGGAATCTTTCTCCATGTGAAGTCTCCAGCAAGGTTGAATCTCTCCTGATCCTTTCTGTGTACACCAGCAGCTGTTGCAAGTCCAACAACCCACTCCTTCATAGGCTTAGTTGGCTTTGTGAATACTGAAGGTGGAGTTACAGGTACGAAGATTTCAGATTGTAATCCTTTTACAACTGTTAAACTCATTTTATTTTTCCTCCTCGTTGTTTCTACTTGAAATCTCTAAAGCACGTTTATTTCTGTTCATGATGTTGCTAACATACTTGTCATCAGCATCCGGTCCAAGCTGTACAATCTTAGTCATATTCCAGCCTACAGACTGTCCAAGCTCGAATGGAACATCTGAAAGGAGCATTCTCATAGGAGTCTTGATATAACCCTGATCAGCCTTTATATCCATGGATATTGCGCAGTCCTCAATATTGGTTACAACGCCTTCCATGTAATAAGTCTTGTCGGAATTCTGAACCCCTGAATGATACTCGCTGCCGGCATTCCCTGCAAGCTGCTCGATGAAGCTCATCTTCCAGCCTACTGTCTGTCCTACCAGCAATGGGTCCTTCGCAATCAGAAGGTCATATGGAAGTTCCATATATCCCAGTCTGCCCTTTACATCAATGGCAACCAGGTCCTCTCTGACCTCTACTATGACACCTTCATAGTAGTTGACCTTATTCCCGAAATATAGATTGTTAGCATTACCCATAATGATTAGTCGTACTTAGCCTTTCTCTTCTCACTCATTGGAAGTGACTGCTCGTTGTCTACAAGCTCGATATCGAATCCGATAGCCTTGTCGATAAGCTCAACGTTGTTGTTCTTAACGTTTACGTTGTACTTTCTCTCAGCTGCCTTAACTGGCTCGCCAGCCATTCTAGCCTTAAGCATAGCAAGAGCTCTGATAGCATCCTCCTCGCAGAGAGTGTTACAAGCAAGAACCTCGTTCTCGATACCTGACATTGACTTGTTGTTGTCAACCATTGCATCGCAGTACTTGTTTCCTACTACGAGAGCACCCTGGTTAGCGCAGAATGACATTCCTACTACTGGAATTCCTCTCTTACCAATGTTCTCGATGTGAGTTACGAAGTCAACGTGGTTGTTTCCGAATCCCTCAGTTGTTACGAAAGCACCATCTACGTCGAGCATCTCAACAGTCTGACCTACTCTGTTTGATACGTAGAACTTCTCTGAGTTAGCCTGTGGTGATCCAACGAATACTACACCAACAAGGTCAACCTCTGGATCGTGGATACACTCAAGTACGAGTGGCTCTCTCCAGTAGTGTCTTGACATCTCCTTTGATGCTGGTCCGATGCAAGTAAGAGCGTGGATACATCCATCCATTACCTCAAGTGGTGAAGCGCAAACTGGAACGTTACCAAGGTCTACGTTAGGTCTAGCGCCGAGTACTCCTACTGGCTCTGATGGGAAGAGGAAGTTATCGTGCATAGCACCCTGTCCCATGATCTCCTTAACAACTACAACCTTCTTCTTTCCAGGTCTTCTGATCTGCTGAAGAACCTGAACCTCGTCAGCCTCTTCTGGAAGATCCTTCTTCATTGCGTTTCTGATCTCAGCTGTTACATAGTCTACTGCTGAGTGAGCTGCGATAGGACCAGGTCTCTCCATGTTCTTTCCGTTCTTGATAGTAACGAAGTACTTAATCATGATCTCGCCCTTGTCAACAGCACCAGGTCTGTTCCACATCATGTTCTCATCAAGGTAACCCTCTGATGAACCGAACTCACCAATCTGGATACCCTCGTCAGTTGTTCCTGTAACTACTGTTACAGCTCCGTCGAGTACTCTAGTTACACCCTCTCCAAGTGCCCACTCGTCTTCCTTAGTAGCGATTGGCTGGATGTCCATTACTGTCTCTGAGTAAGTGTGGTAGAGATCTGGAGTGATAACCTCGATCTTCATGCTAGTAACGAGATCCTGTGACTCAACAGCCTCAGCCTCGATACCCTCTCTGATGTAAAGAACTGATCCCTCGATCTTAGTCTCAGGTCCTCTCTTAACCTCAGTAATCTTGTAGTGCTTTCTAGTGAGCTCTCTAACAACTTTCTCCTCCTCAACAGGAGCTGCTGCTACTGCTGCTGGAGCTGCTGCTGCAGCCTCTGCAACTGGAGCTACTACTGCACCGCCGCCGAGTCCTGTAGGGAGCTCGATGTCGATGTTCTTTCCTTCTCCGATGTGAAGCTTGATAACTCCGCCTGCGCATGCAACTGGAGCTGCTGCTACTGGTGCAGGAGCTGCCTCAACTGCTGCTGGAGCCTCCTCAACTACTTCCTCTGCTGCTGGAGCTGCTGCTGCGTCAAAGCCCTCGCAGTTGTCAGCGTTAAGTGGAGTGAGTGAGTCACAAGTCTTAGTAAGCTTAGTCTTTCCGTTAAGTACCTGTCCGAGAGTGAGAGCACCGTCTGTGTTCAGAAGTCCTGAATCAACGAGATCAGGGAAAATTGCTGGATCCTCAAATCTTGATGGATCGAGAACTGTGCCTTCCTCTGCTCTGCAGCAAAGTACTGCCGGGTCGTTCGCATGCTGTTTAGCTGTTTCAGCTGTAATTGACATATCGATCTTCCTCCTTAAAAATGTTTTGTTTAGATCCCTGCGCTTTCGCGCAAAATATATTGTGTATTAACATCTCGAATACCCTGATGATCGGGGTTACTCAGGGCATCCGAGTCAACACCGTGAATTAGTTGTTCTCTACGTTATCTACAACGTTGAGATCCTGGTCAACTGCCTTTGATACTCTGAGAGTTCTGTAGAGAGCGTGATCTACAGCTCTGCATGCGTGGTCAGTCTGGTGGAGAACCTTAAGTCCCATCTTAGGTCCTGAAGCCATTACTGTGTTAGAGCAGTCTGAGCAGTTACCGATGATTATGTACTCACAACCAGCCTTCTTGAAGTCCATGTTGTTCTTAACCTGTCCAGGGCAGTTACCAGGACGCTCGCACTTGCGAGTTCCGTTCTTCTGCTCCTGAGCCTGCTTGCAGTAGCAAACATGAGTCTCAGTTCCGTTGTACTTCTTAACGAGATCCTGCATTCTCTCAAGGTTACCGCCGCATGCGCATACGAGGATACCCATCTTAGCGCCCTTAAGATCCATGAATGGCATTGTTACGAGAAGTGCTCCTGTGTTCTTGCAGATTGGAGCATCAAGAGTAGTAGCTCTTCCTGTGAATGCTCCACCCATGATAATCTCGCCGTACTGCTCCTCAAGTCCGCCGGCTCTCTCGATAAGGTCTCTTACGCTTGTTCCAACAGGAACGTCCATGAATACGTGTGCATCATGTCCACCCTTAATCTGTCCTCTTACTGTGAGGTTCTTAAGGAATGAAGGCTTCTGCTCATCAACAGCCTCTGCACATCTGCATACTGTCTCTGAGTTGATAACAACAGCGTTAGCTGCTGATGGAAGCTGAGTTGGCTCGAGCTCGATTCCGAGGCACTCTCTTACTACAGCTCTCTCCTCGCCCATTGGATATATATCTGGGAGAAGGTGTCTCTCGATTGCAGGCTCATCCTTAAGAAGGTTGTCGAGAATCTCGATTGCCTTGCGGTGCTTCTTCTTGATAGCGATGATAGCCTTATCTGCTCCTGCAATCTCCATTACGTACTTAAGACCTGCGATCAGCTTCTCTGGAGTCTCCTCGATCTGCTGAATGTTGTGCTCAAGACCTGGCTCGCACTCTGCAGCGTTAACGAGGATATATCCGTGATCAAGATGAGCGTCAATTTTTACTGCTGTAGGGAATCCTGCACCACCCATTCCAACGATGCCGGCTGCCTTGATCATCTCAAGCGGAGTTCCCTTCTCCAGCTTAACGTACTCATCGCTCTGCTCCTCATCAGGATTGATGATGATTCTGTCCTCAGTGATCTCCTCAACTGTACCGTATACGGAAGCGAAGATGTTAGCACCAAGACCTGTAGGCTCTGCGATAAGAGTACCCTTCTTAACTTTGTCTCCTACCTTAACAACAGGTGCGCAAGGAGCGCCAACGTGCTGCTTAAGTAGCATCTGAATCTTGTCCATGACACATTCTCCTTCTATTGTAAATTTGTTAATAAATAACCCAAATCCTTGCGGATTGCGGGCACACAAAGACCCGCCTTGTACGCTTATATTATCACCTGATGATATTTAATTCAACAATAAATCGTCAATTTCTTATCAGATATGTTTATAGTTTCTTATGCATTGATAAACTTAAATTAAGTTTTGTTATTTTTTTGACTTTAAGCACAATAAATATTATTTTTATTGTTTTTTTATTCATTTTTTCGTGATTATCGCCTCATTTGAGGTTATTATCCATGATTTTTTGTGATTTTTGTACTCTAAAACATTATATTTTCGCAATTGTTAAAAAGATGTCATTAATAGACAAGGAAAGGCATTTTGCCATTGACATCAATATTGAGGGTGGTTTATATTACAGATAACGATAGCATCTTAAGAGATGCTGATAATTGGTTATTATTACTTAGGAGGATTAAACCAATGGCTAAATTTGAGGCAAAGATTAACTACAACAATTACAATGGTCAGGTAATCAGAACAATCGAGGCACATACAGAGGGAGAGTACTGCAGAGTAGCTCTTGACTGCCCGGATGTTCCTGGAAACACAATGATCGAGAAGAAGAACTACATTGCAGAGCACTATGACCACATCAGAACAATGCTCATGCACGAGCCAAGAGGACACCACGACATGTTCGGTGCTTTCCTTACAGAGCCAATCAACCCAGAGGCTGACTTCGGCGTGTTCTTCATGGACGGCGGAATGTACCTCAACATGTGCGGACACTGCACAATCGGAGCTGTTACAGCTATCCTCGAGGGCGGACTTATGGAGATGAAGGAGCCTGAGACTGAGGTTGTTCTTGAGGCACCTGCCGGAATCATCAGAACAGTTGCACAGTGCAAGGATGGAAAGGTTACAGGCGTAACTCTTACTAACGTTCCTGCATTCGTATACAAGGAGAACTGTGAGCTCGAGTATGAGGGAAAGACAGTTGTATTTGATATCTGCTTCGGTGGATCATTCTTCGCTCTCGTAGACACTGAGAAGAACTTCGGAATCAAGTCATGCCCAGAGACTAAGGACTTCCTCGTAAAGTGGTCAAGCTATGCTCTTAAGGCAATCAACGAGAAGTTCGAGATTCAGCACCCTGAGCTCGACATCACTACAGTTGACCTTATCGAGAACTACAGCTCATCATCACTTACTGAGGCAGAGTACAAGGAGACTTGCCCAGATGCTAAGTTCGCTCTCAGAAACACTCTCGTATTCGGTGAGCATGAGAACCCACAGGTTGACAGATCACCATGCGGAACAGGTACATCAGCTAAGCTCGCATGGCTCTACAAGCACGGTGAGCTCGGTGTTGGTGAGGCATTCGTATACGAGTCATTCATCGGAACTAGATTCACTGGAAGAATCGTTGACACAGCTAAGGTTGGCGAGTTCGATGCAGTTATTCCACAGGTTACAGGTGCTGCTTACCTCTGCGGAGAGGCTAAGTGGTTCATGGATGACGACGATAAGATGGCTACAGGATTCTCAATCTAGTCTTAATCTGACAACTTAACATGCAGATAAAGCTCCGGTTCTGTTACCGGAGCTTTTCTTATAGCATATGGCAAGAGCTTAACTGTGCAGGACAAAAAATAAGAGAAGGTATGAGGTGTAATAAAACACTTCATACCTTCTCTTCTGGTGTGCCTGCAGGGGCTCGAACCCCGAACCTTCTGATTCGTAGTCAGACACTCTATCCAATTGAGCTACAGGCACATAATTGCGACTCATATATATTACACTCATGAGTCGCAATTGTCAAGCGAAAGCAGATCCATTTATGACTCTTTCAATATTTCAATGTTTCTGTATTCGAGGGTCTCCCGGAGACAAAATCCTAACCCAACGTAATACTACAGCTTGTTTCTGTTATTCTTGTATATCAGCATAAGATACCAGATACACATTGCCATTAACACTCCACCGAGGACTTTTTCAATCATCTCACTTACCTCCTATTTTGAATAATACTTGCCTTTGGGAGGAAATACCTCCTTGATTGAACCGTTAAGCATCTCATTGTACAGCTCATTCAGATCATCTATCTGTGCAAGAATTTCCTTACCCTGATCAGTGTCTCTGACTCTCATTCTTTCAGAGAAGGTCTCTATCACATTCATCTTAGGCTTATGGAATATCTGGTTGCCATCTTCATCAATCGGCTCGTATGGCTGATGCTCAGCGAGGAGCATTCTTCCTGAGGTGAAGATAAAGGTGTATCCTGCTATTCCTGTGGTTTTGTGATAAGCCTTGGAGATTCCCCCGTCGATAACTATAAGCTTGCCGTTACCCTTTACAGGCGACTCCCCATCTTTAATCTTTACAGGAACATGTCCGTTGAGAATTTTGCCATTATCCTTGTCGAGACCGAAATCTGCAAGAATCATCTCACATATCGACTCGTCATTAATCAGTTTATAATACGGAATTGTACGCTCCTTGTGGGTAGCCTTATCCTCGACAAAAAGTCTTTCGAAGGTTGTCATCCTGTCCTTGCCGAAAAGAGGAGAATCAGGTCCAAGCCACAGATACCATATTATCGCTGCGGCATCAGCTCTCTGGCTTCCTTCAGGGTTGTCATAGTACACACTTCTTACAATCTCATCGTACTTTCTGAATATTTCTGCTCCCTTGAAAGGTTTTCCTTCAATCATTACCTCCTTGAAGGATCCGTCCTCATTGAAAGGAATGCATCCATGATATAGTACGTTGCCGTTGGCAATCTTATACATCGCCCCGTGACTCAGCATGAACTTGACGTGCTTCTGAAGTCTCTCGGACTT
This sequence comes from uncultured Clostridia bacterium, assembly GCA_946006945.1. Lineage (GTDB taxonomy): Bacteria > Bacillota > Clostridia > Peptostreptococcales > Anaerovoracaceae > Crickella. The sequence continues at coordinate 10,507 of CAMFZN010000009.1, read as the reverse complement.
AATGATTGAAGCCTCAAGAGCAACCATAACCTCCTCTTCCTCAGGCGTCAGCCTGTAAGGATCGTCCGGGTCGATGGTAGGAAGGTTCATGTCCCTCATAGGGTACTCCTTGCCGTATAGGTCAATCACACCTCTTTCGAAGTCTATGTGATGAAGGAGATTTCTGTCATCAAGGCCGAACTCTGGATGCTTCATAATCTCCTGCCCCTCGCACTTGAACTGACAGATCGCTATCATCTTGTGCATCTTCGCCGCGAGGTCTTCAGGTATAGGGTCAAATCTGTTTTTGTCTAGTGTATTCGGTCTGAAGAACTCGCACGGATCATCGCCGTAAATCTTCTCTGCCATTGTCGCAAGCGGCCTGAGGTTGAAGCCGTAGCCGTACTCCAGCATGTCAAAATTATTGTATCTTACATTGATTCTGATCATGTTGGCTATGCATGATCTGTTGCCGCAGGCAGCTCCCATCCAGAGAATATCGTGATTGCCCCACTGTATATCAACATCTCTTCTCGACATAAGGAAGTCAAGAATCTCATGCGATTTAGGACCCCTGTCAAAAAGATCTCCGATGATATGAAGTCTGTCAACAGTACATTCACTTATGACATCCGTGATCTCTCTTATAAGCGTATCCGTTGACTTATACTCTGCTACCGACTCGATAATCTCCCTGTAATACTGCTTGCGTTCCTCAACGTCATCGGCGTACATAAGTTCGTCCATGATGTATCCCGTATTGTCAGGAAGAATCTTTCTAACCTTGGATCTTGTGTATTTGTTAGATGCCTTTCTTGCTATGATAATCAGTCTCTCTATAGTCTTTAGAGCCCATGACATGTAGTCATCCTCGCTCTTGTGACGCCTTGCAAGCTCCGCATCCGGATTGTAGATAAGAGATGCGAGACCGTATCTTTCCTCTTCGCTTAGAGTGTCGCCAAAAGCATCATCAATCCTGAAGCGAATCATTCCTGAACCGCTTCTTACGAAATACTGGAAGGCATCATACTCTCCGTGAATATCCGAAAGGAAATACTCTGTTCCCTTAGGAAGTGCGAGAATCGCCTTCAGATTAATTATCTCAGTCTTTACCTTTCGGTGATTAGGGTATTGCTCTGCGAGCAGATTCAGATATTTCTTTCTGTTCATTGCCGTCCCTCGATTAATCCTCGCTTACCTTCATTATGTCTGCTCCGATTGATTTGAACTTGCCTACGAAGTTCTCATATCCTCTTTCGATATGATAAATCTCGCTGACCTCAGTGGTTCCTGTTGCAACAAGACCTGCAAGAACCATTGCTGCTCCGGCTCTAAGATCAGTTGCTCTAACCTTTGCTCCGCGAAGCTTTTTGCCTCCCGGAATGATTGCCTCTCTATTCTCTGTTGTGATATCAGCACCCATTCTGTTGAGCTCGACAACATGCATGAATCTGTTCTCGAATACAGTCTCCCTAACTGTGCTTTTGCCATTGACGGTTGTCAGGAAGGCCATGAACGGAGACTGAATGTCTGTCGGAAAGCCCGGATAAGGAAGAGTCTTGATGTCTGTAGCGTTAAGTTCCCTCTCTCTTGCATCGACATAGATTCCCTCCTCTACAGTCTCAACCTTTACACCGCACTCCTTGAGCTTTGCAATGATAGGTCTTACATGTCCCGGAAGGGCATTCTTTACAAGAAGATCTCCTCTTGTAATTGCTGCCGCAAGCATGAAGGTTCCGGCCTCTATTCTGTCAGGAATTACCTCATGAACAGCTCCGCTAAGACGGCTAACTCCCTCAATTCTTATCATGTCTGTGCCGGCACTCTTAATCTTGGCACCCATCTTGTTGAGAAGGTTGGCAAGGTCTATAATCTCAGGCTCCTTTGCAGCATTCTCGATAATTGTAGTTCCCTTGGCAAGAACTGCTGCCATCAGAATGTTCTCTGTTGCACCTACGCTTGGAAAGTCCAGATAAATAACGTCTCCGACAAGACCGCCCTCGCCTGCAGTGATTTCAACCTTATCTTCACTCTCAACCACAGTTGCACCAAGTGCCTTGAAACCCTTAAGGTGAAGGTCTATAGGTCTCTTTCCTATGGTGCAGCCGCCAGGCATAGGCATCACAACATGCCCGCATCTTGCAAGAAGAGGTCCCATTGCAACAGTGGAAGCTCTCATCTCCTGAACAAGCTCAGGGTTACCCTCAACAGTAGTTATAGTATCTGCAGTAACCTTTACAATTCCCTCCTCGGAATCATCTACCTTCGCTCCGTAGTTGGCAAGCATTTTCTTCATTACCTTAACATCTGCAAGATCCGGAACACTTTCTATTATGCACTGCTCCTCAGTAAGCAGTGTAGCGGCAAGCAGAGGAAGAACCGCGTTCTTCGCACCGCTCACAGATACCTCTCCGTGAAGAGGACCGTTGCTGTTGACTAGTATTTTTGACATGATAGTATCTCCTGGTTATTTTTTCTTTATTCTGGTTCGAACTGCTCTGTCGACCGAAAACATCAGCACGAAAACTGCCGCTGTCACAGCAAGCTGGCTCAGATTGGTGAAATTCGAGACGAGCTTGTCCGTTATCTTTGCTGCAGCATCATTCACTGTGCCTGTTACATTCGAAACATCGTCCGAGATTCTGTCTATTCTGTCAGCAGTCTTTGATATTCTGACAAAAAGAATTATTGTCGAAACAAGAAGGACTGCCAGCATAAGCACAAGAATCGCGGCGAGAATCTGGTTGAAGCTAAGTGTAATACTCATTCAAAGCACCTCCCGCAAGGCTTATTTCCTGAAACTCTTACGCGCAAGCTTAGCCCCTTTTCTTACAATCCTGCCCGGATTCTTAAATCCGGACACACTGCTTACAGCGTTCTTTACAGTATCCTTTACGTCATTTATTGTTGCAGTTGACTCATCAATTATTGCATTGGCTCTATCAACTGTTCCTGTAATCTTCCTGACAAGGACAATCAGGAAAACAACCAGAACTATAAGAGCAATGTAAAGCAAAGCCAGAAGTGCGCTTTCTACGCTCAAAGTAATGTTCATAAATACCTTCCTTCCTATAGCTACAGAGAATTATCTTTCGTATATTCTGTTAATCTCATCCGTATACTCACCATTCGGACTGTGAACAGCAAGCTCGGGAAGAACCTTAAGCTCAGAGCCCGCTCCCTTGATGCCACACACCAGACAGATGTTCGCTCTTTCCCCCGGTTTTGGTACAACAAGCTGAAGATACTTTGGCTCAATTCCTTGGGTTCTCATCTCAAAGAAAATATCAGCAAGCCTGTCCGGTCTGTGTACCATATACAGCAGACCCCTGTCCTTAAGTATATAGGCTGATGCTCTGACAAAAGCCGCCAGATCAGCTGTCGTCTCATGTCTTGCAATGAATCTGTCGTCAGAAGAAGCCCTCACAGCACCATTTCTTCTGAAATACGGCGGATTGGTTACAACAGCATCGAAGCTTCCCTCATAAGACGAATCATTCGCAGGATCGAGGCTTGAAACGTCCCCATTAACAAAGAAGGTTCTATCCTCCATGCCGTTCAGTTCTGCGGCCCTCTTAGCTCTTCTTACAGCATCCTCTCTTACATCGAAGCCTGTAACAGCTGAACCCGGAACCTTGTGAGCAACAGTAAAAGCTACAATTCCGCTTCCGGTCCCAAGATCCGCAACTCGCATACCCGGTCTGACAGCAGATGCTCCCGTCTCTCCTGCAGCAAATGCAGAAAGAAGGACAGCATCTACACCGTAGCCAAGCTTCTCCCTCTGAAGTACGACGATATCTCCGAAGCCTGTTCTGTCAATTCTCGCATCTTCCATTAATCTCTGGTAAGCTCCTCGATCTCTCTTGCAGTCTCTTCATCAAGAACCTCAGGCTCTTCAATTGTCTTTGAATTAAAGTGCCTCTTTATCTCGTCCTTAGTGTATATCTTAATCTCCGGTGAGAACACCTCTTCGCCGGTCTCCTTGTCTCTTTCGATAGCTCTTGTCTGAATCACACCCTTGAAGTAATCCACATTTACTACCTTGGCAAGTCCGTCCGGTGTCTCAATTCTCTCATTATCGTTAGGCATTCCCTTGCGTAGCTCCTTGTACGTACTGTTCTCATAGTTAAGGCAGCACATGAGTCTTCCGCATGAGCCTGAAATCTTTGATGGATTAAGAGAGAGATTCTGCTGCTTGGCCATCTTTATTGATACAGGCTGGAAGTCATGGAGCCACTTATTGCAGCACAGCGGTCTTCCGCAGATTCCAATGCCCCCAAGCATCTTTGCCTCGTCTCTTACTCCTATCTGACGAAGCTCTATTCTGATCTTGAAATAGGATGCAAGATCCTTGGCGAGATTACGGAAATCAACTCTTCCATCTGCTGAGAAGTAGAATACGAGCTTGGATCCGTCAATCATGAATTCCGCATCGATAAGCTTCATTTCCAGCTCATGCTTCTGAATCTTCTCCTTGCATATCTCAAGAGCATGGTCTCTTCTCTCCAGATTCTCTCTGTATTTCTCAAGATCCTCCTCGCAAGCCCTCCTCTTGATAGGCTTAAGAGGAGCAACTATATCATCATCCTCAACAAGTCTGTTGGCAATCTGGATGTGACCCATCTCCATTCCTCTGGATGTCTCAACGATTACATTCTCTCCAAGGCTGTACTTCTCACCCTCCGGATCGAAGTAGTAAACCTTGCACGTTTTCATAAAGCCAACGCCAACTATTTCTGTCATATTTCCTCCCTGCTAGTAGAGCATGATGTACAGCCTCTTCAAAGCGGCCGTGTGTGACATGCCCTGTAATATATCCTTGCGGGCATTCTCTATTAATTCGATAGCCCTGATGCTTCTGTCCACATCTCTTCCCTCGAGCATAGAGTCTCTGAACTCCTCCTCAAGCGCTCCGAGCAAAGCTAGAGCATCATTTCTTGTCTTTATCCTTTTGTCAAGATTGCTTCTGTATCTGTAGAAAAATCTGTCTATTATCTCCTTCGGCTGAACGCTTAAACTGTCCGCATCTCCCTCACAGCGCACAATTCTGCACCTGGATCTGACAGTGGGCAGCAGATTGTCCTTGTTGCCGGCAGAAAGAATGATTATTGTGTCCTCGCCAGGCTCCTCAAGCGTCTTAAGAAGCTTGTTCTGGGAACCTTCTCCGAGAAGGTCCGCCTCGTCGACCACTCCCACCATGAATCTGCCGTACGAGTTCATCTGCAATCTTTCAATAAAAGGCGCGATATCCTTCTCCGAAGAATATCCTGTCGCATTCGACATCTGCATGTGATACACATCGGGATGCGTGCCCGCCTCAACTCTTCTGCACGAGCTGCAGCGCCTGCATGGTCTTTCATCCTCCATGGCCTCACACTCAAGCATCATTATGAATTCATTTACGAAGTCTCTCCGTCTTGCCTCATCACGACCTTCTATTATGTAAGAGTGCGTAAGGCTGCCAAAGCTATTCATCATCCGAAATCCTCCTGAGGATTCGGGCAAAAGCAGCTTCTATCTCCGCCCTGACCTCATCAACGGTTCCGGCCGCATTGACGGACGCAATTCTGTCAGGGTTTGCCTCAGCAAGCTCTCTGTAGCCATTGTACACCCTGTAGAAGAAATCTATGTCCTCCTGTTCGAGCCTGTCCATGTCGGTCTTTCCGATTCTGCTTCTTCCAATTGCAGGATCAAGATCAAGAAAAACCGTAAGATCCGGCATTGAATCTCCTATGGCAAAAGAATTAACGGTAGAAACAGCATCTCCAAGGCCTCTTCCGAAGGCCTGATATGCAATGCTCGAATCCACGAATCTGTCGCATATTACCACTTGTCCTGCTTCAAGCGCAGGTCTTATCACCTCTGCAACAAGCTGAGCTCTTGCAGCAGAATAAATCATCATCTCTGTCACAGAACTCATCTCGGAATTGGACTTGTCCAGGAGAATCTCTCTTAGCTTCTCACCTATCGGTGTGCCGCCCGGCTCTCTTGTCATCACTACATCGTAGCCTCGTGACTTGAAATAATCCTCGGCAAAGGCAATCTGTGTGCTTTTGCCCGCGCCGTCAGTACCTTCAAAGCTAATGAATATTCCCTTCTTCATCGTCTGCCCTCCGGTTGCTTTCTGTTGTCTTTCCTTATTGTCTCAATCCATCGGCTGTAGATTGAATACGCATATATTGCTGCCGGGATTGTAAGAAGAAAAATGAAAAAGTATTTGAAAGCTGTCATTTTTTTGCATTACCTCTTGTCTAATGTATGCACTTACCCATTCTTGCATACATAAATTATTATAGCATAGAAACCTCTTGTATTATATAATTATTGTTGCTAACGCAATCAAAACAAAGGAGTTAGTTTAGAATGAACAATATTGAGTTAAGCAATCTTATATATCCGGATATTGAGAAGACCGCTTCGGATTATGAGGCGATGTATCCTGCAAGAAACCTTCCTGAGGGCGCAAGAGTTACAAGGCTCGGGCCAAGCCCTACAGGCTTTATTCACCTCGGCAACCTTTACGGTGCTTTTGTGGATGAGAGGCTCGCTCACCAGAGCGGCGGCACCTTCTATCTCAGAATAGAGGACACAGATGACAAGAGATTTGTCGAGAACGCTGTTGAGACTATCATCTCTTCACTTGAGTTTTTTGGAATCAACTTCGATGAGGGTGTTACAGCTGATGGTGACATCGGAAGCTACGGCGACTATACACAGAGTCACAGAGGCGAGATCTACAGGACTTTTGCGAAGAAGCTTCTTGCAGAGGGCTGGGCATATCCATGCTTCCTGACAGAGGAGGAGATTTCGAAGATTCGTGAGGAGCAGGAGGCTCTTAAGCTTGCGCCGGGAATCTATGCAGGCTGGTCTAAGTACAGAGACTGGGACAAGGATCCTGAAGTTGCTTCTGAGGTAGAAGAGAGAATAAAGGCCGGAGACAGCTTCGTTATCAGACTTAAGTCTCAGGGAACACCTAACCTTCCTGCCGAGGAGCTTAAGAGAACAACCGTAGTTGATGCGGTCAGGGGTAAGCTTGAGGTTCCTGAGAACTTCCAGGATATCGTAATAATAAAGACTACCGGAATACCTACTTATCATTTTGCACACGCTATCGACGATCATCTCATGAGAACAACTCATGTAGTCAGAGGTGAGGAGTGGCTTCCATCGCTTCCTATCCACGTTGAGCTCTTCAAGGCTCTCGGCTGGGAGACTCCGATCTACTGCCATACTGCTCAGCTTATGAAGATCGGCGAGGACGGCAACAAGAGAAAGCTGTCAAAGAGAAAGGATCCTGAGCTTTCGCTCGACTATTACAGAAGTCAGGGATATCACCCTGCGTGCGTAAGAGAGTATCTTCTTACAATTCTTAACTCCAACTTCGAGGAGTGGAGAGCTGAGAATCCGGAAGCTGATATCGATGAGTTCGAGTTCACTACCGAGAAGATGTCGAGCTCGGGTGCGCTTTTTGACCTGAACAAGCTTAACGATGTAAGCAAGAACACACTTCTTCACATTCCGGCAGCTGACATAGCATGCTTCCTGAAGAGCTGGTCAGAGGAGTTCGCTCCTGAGTATGAGTATGTTTTCAGGGACATGGAGAAGCTTGAGAAGATTCTTGATATCGGAAGACACGATGCAAGACCTCGTGCAGATCTTGTGTATGCAAGACAGATCATGGAGTTCATCGGATACTTCTTCGATGAGGCATTCGAAGTTAAGGACGAGCTTCCTGCCGAGGCTGCAGCCGATGCTCATGAGATTCTTAAGAGATATCTTGAGAGCTACGACCATTCAGATGATAACGAGGTATGGTTCGGAAAGATCAGAGAGATGGCTGTTGACATGGGATATGCGGCTAAGCCAAAGGATTACAAGAAGAATCCTGACGACTACAAGGGTCATGTAGGTCATGTAAGTACAGTCATAAGACTTGCGATTGTCGGAAGAGCGCAGTCGCCTGACGTATGGACCATCCAGCAGATTATGGGCGAGGATGCTGTAAGAAGCAGAATCGAAAGGAGTCTGTAATGGAACCAATTCTAGTAATAATGGCTGCCGGCATGGGCAGCCGATACGGCGGCAACAAGCAGCTCGATGAGGTAACAGATCAGGGCGACATCATTATGGATTTTTCCCTGTACGATGCTTATCAGGCAGGTTTCAGAAGAGTTGCCTTCGTAATCAAGAGGGATTTCGAGGAAGTTTTCAAGTCTCACATCGAGGCAGGCGCAGGAAAGCTGTTTGAGACTCACTATGTATACCAGCAGCTTGACGACCTTCCTTCCGGCTTCGAGGTGCCTGAAGGAAGAGTAAAGCCTTGGGGAACAGGCCATGCGGTTCTCGCTGCACGTTCGGTAATCGATGCTCCTTTTGCCGTAATCAACGCCGATGACTTCTACGGCAGAGAGGCCTTCCGTCTTGTATATGATTATCTCAGCCGAAATGCCGACAGAGAACACAACTGCATGATCGGCTTCAGAATCGAGAACACTCTGTCAGAGAACGGTACGGTATCACGAGGAATCTGCAGAAGTGAAAACGGAGTACTGACAGATATAGAGGAGCATTTCGAGGTTGGAAGAGATTCCGAGCTCGGAGTAATCACCGGACTTAACGGAGCAGACCTTAAGGTTGCAATCAAGGACGGAACTCCGGTATCGATGAACCTCTGGGGCTTCGGCAGGGAATTCATGGACGTGATGGCAAGGGATTTCATCCCGGCTCTCGAAAGAATTCTTGCCGAGAATCCTATCAAGGGAGAGTTCTATCTTCCTACACCAATCAGGAACCAGATTGAGTCAGGCGAATCATCATTCGCGGTTCTGACTACTGACGACAAGTGGTTCGGTGTGACCTACAAGGAAGACAAGCCTGAGGTAGTTGCAAGACTAAAAGAGATGAAAGATAACGGAACATATCCTGAGAGACTGTGGGGATAAGATAATAAAATGATAACGGCGCTGCTTTCTGATGAACAGAAGGCAGCGCTTTTTATCTTCACGTATATGTGCGAACCTGGCAGGAGAAGGAAGCCTTCAGCATTTAGACATTAATGAGCAGATAAACAATGTACCCCGCGTACACTGCCAGCATCACAATTCCGCCAGGCCTCGAAAGAGTCTTTCTTCTCAGCACTCCAAGCCAGAGCATTACAGCTGCAAGAATGCATACCGCCATGTCTATAATGAAATCCGGCTCAAACGGTACAGGTGTAATTATCGAAGCGGTGCCAAGAATAAAGAGGATATTGAATATGTTGCTTCCTACGATATTGCCTATTGCAAGATCAGCCTTTCCCTTCAAAGCTGCGGCAAGACATGTAACGAGCTCAGGAAGTGAAGTTCCAACAGCTACAATCGTAAGTCCGATTATCCTGTCGCTAAGACCGACATAAGCTGCTATATCCTTGGCGCCGTCTACAACGAATTCACTTCCCTTTATTATCATTATTCCGGTCAGTACAAGAATTGCTGCGCACTGCCACACCGGTCTGTCCATCGGATGAGTATCCTCAGCGGGATTTGCCTCGCCCTTCCGGGACATCGCATATAGATATCCTAGATAAACAACGAACAAAACGCAGAATAATGCACCTTCTACCCGGCTTATCGAACTGCCGGTTCTGCCTGCTATGAGAAGAAGAACTGTCACAATAATCAGGAACGGAAGCTCAGTGGTAACAGTTGCCTTCTTCACGCTCACCGAGGCCAGTATCGAGGTCAGTCCAAGAATCAGAAGAATGTTGGCGATATTGCTTCCAACAACATTTCCTATCGCCACCCCCGAATTATTCTCAAGCGCTGCCGCTATGCTTACAGCCGCCTCAGGCAGACTCGTCCCCATCGCAACTATCGTAAGTCCAATTACAAGCTCCGAGATTCCGGACCTCCTTGCAATCATCGCAGCCCCCTCAACGAACCAGTCCGCGCCCTTCACAAGAATCACCAGCCCGAAGGCAAGCAAAAGCAGACTCTGAGCAATCATAGCAAATCCCCTTTCGTACAAAACTCATGCTGATTATGAGATTGTATCAACCCTGTATTGGATGTTTTTGAACAGAAGGAAAAGCTTATGTGAAGCTATGTTGAAAAAAAAAGATGGGCGGTTAAGATGCTGCCGGGGAGCGGCCAGCAGGATGAGTAAGCGCTCTCCTGTGTGAACGATTTCCGCAGGCGCGGCTGCAGCTTCTCAGCACTCATCAAACTGCATTATATTTCTGCGTAGCTATTTTGCGTCAGTTCAAGGCGCCAAGCTGCCGAGGAGCGGAGCGTACTTAGGCGTACGTGAGCACCACAGGACAGCGCAGGCAACGCAGAAATGGCGCAAAAGAGCAAGCAGAAAGGCTTTCGGTAGAGTCGCACGCCTGTTGTGCGACTACCGAAAGCCTGTAGCAGTTTGTTATGAGTGCCCGCGCCGAGGACTTAGTGAACACAGGAGAGCGCTTACTCCACTGTAACACTCTTTGCCAGGTTCCTTGGCCTGTCTATCTCGCAGCCCCTGTCATATGCAACGTAGTATGCATACA
>CAMFZN010000008.1 GCA_946006945.1 uncultured Clostridia bacterium | reverse complement strand
TCCATATCCAAGGAAGTAGTATCCCATCGCGAATTCAGGATGAATCATTGTCAGCAGTTCGAAAACCTCAAGGGATTCTGCCTTGAAATTACCGACGTACGATTCTTCTCTTTCCTCAGTGCTTCCCTTCTCGTATGCATCCTTGCACGCACGCCCGTATAGATAAAGAGCATCGCACGACTCAGGCTCAAAAGCAAGAACAGCTCTAAAAAACATACATGCCGACTCATAATCACCCTCTGATGCGAGTCTTACTCCTTCTGAGAGAAGAACCCTGTCTGCCTGATCTCCAAGAACAAGTCTTATGTACTTGATGTAAGCCTCCGAGTACACGAAATTAATATCACCGCCTACAATCCTGGCCATTCCATAAGCAAGCGTCAGCGTGCTCATCCCCTCATCATCGAGCACAAGAGGGACAGGAACGCCATGAAGAATATCATAAAGCCCCGCCTTCTGAAGATACTCATCCGAAAGCTCATCAAACAGAATGCCCTTGTTCGCCTCTATCAGATATTCAGTTATTCTATCCTTGCTCTTAGCCAAGCTTTATAGTCCATCCCTTCTTCTCAAATTTCTTGATATCCTCCGGACCGATGCACTTCTCAAGCTCAGCATGAAGAATGTCCATCATAATCTGACTCTTGAGAGTGTCACCAGCTTCATCATAAAGAGAGGTAGCGTAAGCGAAAAGAATTCTGTATCTGTCCTCAATTCTTCCAAGCCTGTCATCATATCCATTCTCAGATATGAAGGATGTCAGCCCATCAAACAGATCAAAAGGCTTTATTCCTGTATCAGTGAGCAGTCTTGGAATTGATGTTGCAAAGCCTCCCTGCCCAATATATATATCTGCTACAGCAGCAACCCTCTTTATTCTGATAAGCTCCAGAGCATTCATGTGTGAAGTAGAAATTACTCTGTATGGAGGCATACTGCTGTACTGAATTCCGTATTTCGACGCCTCTTCCCTGAACCTGCATCCTACCGGGAGCGTAAGAGGTGCTATTCTCAGACTGGTTGCTCCTACTCCATATGCTTTATTAAATGAACGTGCAAAAAGCTGAATGTCTTCACAAGGCATTCCCGCCTTGAGGTTGACATTTATCTTCATGTTCTTATTATTCAGCAGCTTAGTCACATTGTACATAAGCTGATAGATATTCTCCTTGCGTCCTGCCTCTGCAAGCACCGCAGCATTTGTGCTCTCAATGTCGATGTTAAACTCAAACAGTCCCTTCCTGGCAGTTCCAAGAAGTCTAATGGTCTCATCATCAAGATTATCGCCGTCAATATCAAATACGAAGCTTGTTCTTCCGTTATCATTATTGAGAATGTATTCCCAGATTCTGTATGCTCTCTGGAGGTTGTAATTGAACCACTTGTCAGTAAAAACAACCTTATCTACATTCTTTACAAGGAAATACCTAAGCTCAGTGCACACCCTGTTGAGACTAAGAGATCTTATCTTGAATTCCGGAATAAACTGAGCATACTTGCATCTGTCTGCTGCTCCTCTGAAGGATTCGTAGTATACAGTATCTCCACTCTCAACGCCTGTTTTCTCGTAAGGAAAAGGCAGATCCTCTAGCTGAACCGGTGCGTCATAAGGATTAACGATAACATCGTCGTCCTCCCTATATGCAAGTCCGGCCACACCCTCGAAATCGAACTCGTACGTAAGGATGGTCTTAAGGAAATTGAACATTACATGCTCAGGTTCTCCTCTTACAACATAGTCAACATACGGATGCTCCTCCATGAAGCCCGCCGTATCAAAGGACACCTGAATACCGCTGACAACCACAATGGATGTCGGCTGAGCCTTCTTTACCATCTCCGCAACGGCCGTCAGTCTAGAAATATTGGCCTGATCGAGATGGAAATATATCATGCTGTATTCCCCGCGAACAATCGACTCATATATGTCGCTTGTAAGTTCATCCGCCGAGAATTCTCTTACCGAGATATCGATTGGCGCCTTCTCAAGCACCCCGTACAGATATTTGAACGCAAGCCTTGAATCCGGCTCATCTGTTCTGATTGTTGCAAGAAGAAGCTTCATAATTCCACCTACATCCTCTCCGGTGCCTTAATTCCAAGTATTGCAAGGCACTCTCTAATTGCCTTCTTTGATGCCGCAACAAGTGCCAGCTTAGCTGTCCTTTCTTCCTCATCATCAACAAGAATATGCTCATCGTGATAGAACTTGTTAAAGCTCTGTGCAACATCAACAAGATGTCTTGTAAGAATCGAAGGCTCATACTTCACAGCTGCATCTGTAATAACCTGTGGAATCTGATACAGAAGCTTAACAAGCGCATACGCACTCTCTCCTGTCAGGTATTCCGTCTTAATCTCAGCTGATGCGCCAAGCTCCTCCTCGGTAATACCTGCCTTTCTTAGAACACTGCATGCTCTTGCGTGTGTATATTGAACATATGGTCCTGTCTCTCCATCGAAGTTAAGAACCTTATCCCAGCTGAACACATAATCCTTGATTCTGTTATTAGAAAGCTCCTGGAAGATAACAGCACCGATTCCAACCTCCCTTGATATCTCATCAAGCTCTGGCATGTCGGCATTCTTTTCCTCCATGATAACTCTTGTCTTCTCTACAGCATTATTAAGAACATCCTCGAGGAATACAACTCTTCCATGTCTGGTTGACATCGTTCCCTCCTCAAGGCTTACAAGGCCGAAAGGAACATGGATGCAGTCCTTCTCCCACTCATAACCCATCAGCTCAAGAACCTTCTTCCACTGCTTGAAGTGAAGGTTCTGCTGTGAAGCTACAACATAGATATTCTTGTAGAAATCATAATGATTCTTCCTGTATATTGCAGTCGCAATGTCCCTTGTTGCATAAAGCGAGGATCCATCCGACTTAGTAATGAGTGCAGCTCCAAGACCATACTCATCAAGATCAACAATGTTAGCACCCTCTGATTTAACGAGAAGCCCCTTATCCTTAAGCTCTTCAATTACCGCAGGCATCTTGTCTGAATAGAAGCTCTCACCGGCATATGAATCAAAGGTGATGCCCAGCATTCTGTATACCCTGTTGAACTCCTCAAGCGACAGTTCTCTGAACTTCTCCCACAGAGCATATTCCTCCGGCTCACCGTTCTCAAGACGCACGAAAGTATCCCTGGCCTCATCATTAAGCTCAGGGTGCTTCTCTGCTTCAACATGGAATTTAGTATAGTAACCAAGAAGCGCCTTGATTGGCTCCTTCTCAAGTTCCTCCTCACTTCCCCACTTTCTGTAAGCTACAATCATCTTTCCGAACTGAGTTCCATAATCACCAAGATGATTTACCCCCACAACATTGTATCCGGTCTTTCGGTACAGATTGCAGATTGCATTACCTATAACAGTACTTCTGATATGTCCGATATGGAAAGGCTTTGCAATATTTGGCGATGAGAAGTCAACTACTACAGTCTTTCCTTCTCCATCATTGCATCCGCCCCACTCGCCTTCTGATAGGATATCTTTAAGAAGCTCGCCTGTTACAAACTCTCTGTCGATAAACACATTCACATACGCATTCACCTGCTGAACCCTTGCAAAGCACTCCTCGCCGCTGATTCTCTCTGCAATCTCAGCTGCAATCAAAGGCGGAGCCTTGCGGAGTGTCTTGGCAAGTCTGAAGCAAGGGAAGGCAAAATCGCCCATCTTCTCATCCTGAGGAACCTCAATCATTGAGGCTATTTCTGCAGCCTCAAGACCAAGAGACTCGTCATATATTCTCTCCGCTATCAGTGTTTTTAAATCTACCATTACTTTATGTTCTCCTTGAAATTATTCTCTGTATATACCCCGATGCCCATATCCATGAGCTTTCGGGCAAAAACTCCGTCTCCTTCTGTAAGAGTCCCGCTGAAGGTTCCGTCATATACCGCTCCAACGCCGCATGAAGGGCTGTTGGCCTTCAGAATTGCCGCGTCTATCACCTCACCATGTCTGAATGCATATTCAAGTGCGTCTACAAGACATCTGCTTGCACCCGCATCAAACTCAAAGGTGAGATCCTTTCCCTCCTTGTCCATGACCTTTATTCCACCATCCATAACAATCTGCTCTGCAGGAGGTCTTGGACTCTTAAGTCCGCCGGCTGACTCCGGACAGACTGCAACATAAGAGCGTCCTTCGACAAATTCTACCACATCTTTATTAAGATTGTTACCACCGTTATATTTACAGTCATGCCCCAGAAGGCACCCGCTTACTACTATCACCTTAGTCTCACCTCTTTCGGATTAGCATGTCATTCGTCCCTTGACGGCAAAGCCGGCCGAAAAGGGCTTACTTAAACAAAACGATTGTGGCTCCTTCTCCGCCTTCATCATAAGGTGCGGATTTGTATGACTTAACATGCTTGTTTTTCTTAAGCTCCGCTCTCAGACCGCTTCTCAGAATTCCCTCTCCTCTGCCATGAACTATTCTCACCTGCTTTAATCCTGCAAGGAAGGCATCATCAAGATACTTATTCATCTCATATATTGCATCGTCGAGATTTCTTCCTATCAGATTAAGCTCTGTTCTGATGGTCATTGCCTTGTTGTTTGAGAAGGCCATTCTGTCCGCACGCTGTTTTTTGCGCTCCTTATTACCCGAAGCTTCGCTTTCTATTATTATCAGATCGCTTATTCTGCAGCTTGTCTTTAGACTACCGATTCTAACCTGTACGTTGCCTCTCGAATCAGGAAGAGATTCTATCGTTCCATTCTCTCCGAGCCTTACATGCTTAACTCTAAGACCCATTGCAACCTGTTCCTTAGTCAGAGGCTTGCCCGTCTGAATACTTTGGACAGTGCTGTCTGGTTTCATGCTGTCCTCGGCCTCTCTAAGCTTCTTTCTTCCTACTGCAACAGCATTTACGGCATGTCCCTCGTTTCTTCCCTTACGTCTTGCCTCACGAATCTCAGCGCTTATCTCATCCACTGTATTCTCAGCATCCTTGAGTATCTCTCTCGCCTGACTTCTCGCGTCTTCTATAATTCTCTCAGCCTTCATCTTGGCAAGATTTATCTCTTTCTCGGCATCCTTCAGTTTTCTTCCCGCCTGCTCCTCTGTGCTTCTCGCAGACTCAAGATACTCCTCAGCAGCCTGCCTGTCTCTTTCAACACGTGATACTGCCTTCTCGAAGTTAAGCTGATTCTCGTCAAGAAGAGTGCCTGCCCTTTCAATTATCGTCTCATCAAGGCCAAGCTTTCTTGATATTTCAAAGGCGTTTGATTTGCCAGGTATTCCTACTCTCAATCTGTATGTCGGAGAAAGTGTCTCAACGTTAAACTCCATGGATGCATTCTCAACACCCGGAGTGGAAAGAGCGTATTTCTTCAGCTCAGTATAATGAGTGGTCGCAGCAACAAGCGCACCCATCTCCTTGAATCTCTCAAGCTCTGCTATGCCTAGTGCCGCGCCCTCAAGCGGATCTGTTCCTGCTCCAAGCTCGTCGAGCAGTACTAAAGTCCCCTGTCCGGCACTTTCAAAAATCTCTATCAGGTTCTTCATATGAGAGCTGAAGGTCGAAAGACTCTGCTCAATGCTCTGCTCATCACCGATTTCAGCCATAATCTCATCAAGAATCGGAATGCAGCTTGTATAATCTGCAGGAATATGAAGTCCGCTAAGTGTCATAAGAACCATGAGTCCAATAGTCTTTAGCGTAACGGTCTTGCCTCCTGTATTCGGTCCTGTAATAAGAAGAGTAGTATACTCCTTGCCAAGTTCGACACTAACCGGAACTACCTTGTCTTCAGGAATCAGAGGATGTCTTCCTGAAACTATTGAAATATACCCTTCTTCATTTAATGAAGGTTCTGATCCTCCCATCATGAAAGAAAGCTTTCCCTTGGCGTTGATGAAATCAAGCTCAACAAGAAGCTCCTGGTTATTTCTGATTTCCTGGTAATGCTCTGCCACTCTTGAGCTGAACATCTCAAGAATTCTTGTAACCTCGGCCTGTTCATCCATTTCAAGCTGCTTCAGCTCATTGTTCATTGTAACTATCGCCTGAGGCTCTATGAAAAGCGTCGCTCCTGTTGATGACTGATCATGCACAAGACCGGGAACCTGTGATACATACTCCTTCTTAACCGGGATTACATACCTTCCATTTCTTATGGTGACAATCGCCTCCTGAAGATATGATTTGCCATTACCGGCAACATAGCGGTTCATTCTGCTCTTAATCAGGTCATTCTTGTTCCTGATTTCTCTTCTTATGCGCTTTAACTCGGGTGAGGCGTTATCCGAAAGTTCATCTTCGGTTAATATCGCCTCACTGATATCCTTCTCAAGCTCTGTTACCGGAGAGAGAAGCTGTGCTATCTCAGGCAGGATCTTAAGGCCATCAGGCATGTCGCCTGTCAGGAATGCTTTGACATCCCTTGTTATCGAAAGGCTTCTTCTGACAAGCATCAGTTCTTTAATGCTGAGGATTCTCCCCCTCTTCGCCATTTCGAGTATCCCTCTGATGTCTCCGGCATCGCCTACCGGAATACTTCCCTTATATGTAATAACGGAAACTGCCTCAGTAGTTTCCGTTAATGAATCTGATACCATGCGAATATTCGAAACAGGCTGAAGCTGCTCAATTCTCTGCTTGGCAAGCTTAGACCCTGCCTGATCCGACAACAGGTCAGTAATCTTATTAAATTCTAATGTTTTTAGTATTTTAGTATTCATCGTCCTGACTGATTTTCCTCAAGGTCTTTATTTCATTCTTGAGGTTGACATTCTCCATCTGAAGTTCGAAATAAGCATTCTCCATCTCTGCAAGCTTATCCTGAAGCTTCTTGAAGTCCTCACTGCTCTGAGACTGCTTGTCATACTCAGTAGACATCTTCTCCTTGAGATCTGTTACCTGTCTCTTAGCATTCTCCCACATTGAGATATAATGCTTAACATCATTATCAAGCTGGTAATTCTCTGTCTGAAGCTTGAGAAGCATATCGTTGTTATCCATAAGCTTCTCAGCAATATTAATTGCAGTAAGAACAGCGGATTTGAAGTTAGGATTGCTGTTCAAAGCTCTGCTTGTTCGTCTTAGCTCTTCATCGACGAACTTCGCGATCTCTCTGATCTTCTCTTCGCTTTTTTCTCCTGAGAGCACATAGCTTGTGCCGCAGATTTCAACATCAGCTCTGCATTTTTCCATTTGATTACCTCTCTAGTTTTATCTTCTGACTCTTTCATACATCAGTATTGCTGCTGCAACTGCCGCATTAAGCGACTCAACAGATCCCTCCATTGGCAGAGTAATTCTCTCATCAGCAAGAGCTGCAAGCTCCTCCGATACACCTCTGCCCTCGTTACCTATCACAAGTGCAGCCCCTCTGGAAAGATCAGTTTCATAATATGCAAGCTCCGCCTCAGGCTCAGTGACGAAAACCTTAAGCCCTAAGCTGTGCAGAATATCAACAGCACTGCCGGCATCCTCAGCAAACAATACAGGAAGGTCAAAAATCATCCCTGCCGTTGCTCTGAGCACCTTTGGCGAATAAATATCAGCACATCCCTTGATAAGCATCACTGCCTTATATCCTGCAGCTACTGCCGTTCTTATCATGGTTCCCATATTGCCGGGGTCCTGAACCCTGTCAAGAACAAGAACATTATCCGTTCTCTCAATTGATGTCAGGACAGAATTCTCATCGTAATCTCTGCTTACAACTGCAAGAATTCCAGAGCCATTCTCCGCATCAGAAATCTTCTCGTATAAGTTCCTGTCCACAACATAGAACCCATCAGCACGCTCAGAGATGAAATCCAGCCTTGATGATGCAAAATCATCAGAAGCAACTATATAATCTATCTTTGCGTCCTTAAGAACAGCCTCCTCAACAAGGTTGATACCCTCGATAACATACTTGCCGAGGGCATCCCTGTGTTTTCTGCTGCTTAGCTTTCTTATCAGCTTGAGCTTCTTGTTGTCTGCCGCTTCTATCCTAATGGACATGTCTTATCTAAGGAAATCAGGCACATCGAAATTAAGTGTGCTGTGCTTATCTTCAGTGTCATTCTCAAGGATTGAGTGAAGATCCATCTCAACGCCTGACAGGCCTCCCTCAAGCTCAACAGGCTTTCCCTTCATTGCAGGCACCTTTATTGCCTCCATCTCAGATGCAATAGGGTCAACTCCTGAAGTTGAGAAGTCTGTTGCGATAATTGTAACAGATACGCGATCCTCCATATCCTCGCTTACTGTAGCGCCGAAGATGATGTTGGCATCAGGATCTGCCTCTTCCTGAATCTGCTCTGCAATGTTGGAGATGTCAAGCATTCCCATGTCATATCCACCTGATACGTAGAGGAGAATTGACTTAGCACCGTTAATTGTTGTCTCAAGAAGTGGTGAATCGATGGCATTCTTAACTGCCTCCTCAACCTTGTTCTCTCCTGTTCCTGTTCCAACACCCATATGAGCGATTCCTCTGCCCTCCATTACTGTCTTAACGTCGGCAAAGTCCACATTAACAAGTCCGTATTCTGAGATAAGATCACTTATTCCCTGAACACCCTGTCTCAGAACATCGTCTGCCATTGCAAATGCCTGAAGCATTGATGTGTTCCTCTCTGAGGTATCAATAAGCTTATCATTAGGAATAACAACCAGTGAGTCTACGAAATTGGAAAGATACTGAATACCCTTCGCTGCTCTGTTCCATCTCTTCTTGCCCTCGAATGTGAATGGCTTAGTAACAACGGCAACAGTAAGAGCACCAAGATCCATTGCGGTCTTGGCTATAATAGGAGCAGCTCCTGTTCCTGTTCCACCGCCCATACCGGCAGTGATGAAAATCATATCAGCACCCTGAAGATGTGATTTGAGCTCATCAATCGACTCCTCAGCAGCCTTCTGTCCAACCTCTGGGTTAGCTCCGGCACCTCTGCCTCCTGAAATCTTCTCTCCTATCTGTATCTTTACCTCTGCCTTGCATCTTGACAGAGCCTGTCTATCTGTATTAACAGCAATAAATGTCACTCCCTGGAGTCCAGCATCAACCATTCGGTTAACAGCGTTGCATCCACCGCCACCAACACCGACAACCTTAATAATTGCGGCATTTTCCTGCTCGGCAACGAAATCTGAAACAAATTCCATCTTGTAGACCTCCTCAAAAATATATATATTCAATAATATCACATTATACTATAATTTTCATCATAATTAGTCAAGCGAAGGAACAAAAGAGGCATAACCATCCTCACTGATTGTAATCGTTCCTCTCTTGATATTCTTTGAGAACAGATCTTCCAGCACCTTATGCAGCCTTCCGCTATCCATAGCTTCAACAAGCATATCAGACGTTCCCTTACACACAAGACTCTCGTATACATAAGCCTTTACATAAAGATCTGACATCACAATTCTCGTATAATACAGATCTCCTTTAATCATTGATTGCAGCAGCTCGACCGTTCTGTCAATCATGGCAGAATCCTCTGAGCCAAGCTTCTGCCCAAGCTCTATTCTAGACACCTTTATTCCCTGCACGATAGTCAGCTTAGGCATTGTAGCTGTTTTTCTAAGTAGAATTCCGTTCTCATCAATTATCAGATAATCATCATCGTAAACAACTGCGGCTGTCTGAGTTCTCTCTTTAACAGATATCACCAGTGTACCGGGAAGCTTTCGCTTTACCTTTGCCGATTCAATATATGGATTAGCTTCAAGGTATTCTTTTATCTCAGATTTGCCGGGTCTGTATATTATATTTGATCCCTTTTCGGCATGTCCCATGTTGATGATTTCTTCCGGTGTAAAATAGCTGTTTCCTTCAACCTCTATAGCTCTTACAGTAAAGAAGCCCGAAAACGAGAATGCAGCAAGTCCAATCGCAAGCACAACAAACAGGAGGATTTGTTTGGCTTTCCTCTGTTCCTTTCTTTTGCGCTCTATTCTCTCTTCCTTTCGTTTTCTGATCTTCTCGTCAATGAGCATATAGTACTCATCGTCGGGAAGGCCATACTGCTTCTTATCCTCGTCCATAATCTAATTCTGACCGATATCCTTCATTATCTCTTCATATATTATCTCAGTCGCCCTCTCCGGTGCTATTGAGTGACAGGCCACCTCCATATCAGCAAGCAATTCTCTATTCTCATATAGTCTTCTGACCTCACACATAACCTTGTCCGATGTGTCCTCACCTTCTCTTACAATAACTGCTCCACCTACATCAGCAACAGCCTTAGCGTTATGATATTGATGATCTGCGGTAACATTAGGTGAAGGAACAAATATGGCTGCTCTTCCAATCATTGTAGTTTCAGCAACCGAAAGAGCTCCCGATCTTGATATTACTACGCTGCTTGCAGAAAGCACCGCAGGCATATTATCGATGTATGGAGACACCCTAAGGTTCGGTGATTCTATAAGACCGAGGCTTTGCAGCTCAGCTGACACTCCGTCGTAGTATTCTCTTCCTGTTCCCCAAATAACAGTTACATTCTCCTTACCGGCGTATTCCTTAGCCAGTTCAAAGCCGATATCATTCATTGCCTTAGACCCCAGACTTCCGCCGAAAACTGTAATGACGAAATCATCTGAAGGAATACCAAGAGATTGTCTGTCAGCATCTCTGCTTCTGTCATAGAAATCCTTTCGTACGGGATTGCCTACATACATGAGTTTTTCCTTTTGCTTGAAATGCTCATGACCGCCGTTGAAGCCGAGAAATACTTTTCTTGCATATCTTGAAAGCATTCTGTTCGAAATTCCCGGGAAAGCATTCTGCTCGTGGATGTAGATAGGAATACCTGCCTTTGCTGCAGCAAGCACTACAGGAACTGATACGAAGCTTCCTGTTGAAACAACAACATCCGGTTTAAATTCCCTGATAATTCTATATGCCTCTCTTCTTCCCTTTAATGTCTCGAGTACAGTCTTTACAAGCCTGATCGGATTTGATCTGTCGAACCACTGTGCAGTTACAATCTTAAGCTCGTAGCCTGCTGCAGGTACTATTCTGGTCTCAAGGCCATACTGATGGGCAATGTATATCACCTCATTGCTGTCCGATGCGGCTCTGAATCTGTCTCCAATAGCGAGCGCCGGATATATGTGTCCTCCGGTGCAGCCTCCGGTGAGAACTACTTTCATTATGAGTTCCTCTTCTTTCTTCTTTCTCGTTTTTCTTTTTCTGACATTACTTTAATCCTGACAAGAGGCGTCATGCTCTGCCCTCGCGATACATTAAGCAATACTCCCATTGCCGTCATGAACATCCACAGCGATGTTCCTCCGTAGCTTACGAAAGGAAGTGTAATTCCTGTTGCAGGCATCGATGAGGTTACAACTGCAACATTAAGGATTACATGAAGTGCAAGCATTACGGTTACACCTGTAGATATGTACAGCCCAAGCTTATCCTTTGCCTTTAGACCCACCATTACACACTGATATATCAGATACATGTATACCAGCATTAGTATGATAACTCTGATATAGCCAAGTTCCTCGCCGATAATGGCGAGTATGAAGTCATTCTGAGGCTCAGGGAGATACAGATTCTTTGCTACACTGTTTCCCCAGCCAAGTCCCGTCAAGCCTCCGTTACCAAGCGCAATTATTCCCTGGCTTACCTGATATCCGCTGCCCTGAGAATCTGCGAAAGGATCGAGAAAGCTGGTGATTCTTGAGTACCAGTGAGTATTTTTGCCAAAAGTAAGGATTGCCACTGTTCCAAGTACTCCGACGCCCGCGATTCCACCTATATATCCGAGATTCATTCCCGCAACGATTGCAATGGCCGCCATAATCGCGCATACTACGATAGCCGTAGACAGGTTAGGCTGCCACATTATCAGCCCCGCATGAATTACCATCATAATCAGCACAGTCAGAAGTCCGTTGTTCCTCCATCTTCTCGAAGCGCCGGGATAGCGGGCAAAATACACCGCAGTCCACAGAATCATGCACACCTTGCTGATTTCACTCGGAGTAATTCGCATTCCGAGATATAGCCACCTCGTTGCTCCGTTAACCTTAACACCAAGCGGCGTGAATAGCAGCAAAAGAAGAAAAAGAGAAAATGCGGCTATCATATTCCCTCTCCTGCTGTATTTGTGATAATCATAGTTTGCCGCTGCAATAAGCAGACCGAAGCCTGTCAGTGCGAAAAAAGTCTGTTTCTTCAGCAGCTGATAAGGGTCTGAATTCTCAACACTTACTGCCGAATAGAAGCCGGCGCTGAATACCATTACTATTCCAAAGCATGTCAAGGCAATAACAGTAATAACAATCCTTCTGTTACATTCAGCAAAAGGCACCTTAGCCCAATTAAGCAGCCTTCCGATAAGCCCTGTATGGACTCTATCCCTTATTAAGTTTTTTTCACCGGTCTTCTTTGGTTTACTGCGAGAAGACTTTTTTCTGGAAAACTTCATATGCTCCTTATCCTGACTGTACTGCCTTACTTAATTATGCGAACTAGTCCTTCTTAAGATTTCGTACGCAATCCTTGAAATGTCTTCCTCTTACCTCATAGCTTGGATACATATCCCAGCTTGCACAGGCTGGCGAAAGGAGAACTTTATCCCCCTCCGAAGCAAGCTCTGATGCTCTTGAAACGCAGCCTTCCATATCTGCCTCATTGTATATTTCGGTAAAGCCCGCCTCTCTTGCAGCATCTTCAATTATATGTGCATCTCTTCCAAGGAGAACAAGAGCCTTGACCCTTCCGGGAAGCGCCTCTGCAAGCTCGGTGAAATCCTGAGCCTTTCCGTCTCCTCCTGCTATGAGTATTATTCTGTCCTTAAGAGCCTTGAGAGCGATGACAGCTGCATCTACGTTCGTTCCCTTAGAATCGTTGTAGTATGATACACCGTCTATTTCTTCTGTGAACTCAATTCTATGCTCTACTCCGCCAAAGTCTCTTATTGCATTTCCAATAATCTCCGGCTCTATACCGTAATAATAGCTGATAGCAGCAGCTGCAAGCGCATTCTCTATGTTGTGATCTCCAATTATTCTAAGCTCGTCAGCTCTGCATATCGCTACAGGCTCCTTAGGAGGTTCATGTATCATCAGCACGCCATCTTCAAGATATGCACCCCTTTCCATCTTCTCTTTTCTTGAGAATGGAATAACAGAAGCTCTGCTTCTCTTCGAGAGACGCTCAGCTTCAGGATCATCGTGATTAACTATCAGATAATCACTTTCGTCCTGGCATGCAGTTATTCTTGCCTTTGCATCTCCATAGGCTTTCATTGTGTGATGTCTGTTCAAATGATCTGGCGTAAGGTTCAGAATTGCAGCAACCTTTGGCTTGAATCTGTTTGTTGTCTCAAGCTGAAAGCTCGAAACCTCTGCAACAAAATTCATATCTGACTCACCATCTCTGCTTTCTAATGCAGCGGTGATTACCGGATTTCCTATGTTTCCTACAACCGATGTTCTAAGCCCTGCAGCCTCAAAGATTTCTCCAACAAGAGCAGTTGTTGTAGTCTTTCCATTTGTTCCTGTTATTGCGGCATAAGTCCCCTTTGACAGCCTGTATGCAAGCTCTAGTTCCCCGATAATCTCACAGCCTGCCTTCCTTGCCTTTTTCACGAAGTGACTGTCAGTCGGAACACCAGGGCTAAGAACTATCATATCGAAGCCGGCATATGACTTAGGCTCCTCTCCTCCGAGATAAACCTTCAGCCTGTTTATAGCCATGTAATCCTTGATATCATTCGAGAGCTTGCAAAGAGAGCTGCTGTCCATGCACGAGACTATGCTTCCGGTCTCATGGAGTGCTCTGACAGCCGCCTTGCCTGATTTGCCCATTCCGACAACAAGAACCCTTTTGTTTTTTAATTCATCAATATATGAATCTGACATTGACATCAAACCAACCTCCTAGCATGCTGCAAGATATGCGATAAATGAGCACACTGCAGTAAACAGACAGAATCTGAATACAACCTGAGTCTCCTTAAGCCCACCAAGCTCAAAATGGTGATGTATAGGAGCCATCCTGAAGAATCTCTTGCCTCCTGTCTTTCTGAAATATGTTACCTGAATTATTACTGAAAGAGCTTCAATTACAAATATCAGGCCTGCGATTGGAAGCAGAAACTCAAGATGCCCTACAATCGCTATTGCTGTCAGACATCCCCCAAGAGCCATTGATCCTGTATCACCCATAAATATCTTTGCAGGATATTTATTGAATACAAGAAAGCCAAGAAGCGCTCCTATCAGGGCTGATGCACCTGTTACCATGCTGCTGTTAGCGAATGCAGAAACCCTTACCCCAAGCGCAGCAAATGTCAGTGTTGCAATTGCTGTTGTGCTAGATGCCAGTCCATCAAGACCGTCAGTAAGATTTACCGCGTTGGCCATCGCAACCTCAACAAAGACTACAAAAGGAATGTATAGAATTCCGAAGTTTACGTATACCTTGAAGAAAGGAATAAAGACCTCCGTTCCCGAAGTAATCATCATATACGCTCCGATAACCACTCCGAACACAAGCTGAATCAGGATTTTCTGCTTAGGTGTCAGACCCTCGTTTTCCTTCTTTGCTATCTTGTTATAGTCATCTATGAATCCTATTATTCCGAAAGCATACATTGAAAGAAGTATTATAATCTTATCCTTAGTAATTCCGCCACTTAACAGTATCGCTGCAGTTACTCCGATTACAATTGCAATTCCTCCCATAGTCGGTGTTCCTGCCTTGCTAAGATGTGCCTTCGGGCCCTCTTCTCTTATGTACTGACCGAACTGATTCTTCTTAAGATATGGAATCAGCAGGCCTGTTGCAGCAGCAGTTACAACAAAGGCAATCAGCATGTTTATTCCGGGATTATGTAAGCTTATCATTTCTAAATACACCCCCACTGGTTATTGTTTTCGTTATTGCATTCTCTCGATTATCGCATGAGACACATCCTCGAGCCCCATTGCTCTTGAAGCCTTGACAATTATTACATCCCCAGGCTCAAGCAGTTTCGGCAGTACCTCAATAGCAGCAGCCTTGCTCTCACAGCATACAGCCATCCTTCCGCCATTGTGTATATATCCCTCTGCAGCCTCGGTGCTCTTTGATCCTATTGTGACAAGAAGATCTATTCCCGCGTTCGCTGCATGCTCTCCGACCTCTCTATGCATCTCAAGGCTTCTCTCACCAAGCTCCCCCATGTCTCCAAGTATTGCAACTCTTCTTGAAGCCTCACTTCTTGAAAGGATATCAAGTCCTGCCTTCATTGATTCCGGACTTGCATTGTATGTATCGTTTATTACCGTAAAGCTTTCATTCTTAAGTACGTCGAGTCTTCCTGCCGCAAAAACCGTATTCATAACGGCTCTTACGCCATCCTCCATATCGACTCCCATGAATTCTCCAGCAGCTACTGCAAGAGCAGCATTAGCAAGATTATGCTTTCCTATTACCGGAAGCTTGAGTCTGATGCTTCTTGCCCCCGAGGTCAGCATACATTCTACACCATCAATACCCCTGTCGCAAATCTCGCTTATCCTGTAATCAGCCGAGCCTTCTTCACCAATTGTCACAATTTCAAAATCACCCGAGGTATGTTCTCTTATTGAGGTTCTGCTCAAATACCTGCATCCCTCATATGCAAAAAGCGCATTCTCCTCACCAAAGCCTGATGTAATCCTAAGCTTGGCATCAATAAGCTTATCCTGCGTCCCGAATACCTCCATATGAGAAGATCCGATGGTTGTTACAACAGCCGCATCAGGCTTCACTATGTCAACAAGCTCCGCCATATCCGGTCCGTATCCAAGTCCGATCTCAATCACTGCTGCCTCGATGTCTTCATCGAAGCTGAATACGGTGAGCGGTATTCCCCAGGCACTGTTTAGATTGCCCGGAGTTTTGCCTGTCTTGTATCTGCTTGCAAGAACACTATAAATGAATTCTTTTGTGCTTGTCTTTCCTACACTTCCTGTTACTGCAATTTTCTTAAGCTCCGGCCAGTCATCCATATATCTTCTCGCAAGCTGCATAAGTGCGGAAGTTGTATCCTCTACGAGCAGAACGTTCATATCTCCTGCAGCCTTCATCCTCTCGGCCCACATGCTGTCCGAGACAACAACGTTTCTGCAGCCGCTCCTTCTCACGTCATCAAGAAAAACGTGGGCATCTGTCCTTGCACCGATAATGCAGAAAAACAAGGTTCCCTCTCCGGCCTGCCTTGAGTCAATCGCGACCGAGGTAATCATATCTTCGGATCCGTTAGCATAAATCGGATAACCGGTCGCCTCTGCAACATATTCCATGCTTAGTGCCTTCATTGATAGAACCTCCCTTTAATGCTATTCACTGTATATGTAGACCTTGCTGTTTTTGCTCGTCTTCGAGCCTGCCTTTGGATACTGATCCTGGACAACGAACGATTCGTTACTGCTGCTTTCCGGCATAACCTTGTATCCAAGTTTGCTGCTCTTAAGCTTCTCAATCGCCTTCTTGCTGTCTATTCCCGTAACATCAGGAACAGTCACCATGTTCTTGTTATGTGTTGCCTTCTCCGCACTTGTATACTTCTTCTCAACACCGAGATATACAAGAGACTTGCCCATAATATCTTTGATAATCGGACCGGCTGTATTGTTACCGTACTTTACCTTCGTAGGCTTGTGAACAATGACTATCATTGATATTACAGGATCATCCATAGGGGCCATTGCAACAAATGAAGTATCTGTTGCGCTTGAGTAGCCACCGCCGGATGCAATGTTGGCAGTTCCCGTTTTACCGCCAATCCTGTATCCTGCAATATATGCCTGATCACCTCCGGCATCAGATACGTAGTACTCCATTATCTCACGCATCTGCTCAGCTGTTTCAGATGACACTACTCTTCTTACCTCTGTATCCTCGTAAGTCTTCTCAGTCTTTCCATCTGAATTAACTATTCTCTTTACAAGCTTAGGCTTCATCATGATTCCGTCATTGCCGAAGCTGTTAACAGCGCAAAGAACCTGCATAGGGGTTACTGCAATTCCATGTCCGAATCCTGTTGTTGCAAGGTCAACAGAGCCCAGTGTCGAAGGATCTTTAACTATAGAATTTGTCTCGCCAGGCAGGTCGATATCTGTCTTCTCATTGAAACCAAACAGGTCAATATAGTTATAGAAGCACGATGCACCCATATCAAGTGCTGCTCTGGCAAGAGCCGGGTTACAGGAATTACCTACGGCTACCTTCAGGTTCTGTGTCCCGTGATGGAACAGGCATCTCACCTTAGTGCCGTTTACGTCAATGTATCCCGGACAGTAGTATGTTGTATTCATCGTTGCGTGATTGGTCTCAAGCGCCGCTGCCGCAGTTATAAGCTTGAATGTAGAGCCCGGCTCGTATATCTTGCCTATCGCATCAATCGTCCACATGTTGCTTAGATAATCATTCTTCTGCTTAAGACTCATCTTCTCAAAAGCCTTCTTCTCTGTTTCAGAAGCAGGCTCATTTGGTGTATTAGGGTCATAATCCGGCGTTGCCGCTACTGCAAGAACATCTCCGGACTTAGGATCCATTACGATGCAGGTAATCTTCTCTACACCGGTTCTCTGCATTCCCTTCTCAAGAGCCTCCTCAACATAGTTCTGAATAACTGAATCCAGAGTTGTCACTATGCTGCTTCCATCCTGAGGCTGGTAGTATTTCCTGCTTCCGTTCGAGACAGCATTACCGTTTCTGTCGGTGGTCTTTACTGTCCTTCCCTTAACACCGGCAAGCACGCTGTTATATTCATATTCGAGTCCTGTTCTTCCACTGTTTTCTGAGTTGACACTTCCAAGAACCTGTGCAGCAAAATCCTTGTTAGGATAGTACCTTGACACCTGTGTCTTAACAACAATGCTGTCACCCCAGAGTTTTCTTGCTGCCGCAATATCCTTCTGAGACAGGCCATCTGCAAGCAAAACAAGGTTTTCATCCGAGTTGAGTCTCTTCACGGCAGCCTTGACACTTATTCCTGCAAGCTTCGCAAGCTCATCAGCCGCCTTCTCCTTATCAGCTGAGCTAAGACTCTTGTCCTTATAAATAGTCTGTGTATATCCATACAGCTCATACTCTGTTATGGACTTGGCTAGAACATTTTCATTTGTATCGTATATAGTTCCTCTTTGGGCATCTATCTCCGTATCTACAGTCTGCATCGATGCAGCTTTAATCTTCAGTTCATCTGATTTGACAACCTGCCAGTATCCCAGTCTGAAGCACAACAAAACCATCAGCAGCAGAAGTGCTCCTGCACCGACCGTAAGCCTTACCTTATTGATATTCTTAACCGGAAGCTGTACAATTTCGTCCTCGATGAATACATCATCGATTATCCTTGAAACCGCGCCTCTATTCTTACTCTTTTTGCTCATCTGCTCCTGCCGTTAAAAAAACTACATAATATTATACTATATTCTGTGTCTATATCAAATGAAGCTCTACCATGTAATGTGTTTATTAGGAGAAATATGAAGAAAAAAGCAAAACCACCTGCCCTCCGCCTGACAGGTGGTAATCTTGTTATCCGTATACTTCATCCTTTATCTCATTGGCAAGATTTCTGCTCGTCTTGCTGTCATCCTTGATTTTGACATAGTTGCTACTGTTAGGATACACCATCCCGTATTTCTTGGATGCAGTCTTCTCTAGCTTATCAAGAGTAGTTTCATCAGTTATTTCATTGCTGAGAGAATCTATCTCCGCCTCAAGGTATTTGTTCTGCTCCTCGAGATCGTTATTTTTTGCCTGAATCTGTGAAGCTATGCATGAAAGATAGACAATCATGAAAACACAAAGGACCATGCTTACTACAAATGCTATGGTTCTCCTGTTTCTTCTTACAGCTCTGCTTACTCTTCCAGTCTTACCTGTACGGCGAGCAGCTGTTGCTGTTCCTGCTGTATTCATATTATAGTATCCGGTGTTGTAGTATCCGTTCATTAATCTGCATCCTCCGAAAAGCTCCAGTCAACATGTAGAGCTTGCTAAAGCTTTTCTATTACTCTTAATTTTGCGCTTCTTGATCTTGGATTAACGTCCAGCTCTTTCTCTCCCGCCACAAGAGGCTTTCTTGTTATCTTCTTTACATCTGCTACCTTACCGCAGACACATACCGGGAATTCCTTCGGACAAGTACATGGATTAAGCCTTTTGTCAAAAGCCACCTTAACCATTCTGTCCTCAAGAGAATGGAATGTGATAATTGCAAGGCGTCCTCCCGGAGCCAGAATATCCGGAAGAGTATCGAGAGCTCTCTTTAGGTGCTCAAGCTCTGCGTTTACCTCGATACGTATAGCCTGAAAGGTTCTCTTGGCTGGATGTGGCCCCTCTCTTCTTGCGGCTGCCGGGATGGCCTTCTTGATTATTTCAACAAGCTCCCCCGTAGTCTCAACCGGCTTTAGCTTTCTTTCGGATACGATGAATTTGGCAATCCTTGATGCCCATTTTTCCTCACCGTACTCCTTTATTATTCTTGCAAGCTCCTGCTCGCTGTACTCGTTAACCACCTGGTAGGCTGTGAATGCGTCATCCTCATTCATCCTCATATCCATGGGTGCATCATGCATATACGAGAAGCCTCTTTCTGCCGTATCCAGCTGGAACGAGGACACTCCAAGATCCAGCAGTATTCCGTCAACCTTTCCGCCTGCGGCCTCCTTTATTGCCTCAACATCGCTGTAATTGGTATGCAGATACACCCTTTGGCATGCGTAATCCTTGAGTCTCTCTCCTGCTGCCTCGAGAGCTGCTGTATCTCTGTCAACACCTATAAGTGTTCCTTTCTCTGACAGTCTTTCGCATATTCCTGATGAATGGCCTCCACCACCGAGAGTGCCATCAACATAAATTCCATCCGCCTTAATATCAAGCGCATCCATCACCTCATTATATAGAACCGGTACATGTTCAAATTTCATAGATGCTCCTCCATATCAGCTTTGGCAGATATCTCTGCTACAGGTTATACATATCCAGCTTTCTGACGAACTCTTCATTGTCCATCATGTTCTCACCCTCAGGATCGTCAAGAACCTCAGCACTCCAGATTTCAATCTTATCCATTGCGCCTTTCGTGACAAGATTCTTTGTGATTCCGGCATATTCTCTCAGATTGGCAGGAATAAGGATTCTGCCCTGAGAATCGAGAGTGCACTCTTCAGTATTAGAGAAAAACTCTCTAATGAATTTTCTTACATCTCTATCTGACTGTTTGAGTTCTCTGATTTTTCCAACCAGTGTGTCCCATTCTTCCATTGAATAGATATACAGACATCTGTCAAAACCACGAGTAAGCATGCACCTGCCACCAAGACGGTCGCGGTACTTAGCAGGAATAATCATCCTGTACTTATTATCAAGCGTGTTTTGATAAGTACCTGTAAACATCAATTACCTCAACATACGATAGAACATACGGAGACACCACTCCATTTAAGTATCCCCATTTTACTCCACAACTCTCCATTTTTCAAATAAAATAGAGTTAATATTGTTTTTTCTCCCCACTTTTGATTCCATTCCCCCACTTTCACTTCAAAATCAGATAATAAAAAACTGCCCACGCACAATATGTTGTGCGTGGGCAATCCTCCCATACGAAATATTGATTCCGTTACGTATTCAATCATAAAGCTGATTTGATTCTATCTGACGGTCCATCTTCCCTCTGCCCTTATCTCATCACCTGATACGATTCTGAAGTAAATAACATCTCTTCCATCCTCACTGATGAGTTCACTTCTTAGGACAGTAAGCCTGTCACCAAGAAGTGACTCATGCACAAATCTGATGCTGAATGAGCCTATTCTTCTGCTCTCAACATCCGGAATAGCATCCCACATCGGATCGATATACATAACATTGTTCATGTGATTGTTCATATCGGTCATGGAGTGTCTCACATCGAAACTGAATACAGGCTCAAGCTCAAGTTCCTTTGGTATCCTGAAGCGCTCCGGCATCTCAAGCTCAACATTTGGCTCGAAGGGTCCATTGGAATATATATAATCTGAGAATCTTACGAATCTTCCGCTTTCCAGATCAATAAGGCCCCAGTTACTGTAAGCTCTGACAGCAGGCTTTCCATCCACCAGAGCATCATAGCTTCTGGGATAGTTTACCCCCTTTCCCTCATCAAACCAGGTTCTTACCTTTATTTTATCGTACTGCATAACATCTGTGATATATTCAACTGTGAATCTGGACACAATAAACGCCTGATGTCCTTCATCATGCATAGTCTTATAATCCACACCATATGATCTCAAATGCGAATCTCCAGCCTCCTGAAGATAGGCTGCAAGCCTTGATGGCCTTATCCTGCCGCTTCCATCAACATCCTGTGATCCTACAGTGAATTCTCTAATATGCTTTACTCCGTCTTCAATGTTGTACATGAATTCTTCCTCCAATTATTTAAGCCGGCAGATTCTGCTGCCGGCATGACAAATATACTATATCACAAGACCTCCGTTTACCCCTATAACCTGGCCGGTTACAAAAGACGCATCCGGACTTGCAAGAAATTCCATGGTCCTCACCACATCTTCTGGAGTACCTACTCTTCCAAGAGGGGTCTCATCCTCAATCTCCTTGACAATTTCATCTGATATCTCATTGTTCATCGCTGTATCAATCATTCCTGGTGCTATGCAATTCACCCTGATTCCCGATGGTCCAACCTCCTTAGCGAGAGCCTTCGTAAACCCGATAAGCCCTGCCTTTGATGCTGAATAGGCTACCTCACATGAAGCCCCCACCTGTCCCCACATTGAAGACACGGTAATTATTGATCCTGAGTGCTCAGATATCATTGTTGGAAGAAGCGAATCGATGCAGTAGAATGCACTGTTCAGATTCGTGTTCACTATACTGTTCCATCTCTCATATCCTATGTCCGTTACAAGATTGATATCTGATATTCCAGCATTTAGTATCAGTACATCAAGCCTTCCTCCGAGCTCTTCAAGTGCCTGGTATCCTGCTTTCTTAACGGACTCATAATCCGAGACATCGCACTTTATTGCCACCGCTCCGGTTTCATAGGCAAGCTCAGCAGCAGCCTGATCAGACTTGCTGTAATAAAAGACAACTCGATTACCCTTGCTTGCAAAAGTTCTCACTGCCTCAGCTCCTATTCCCCGAGATCCGCCGCTTATCAGCACATTCATAGAGTACTCACATCCCTTCCCATCACCATGATACAGAACCTAACTTTCAGCTAGAAGAATGATCTGATCCACTCTGCAATCTTGCTGAAGAAACCTTTTGCTTTGTCTGTATTAACAATTGATCCAATGTTATTAAGGAACGACTCTGACTGCTTCTTTACATTGCTCCAGTCAATGTCAAGACTCTGAAGCTTCTGGAGCATTGACTTTATCTTGTTGATATTCTCCTCTGAGAGACTGATGCCGGCATCTTCTGCTGCATCCCTTATCTCTTCAACAAGCTCACCCTCCGACATGTCAGGGTTATCAGCAAGTTCCTCCTTTACAGAAGCAACAATCTGCTCGACCGCCTCCTTGTTGCCGATTTCTTCGCCAATATCTCCTGTTGTAGTAAGCTCCTCTACACTTCCCTCAATAACCTCATCAGATACTGCTTCGCCTGTCATCTTCTCATACAGCTTAATGGTTCCGACAAGTGCTGCGGTTCCTGAGATTTCATACGGACCAGCAACAACTACATCAGCGCCCTTTACACCTGCTGTTGCAAGCGCATTAGTGTACATGCCTTCGGTGCAGTAATTGATATTGTATATTGAAACATTAATGCTGCTTCCGCTGTTTTCTTCAATAAGAACCGATGAGAGAGCCTTTGTTCCTATTGCAGCAGCTGAAACATGTCCATCAAGATACTTGTGCTCATCCTGATTGGTAACATAGAAAACATTATAAGAATCCAAATCGCTGACTCCGAGAAGCTTCAGAACAGTCTCCTTCTGTGAATCAGTCAGGTCAGCTCCAATTGCTATATATCTGTCACCGGCTGCTGCAAAAGAAAAGCAAGTTGACATCATTACCATAGCAAGAACAGCCGCCAGTACTCTTTTGATATTTCTCATCTGATTTCCTCCACATAATTACTGTAATTCATTTGTTATTATATAACCACCCCAACCTTAAATATGTCAAGACAGTGTGAAATCTTAATCAAAATACGTTTATGCTTGTAATCAAAAAGGCTCCCTTTGCGGGAGCCCCTGTAGAATGAAGAATTGTCTTCATCATTATTTCTAATAATTCTCTGCGTGAAGCTCGAAGTAGCTCTTTGGATGAGCACATGTTGGGCATACTTCAGGTGCAGCAGTGCCAACGATGATATGACCACAGTTTCTGCACTCCCATACCTTAACCTCGCTCTTCTCGAATACCTGTGCAGTCTCAACATTCTTGAGAAGTGCTCTGTATCTTTCCTCGTGGTGCTTCTCGATTGCAGCTACGAGTCTAAACTTTGCAGCAAGAACAGGGAAACCCTCCTCTTCAGCAGTCTTTGCAAAGCCTTCGTACATGTCAGTCCACTCGTAGTTCTCTCCCTCAGCTGCAGAAAGAAGATTCTGCGCAGTATCTCCAAGCTCCTCAAGTTCCTTAAACCAGAGCTTAGCATGCTCTTTCTCATTCTCAGCAGTCTTAAGGAAAAGTGCACTGATCTGCTCAAATCCTTCCTTCTTAGCCTTTGAAGCGAAGTAAGTGTACTTGTTTCTTGCTTCTGACTCCCCTGCGAAAGCCGCCCAAAGATTCTTCTCTGTCTGTGTTCCTGCATACTTGTTAGCCATTATCTTTACCTCCTTTAGCCATACAATCCGGGCATAAGCCCTTAAATACAAGGTCAAAGCCACTAAGGCTGTAACCATGAGTATTATCTACCTTATTCTCGATTCCATCAAGACAGCTCATTTCAATATCAACTATCTTGCCGCAATTCTCACATACTGCATGATAATGATTGCTGACATTGTAATCAAATCTATCAGGTCCGTTAGGCATGGAATGCTTCGCAATCACACCCTCCTGAGCGAGCTTGCTAAGATTCCTGTATACCGTTCCCCTGCTTATTGTAGGATGTGTTCTGCTGACGATTGCATGAACCTCATCAGCCGAAACATGAGACTTCAGGTCTCTTACGGTTTCGAGAATCAGTGCTCTCTGCACTGTATTTCTTGTTTTGCACATTCTAGACTGGTTCAAGAACAACACCTCATTTTCTTATTGATATGTTATCCTATTAAGGATTATATATTATTAGAATATTCTTGTCAAACAATTTCAATATGATTCCGCCCTATATATGCCAGCAGATCCATGCTGCTATCCAGGCAATTACGCACTGCCATACTACAACACCTGCCGCCCATCTGGTTCCGAGCTCCCTTCGTATTGAAGCAACTGCGGCTACACAAGGTGTATAGAGAAGACTGAAAACCAGCATGCTTGCTGCCGCCTTTGGTACGAGCAGCTGTGTAATGTTACCTGCTACGAGAACCTGCAGTGTTGATACAACAGATTCTTTGGCCATAAATCCAGAGATTAGAGCAGTACATATTCTCCAGTCACCGAGACCTATCGGTGCCATGATTCCGGCAAGCCCTGAGGATATCAGAGCAAGAATGCTGTCAGACGAATCACTTACCAGGTTGAGGTGGGTATCAAAGCTCTGCAGGAACCACACAATTATTGAAGCAATCAGGATTACAGAAAACGCTCTCTGAAGGAAGTCCTTGGCCTTCTCCCACAGCAGCCTTACCACGTTTGATGCTCCTGGCAATCTGTAATTAGGAAGCTCCATAACAAATGGTGCAGCACCGCCCTTGAATACAGTTCTCTGGCTGACAAAAGCTAATCCTATGCCTATTATTATACTCAAAACATACAAGCCTGTCATAATTAAGCCGCCTCTTCCGGGGAAAAATGCGTTTACGAAAAACGCATAAATCGGGAGTTTGGCTGTGCAGCTCATAAATGGAGTCAGAAGAACCGTGAGTTTTCTGTCTCTCATGCTCGGAAGTGTTCTCGTTGCCATTACTGCAGGAACTGTGCATCCAAAGCCTATCAGAAGTGGAACTATGCTTTTGCCCGAAAGTCCGATTTTTCTGAGCAGCTTATCCATAACGAACGCAACCCTCGCAATATACCCACTGTCTTCCATTACAGAAAGGAAGAAAAACAGGGTTACTATAATCGGGAGGAAGCTTACAACACTTCCAACACCTGTTATCACACCGTCCATAACCAGACTGTGGATTACAGGATTTACATCAGCAGCTGTCATTACCCCGTTAAGCCATGAGCCTGCGCTGCCGATTAAAGACTCAAGGAGACTCTGAAAATATGCTCCAATTACATTAAATGTAAGAAAGAACGTCGTCATCATGATAATAACAAAAGCCGGTATTGCCGTGTATTTGCCTGTCAGGATTCTGTCTATTCGTTCGCTTCGAAGCTTCTCCTTACTCTGTCTTGGCTTAACAACAGTCTTCTCACAGAGCTTCTCTATGAACTCAAAACGCATGTCGGCTATCGCTGCGCTCCTGTCGAGTCCCCTTTCCTTCTCCATCTGAACGACTATATGCTCTAGAGTATCCTTCTCATTATTGTCAAGCTTCAGTCTATCGATGATTAACTCATCACCTTCGATTGCCTTAGTTGCTGCAAATCTCAGCGGAATCGACTCCGACTGCGCATGGTCCTCGAAAAGATGTAGTATGCTGTGGATGCATCTGTGCACTGCACCGCTATTATCCTCCTTATCGCAGAAATCCCTTACTCTAGGCTTCTCTCTGTTTCTCGCGATATGAATTGCATGGCCTACAAGCTCCTCTATTCCCTCGCCCTTGCTCGCAGAAATCGGAACGACCGGCACACCAAGCTCCTCTTCAAGAGCATTAATATCAATACTTCCTCCGTTGCCATACACCTCATCCATCATGTTTAGTGCGATAACCATCGGTATTCCAAGCTCAAGAAGCTGCATCGTAAGATACAGATTTCTTGCAATATTTGTCGCATCCAGAATGTTGATAATAGCCGTCGGATGCTCATCTAGAACATAGTTTCTCGAAACAATTTCTTCGATGCTGTACGGAGACATGGAATAGATTCCCGGAAGATCGGTCAGTAATGTCTCGGGATAACCCTTGATAGATCCCGACTTTCTGTCTACCGTCACACCCGGGAAATTTCCCACATGCTGGTTTGAGCCTGTAAGAGCATTAAAGAGAGTCGTCTTTCCGCAGTTCTGATTGCCTACAAGTGCAAAAGAAAGTCTTGCTCCCTCCGGAAGAGGATCAGCCTCTGCCTCTATGTGGTATCGTCCCTCTTCGCCTATTCCCGGATGCTCACTAAGACCTATTCTTTCAGGAAATACATGAGACCTGCTTCTCGATGTTATCTCCTCTATCTCTATCTTAGCCGCATCGTCCATTCTGATAGAAAGCTCATATCCATGTATCTGGAGCTCCATCGGATCTCCTAGGGGAGCAAGCTTTATCACTGTAACCTCGGCTCCCGGAATCACTCCCATATCAAGGAAATGCTGTCTGAGGGCGCCTTCACCCCCGACACCGACTATTTTCGCACTTTTGCCTACCGATAAATCATTCAAAAACATCTGCTACTCCCGAATCACAAATCGGCAAGGTTACGCCTCCATAAGGCATAACGATTACCGACGCATCTTCTCCATAACGCTCCATTGCATCATAGAATGCTGCCTCAAGGCATTCATATGGCTCCATGAAGCAGGCTCTGACACATTCATCATCAAGCTCTGATACCAGCTTGATGTCTGCATATCTCATAATAAGCGCTATTGCACAGGCCTTATGCCCTCCAAGCTTAAACTCCTTCTTAAGCCTTTCGACCAGATCCTCCGGTTTCCTTGCCTCATACATCCATTCTTCAAAAACCTTCGACCCAAGGCCCTCATTACAGGCACCGACAAGAATGACTGTTCCTCCATCCCTAACCGCATGCTTGGCATTATCCAGTGCCTTCTGTGTCTGGTAAAGGGTTGCATCCTTAGGCGCTCCGCTGTTGGCTGCAATAACTATATCAGCCTTTCGGTCAATTCTGATCTTGTACATCCTGTCGAGAAATCTGCAGCCCTCTCTGTGAGCTTCAATATAATCTCCCGCGCAGGCATAAACTATCTTCTTGTCTTCATCAAGAACAACGTTAACAATGTAATCGATTCCGCAAAGAGAAGCCGCCTCCTCAAGGTCTGCACGCAGAGGATTATCATCAATATTTCCTGCATGGCATCTTGGATCAACCATCATTGCGTGATTATAAGAAATGGCAGCCGGAGTCGAGCATCCAGGCATTAGTGCCTTCGCCCCACCGGAATAGCCCGCAAAATAATGATATTCAATATTACCCAGACATATCCTGAAATCAGCCTGCGCTACAACTCTTGTTATGTCAACAGGAGTTCCATGCTTAGTATACCCGAAATTGATGCAGTCATCAGGATCGGAATCAACACATCTAATCTCGTTCCACGCCCTGTCTCCTGCCAGCTTTCTCATCTCAGTCTCACTATGATGTCTGTGACTTCCGCATGCAAAAACAAGAGTGATATCCGAAGGCTTCACTCCAGCCGAATAAAGCTCATCGAGAATCGGAGGCAAAACCTCGTAGGTAGGCATAGGTCTGGAAATGTCGCTGGTTAGAATAACAACCTTATGCCCCGCTTTAACCTTTTCTGAAAGTCTTGCTGATGCAATCGGATTATCTAATGCATGCAAAACAGCATCATTTCCTCTATATTCAATCTCTATGTCATTTGCGCCAAGAACATTGATAACATTCTTATCGGGTATCTCAATATCCTTAAAGCCTGTTCCAAATCCCAGTTTAAATTTCATAATAACTACCATCCAATTCTTTGTTCTTTATCATTCTAACACAAGAATACCACTTCCACAAAAGGAGTTATTAACACAATGTATTATTATGATGAACAAAAAAGAGAACCCATAATGCATAGTGTCATTAATGGATTCTCTTTAGTTATAACCGGCATAGTCATATTCTCCCGGGAGGCTGCCCTCCAAGTACCTTCTGCGCTAAGGAGCTTAACTTCTGTGTTCGGGATGGGTACAGGTGTATCCTCCTTGCCATATATACCGGATTCTAATAAATAAAAAACCGGCGACGTCCTATTTTGCCAGGAGGCTGCCCTCCAAGTATCTTC